>NZ_JBHWJZ010000001.1:176860-486736 GCF_042731085.1 Streptomyces sp. NPDC059875
GCCCCGGTATGTTATGGCCCCCCACCGTTTATCTCGGTACCGTCCATACCCCTACCCACCCTCCCCCCCTCTTACGGGGTCAGCCGGTCGCGGCGGCCCTCCCTTCCCCGGGAGGGCCGCCGCCCACCTCAGCCGTGCGCGCCCGTACGGACGACCTCGCCACCCACCACGACCGTCTCTGCCACCGTTCCCGGAATCCGTTCCGGGTCGACGCGGAGGATGTCGCGGGAGAGGACGACGAAGTCGGCGAGCTTGCCGACGGTCAGCGAACCCCGCTCCTGCTCAAGGAAGTTCGCGTACGCCGAGCCCATGGTGTAGCCCTCGATCGCGGTGGCGACGTCGATCGTCTCCTCCGGGACCCAGGGCTCCCCGCCGCCGAGCGGGCGGCGGGTGACCGCCGTGTAGATGCCGACCATGGGGTCCATCTCGGCCACGTTCCAGTCGCTGGAGAGGGCAAGGACCGCGCCGGCGGTCCGCAGGCTGCGCAGGGGCCACGCCTTGTGCCAGCGGTCGGGGCCGATGTTCTCGGCCCAGTCCTGGCCCGGGCCCGCGATGTCGGGGGCGGCGTGCCGGGGCTGCATGCAGGCGACGACGCCGAGTTCGGCGAAGCGCGGGGTGTCCGCCGGGTCGAGACATTCGACGTGGACGATCTGATGGCGGGCGTCGCGCGGCCCGTTGGCGGCGCGGGCGCGGGCGACGGCATCGAGGACCGTACGGATGCCGCGGTCGCCGGTGGCGTGCACGAAGCACTGGAAGCCGCGCGCGTCGAGGCCTGTGAGCAGGTCGGCGAACTCCTCCGGCGGGTAGAACGTGTCGCCGCGGTGATGGCCGCAACCGGCGTACGGCTCCAGGAGGGCGGCCGTGCGGGGTTCGACGACGTCGTCGATGTACAGCTTGAGGGGGCCGACGCGCAGCCGGTCGTCGTCGAACTTCCGTGCCGCGGCGGCGAATTCGTCGAGGTCTCCCTCGGTGGTGCCGCGCGGGTGGAAGAGGGCGGCGACGATCCGGGAGCGGAGCCGGCCCTCGGCGCGGGCGCGCTCGAAGAGGGCGACGTCGTCGAGGGAGTTCTGAGGTTCGACGACGGTGGTGATGCCGTAGCCGATGGCGTCGTCGAGGCTCCTGGCGAGTCGGCCGTACTGGCGGTCGGGCGCGGCCCACGGTACGCCGAGCTCGCGCAGGGCGCGGTGGCCCGCGCGGGAGAGGCCCTTGACGGCGAAGTCCTTGACGAATCCGGTGGGTTCACCCGTCTCGGGGTCCGTCACGGCGGTGCCGAAGGGCAGGTCGAGGTGGTCCCGGTCGATGCCGAGCCGGTCCAGGGCCGCGGTGTTGAGCCAGGCGGTGTGCACGTCGTAGCTGAGGACCAGGGCGGGTATGGCTCCGGTGGCGGGGTCGAGATCGGCGGCGGTCGGCATCCGTCCGCCGGGGATCGCCGAGTAGTCGAAGGCCTCGGCCTCGATCCACGCGGCGTCGGGGTGGGCGGCGCGCCACGTACGGATCCGCTCGTGGATCTCGTCGAGGGTGCGGGCGCCGGCGAGCTGGACGCAGGCGTCGTCGGAGCCGAGGCGTACATGGTTGTGCGCGTCGATGAACCCGGGCAGGACGAGTCGGCCCCCCGCGTCGAGGATCCGGGTGTCGGGTCCGACCCAGGCGGCCGCTTCGGCGTCCGGGCCGAGCCAGACGATCCGTCCGTCGCGCACGGCGAGTGCCTCGGCCTCGGGCAGGTCGGGGTCGACGGTGTGGATTCGGGCCCGGGTGAGGACGAGATCGGCGGCGGGGGTGGTGCTGTTCATACGGGCGGACTCCAGCTTCTTCCAGGGGTGTTACGGCCGCACGGGGGTGACGCCGCGGCGGGCGAGGAGGACGTAGACGAGCGCGGAGACCGCCGCGCCGAGGAGGGTGAGGTCGGCGCCGCCGAGCGGGGCGACGAGCGGGCCGGTCCAGAGTTCGGAGTCGCAGGTGAGCGCGGCGAAGACCATGCCGGCGAGCAGCGCGACGGTGCCGGCGGGGTGCCAGCCGGAGCGGTACCAGTAGGCGCCGTGTTCGCCGCCGAACAGCGCGTCGGAGTCGTAGGTGCAGCGGCGCAGGACCATGTCGGCGAGGAAGACACCGCCCCAGGGGGCGAAGACGATGATCAGGAGGGAGAGGAAGGAGAGCAGCGAGGTGGTGAAGTCGGTGAGGAAGAGGGCGCCGAGCGAGCCGAGGGCGGTGACCGCTGCGCTGATCACGATGGCCCGGGCGCGGCTCCACGGAATGCCGAGGACCTGGAGGTTCAGGCTGGAGGAGTAGAGCGTGATGATCGAGTTGGTCACCGAGCCGCCGAGCACCAGGGCGAGGAAGAGCGGCTGGAACCAGCCGGGGAGCAGCCCTTCGGCACCCGCGACCGCGTCCGTCATGTCGGCCTGGGTCGCGGCGGCGACGCCGGCGACGCCGAGTGCGACGGACGAGAGGAAGCCCCCGAGCGCGCCGCTCCAGGTGAGGGCCTTGAGCGAGGTGGTACGGGGCAGGTAGCGGGTGTAGTCGGCGGGCATCGGGAGGTACGAGAAGGGGCCCGCGAGCATGACGACGAAGGCGAGGCTCCAGCCGGAGGCGCCGGGCGCCGCGGCCGGTGCGGTGGTGTCGGCGCCGGGGAGCACGAACACCAGCAGGGCGGCGAAGCCGAGCGCGAGGGCGTAGGCCATCCAGCGTTCGGCGAACTGGACGGTCGCATGGCCCCAGAGGGCGACGGCGAAGGTCATCGCGAGGGTGACGACCAGGGCGAGGGCGCGGGAGCCGTGGCCGCCGCTCCAGCCGAGGTCGGCGAAGAAGGCGTCCAGGGCGAGGGTGCCGACGACCGTGTTGACGATGGTGTAGCCGATGCTGACGACCCAGTTGAGCAGACCGGCGGGCCAGTTGCCGCGGACACCGAAGGCGGCGCGGGAGAGGACGAGGGTGGCGGTGCCGGTGCGGACGCCGCCGAGCCCTGCGGCGCCGATGGCGAAGAAGGACAGTCCGCCGATGACGACGACGGCGGTGGCCTGCCAGAAGGAGAGGCCGAAGGCGACGGCGAGGGCGCCGTTGATCACGTAGGTGAAGGTGAGGTTGGAGCCGAACCAGAGCCAGAAGACGCTGCCGTGGCGTTCGGCGTCCGGGATGGGGTCGATCCCGTGGCCCTCGACCTGGAAGACCTCGTCGCGGACCGTGTCCGCCACTCTCTCCTCTTGCAGCATGCGCACTCCCCAGACTTTGAATGCCGTTCTAGAACTTAGAACGGCATTCAAGATGTGCGAGCGGGGACCGTCGCGTCAAGACCCTGGGGACCTGCGGTTAAAGTCGTGACCATCGGGTCTGGGGCGACGGAGGCGGAGCGGGTGGCAGGGGCAGCGCGACGGCGCGACGGGCACATCGCCCAGGAGCGGATGCTCGAGGAGGCCATGGCGGCCATCGCCGAGGGAGGCCTCGCGTCGCTGACCATGTCGGCGCTGGCCGAACGCCTGGGCACGAGCGGCGGCCACATCCTGTACTACTTCGGCAGCAAGGATCTGCTGCTGCTCGCCGCGCTGCGCTGGAGCGAGGCCGCCCTCGCCGAGGAGCGCCGGGCGCTGCTTGCCCGCCGACTGACGGCGGAGCGCAAGCTGGACCTCTTCCTGCGGCTCTACCTCCCGCGCGGTCCGCGCGATCCGCGCTGGACGCTCTGGATCGAGCTCTGGGCCCGCACCCCGGCGAACGACGCCCTGCGCGAGGCGCAGCAGGAGCTGGACCGCGGCTGGCAGGAGGACCTGGAGGCGCTGCTCGCGAAGGGCGTGGCCCAGTCCCGTTTCGCGCCGATGGACGCGGCGGACGTCACGGCCCGCGCCTCCGAACTCCTCGCCCTCCTCGACGGATTGAGCACCCGCGTGGTACTTGGCCAGGAGACCGGACGGGATGTCCGCCCGGCGATCGACGCGGCGCGGGCGGCGGCCGAACGCCTGGTCCCGCGGAGCTGAGACGCCTCACCGGGCGGGCGGGGCCTCCCAGGGCAGGGGTTCGTCGGCGGCGAACGGCCATTCCAGAGCATCCGGGTGGCGCCGCATCTGGTCGGCGTACCAGCGGATCTGCTCGGTGTGGAGCGCGGGGCGCGACAGCTTGGCCAGGGAAGGGTAGGAGTCCGCGATCACCTGGGCGAGCGCGAGAGCGGCCTCCGCGTCGGACGCCGCGTCCCCGGGGTGAGGATGCGGCACGCCGTACCAGGCGGCGACTGCGGACAGTGAACGGCGGCCGGCGCGGTAGCGGTCGGCGTGGCGGTCCAGGACGAGGGGGTCGCAGACGGGTGCCACGCCGTGCGGGAGCCGGTCGGTCAACGGGGCCAGGCGGTGGCGCAGAAGCTCGGCGTGGAGCGTGCTCAGGACGTGCGGGGCGAACCACACGACCAGCACCTCGTTCGAGGCGAGGTGTTCGGCGAGGACGGTCGCGAGTTCGTCGAGGGCTCGCGACGCGGGGACGCCCTCGGCGCGGGCCCTTTCGATGGCGGCGCCGAGCCCCGTACCGGACACCGGATCATGGAGATTGGATCCAGGATCCATGATCCAATCTCCGATGCTGCCGTCGCTGACCCGCACCGAAGCGGCGAGGATCCGGTCCACGGCCGTCCGGTAGCCGGTCGTCACGATGTCCAGCGCCATGAGTCGGCGGTGGTGCCACCCGGGCAGGTTCTGCCGGGCCGGCGGCGCGGGCTCGGGCACGTGACCCGGGTGGAAGACCTCCCACCCGTCCTTCGGGCCGTGCCCGTGCCGGAGCACCCCCGCACCGGCCGGTACGAGGGCCCCGCACACCGCGCAGGGACCGTCGTACTCGTTGGTGAGGTCGGGGGCGCCCTCGCTCATGACGTCCCCGCACCGTCCCGGTAGGCCTCCAGGAGCCGCAGCCACGCCTCGCTCAGCGTCGGGTACGCGGGGACGGCGTGCCAGAGCCGGTCGATCGGCACCTCGCCCGCGACGGCGACGGTGGCCGAGTGCAGCAGTTCGCCGATGCCCGGGCCCACGAAGGTGACCCCGAGGACGGTCTCGCGGTCCAGGTCGACGACCATGCGGGCGTGGCCGCGGTATCCGTCCGCGTAGAGGCCCGCGCCCGCCACGCCCGAGAGGTCCAGGTCGACGGCGCGGACGCGGTGTCCGGCGCGCTCGGCCTCGGCGAGGGAGAGGCCGACCGACGCGCCCTCGGGATCGGTGAAGACCACCTGCGGCACGGCCGCGTGGTCGGCGGTGGCCGTGTGCGCGGCCCAGCGGGCGGTCTCCTGGAGGGAGGTGCCGGCCGCTCGGGCGGCGATCGCGGCCCCGGCGATCCGCGCCTGGTACTTGCCCTGATGGGTCATCAAGGCACGGTGGTTGACGTCCCCGACGGCGTACAGCCAGTCGCTGCCGGTGACGCGGAGGCTGTCGTCCACGGGCAGCCACGAGCCCGGCTCCAGGCCGACGGTCTCCAGGCCGATGTCGTCGGTGCGCGGGGTGCGGCCGGTCGCGAAGAGGACCTCGTCGCCCTCGACCCGGTCCCCGCCCTCCAGGACCACGGTGACCGGACCCGTGCCCCCGTCGCGTACGACAGCGGCGACGGTGACGCCCGTACGGACGTCGGCGCCGCGCTCGACGAGCGCGTCGGCGACGTGTTCGCCGACGAACGGCTCCATCCGGGGCAGCAGCCCCTTGCCCCGTACCAGGACGGTCACCCGCGAGCCGAGCGCCTGCCAGGCGGTCGCCATCTCCGCGGCGACCACTCCCCCGCCGACCACGATCAGCCGGCCCGGGACGCGGTGGGAGCTGGTGGCCTCGCGGCTGGTCCAGGGCCTGGCCCCGGTCAGGCCGGGCAGATCGGGCAGCGCGGCGCGGGTCCCGGTGCAGACGGCGACGGCGTGCCGCGCGGAGAGGAGATGGTGTTCGCCCTCGGGTCCCTCGACGGCGAGCTTGCGGGCGCCGCGCAGCCGGCCGTGGCCGCGGTAGAGGCGGGCGCCGGTGGAGTCGAGCCAGCGGACGGCGCCGTCGTCCTTCCAGTCGGAGACGTAGTAGTCGCGGTGGGCGAGCACCGCCGCCGCGTCCAGCGGCCCCTGGACCAGCTGGCGCAGCCCCGGCACCTTGCGGGCGTCGGAGCGGGCGATCGCCGGGCGCAGCAGCGTCTTGCTGGGCATGCACGCCCAGTACGAGCACTCGCCGCCGACCAGTTCGCTCTCGACCACCGCCACGCTCAGTCCGGCCGCCCTGGCCCGGTCCACCACGTTCTCTCCGACCGGCCCCGCTCCCAGGACCACCACGTCGTACTCGTGCTCCACCGCTCGCGTCATGGGCCCCAGTCTGGTGGCAGGTGTGCGCGACGGCCACAGGGGAAGGCGCGGCCGTGCGCGCCCCAGGACGAAGCGGAATAGCGCGGCTCGATCCGCCGTTGTGCGGGGCGAGTCCCCAGGGGACCGTGAGGACACCCGCCAGGAGACCCGGAGAGGTATAAAGCATGAGCACTGTTGAGCTCACCAAGGACAACTTCGACCAGATCGTGAGTGACAACGACTTCGTTCTGATCGACTTCTGGGCTTCCTGGTGTGGTCCCTGCCGGCAGTTCGCGCCGGTGTTCGAGGCGGCGTCCGAGCGCCACGAGGACCTGGTCTTCGCCAAGGTCGACACGGAGGCGCAGCAGGAGCTGGCCGCCGCGTTCGAGATCCGCTCGATCCCGACGCTGATGATCGTGCGCGACAACGTGGCCGTGTTCGCACAGCCGGGGGCGCTGCCGGAGGCCGCGCTGGAGGACGTGATCGGTCAGGCGCGCAAGCTCGACATGGACGAGGTCCGCAAGTCCATCGAGAACGCCCAGCAGCAGTAGGGGCAACGCCCGCGCGGAAGCGGCGGTACGCGGAGGGGCGGTACGGGAGCACCCGTACCGCCCCTCCGTCGGTTCTCAGCGCTCCAGGACGAGGGCCAGGCCCTGGCCGACGCCGATGCACAAGGCGGCCAGTCCCGTGCCCGAGCCCGCCGCGGCGAGCTGGTGGGCGACCGAGCCCGCGAGCCGTGCGCCGGAGGCACCCAGCGGGTGGCCGATGGCGATGGCGCCGCCACGGGGGTTGACGATCTCGGGGTCGAGTTCCGGCCACTCCGCGAGGCAGCCGAGCGACTGGGCGGCGAAGGCCTCGTTGAGCTCGAACGTCGTCAGGTCGGCGAAGGAGCGTCCCGACTTCTCGAGCGCGCGCCGGACCGCCTCGACGGGCCCGAGGCCGAAGAGCTGCGGCTCGATCCCGCTGACGGCGGAGGCGCGGATCCGCGCGAGCGGCTCGCGGCCGGTCTCCCGCAGCCCCTCCTCGTCGACGAGGAGCAGGGCCGCGGCGCCGTCGTTGAGCGGCGAGGCGTTGCCGGCGGTGACGGTGCCTCCCTCCGCCCTGAAGGAGGGCTTCAGCTTGGCGAGGGCCTCGATCGAGGTGGTGTCGCGGATGCACTCGTCGCGCGCGAGCTCCACGCCCGGATACGGCACGGCCTCGCCGTCGTAGAGCCCCTTGCCCCATGCCGCCGCGGCCTTCTGGTGGCTCGCCAGGGCGAACGCGTCCTGCTGCTCGCGGGTGATGCCGTGCTTGTCGGCGACGAGCTCCGCACCCTCGCCGAGCGCCACCGTCCACTCGGCGGGCATCTTCGGGTTGGTCATGCGCCAGCCCAGGGTCGTGGAGTGCAGCTGCTGGTGGCCGGCTGGGAAGGCGCGTTCGGGCTTCTGCAGGACCCAGGGGGCGCGGGACATGGACTCGACGCCGCCCGCGATCGCCACGGAGGCGTCGCCGAGCGCGACGGCGCGGGCGGCCTGGATCACGGCCTCCAGACCCGAGCCGCAGAGGCGGTTGACGGTGACGCCCGGGACGGAGGTGGGGAGCCCGGCGAGCAGGACGGCCATGCGGGCCACGTCGCGGTTGTCCTCGCCGGCGCCGTTGGCGTCGCCGAAGTAGACGTCGTCGATGCGGGCGGGGTCGAGGTCGGGCGCGCGGTCCACGAGCGCCTTGACCACGTGCGCGGCGAGGTCGTCGGGGCGTACGGAGGAGAGGGCGCCCCCGAACTTGCCGATCGGCGTGCGGACGGCGTCGACGATGTAGACGTCGCGGATGCTCATCGGTTCTCTCCCACGTGACCTTCGGTACGACGATCGGTGCACGATGTTCGCCTGGTGAATTTTCCTTCAGTATCGTGCGCGCCGAGTCTCCGCCGGGCGGCGCCTTCTGTCAACGGTCCTGGACGCGGTCCGGGACGATGATGCGTGGCGGATGAACCGATACCGCCGGAAGCCGGAAGCCGCCGGCCGGAGCCACGGTTCCCTACCCCGTCGTGTGCCGGATCAGCGCCGTCAGACCGTAGTCGAGCTCGCGGCCGTCGACCAGCAGCGCCTCGACCGTGCGGGTCTCGGGGTCGATGTCCGCGACCAGGCCGTGGCCCTCGTAGCGCGGGTAGCCCGACGAGCCCATGCGACCGGTGGCCTCGACGACCGCAGACCGGACCGCGCTGTCCTCGACGGACGCGCCGCCCCGGTCCTCCACGTGCTCGGGAACGAGGAGGATCTCGAAACGCCTCGGAACTGTGCTCATGACTCGACGCTAATCCGCCGCGACGCCGAACGCTCAGCTGGACTCCCGGGGGACGACCCGCGCGGCCATCAGCTCCTGAGCCTCCGGTGTGCCCTCCGGATCCCGCACCGCGTTGTCGACGAGCTCCGCGAGGCGCTTGCCGATGACCATGTCGATCTCGACCGTGGTCAGCCGGGGCCGCAGCAGCCGCCCGAGCAGCAGATCGTCCGAGCCGACGACCGCCACCTCCTCCGGCACGGAGATCCCGGCGTCCTGCAGGGCGCGCATCAGCAGCATCGCGTACTCGTCGTTGTAGGCGAAGACGGCGTCGAGGCCCAGCTCGCGCCACCGCCCGGCGAGTTCGTTCGCCGACTCCTCCTCGTACCGCAGCGGCAGGGGTACGACGGTGGCGCCCGTCCCCGTCACCGCCTGCCGCGCGCCGTCGAGCCGGGGGCCCGAGAACATGTCAAGGCCGGGCTCCTCGGGAACCACCACGCCGATCCCGCGCCGGCCCCGCTCGAGAAGGTGCTCGGCGGCGACACGGCCGACTCTCCCCTGGTCCATGACGAGGGCGTGCGTCCCCGGGACCCGCTGCGGGCCGACGGTGATCACGGCCTTCGCTCCCGACCGCTTGAGGATCTCCACGCCGTTCGGGGTCAGTTCGACCTCGCCGAAGGAGACCACCGCGACCGGGCGGAGTTCCGCCCAGGCGCGCGCGGCCTCGTCCCCGGCGAGGCCGAGGCTGCCGTACTGCACCACGGTGTAGTCGAGGCGACGCAGGGCCCATTGCAGTTCGTTGAAGAACTGGCTGTAGAGCGGCCCGATCGGCACCTGCGCGGTGGGCAGCAGGACCATGCGGCTGTGACCGGCCCGCAGGCTGCGGGCCGCGGCGTGGGGTACGTACCCCAGCTCCTCGGCCGCCTCGCGCACGCGTCGGCGGGTCGGCTCGCTGATCCGTACGGCCGCGGTGTTGTTCAGCACGTACGAGACGGTGGCTCTGGACACGCCCGCGAGGCGCGCGACGTCGGCACTGGTCGGGACGGGACGTTCGGCGGACTGTCTGGGTGACTGGCTCATCGCTCCGGCATCTTTCCAGACCAATCCGGCCCAGGGTCTGGCGGATGGCCGGATTTGAGTGCTACACAATGCTGACGCGTGTCAGTGACACGTGTAAACGATCCCTCACTTCCGCTCTCGCCCCCGCACCCGGGCGATCTCATCAGGAGGGCACTGTGGCCCTTTCCTCCCAGGAATCCGGCACCGGCACCACGCCCGGCGTCGACTCCCCCTCGGTTCCCCGGCCGACCCGCGGTCTGCTGTCCCTGCTGCTCACCGGCAACACGGCGATGTACGCGCTGTACGTCGGCGTCCCCGGCATGCTCCTCGCGCTCCAGATCGAGGACATCGATCCCGCGAACAAGGTGGCCAACTTCGGCCTGGTCTCCGGCGTCTCCGCCATCTTCGCCACCGTCTTCAACCCGGTGGCCGGCGCGCTCTCGGACCGCACGGGGCGACGCAACCCCTGGATCCTGGCGGGCGGCCTGCTCGCGATACCCGTGATGTTCCTGCTCGGCAGCGTGCACACGATCCTGCTGGTGATGATCGCGTGGTGTCTCGGCCAGGCCGTCATGAACATCTACCAGGCCGCCATCACCTCGGTCGTGCCCGACCGGGTGCCCGTGGCCTCGCGCGGCAAGGCCTCGGCGGCCGTCGGGCTCGGCCTGCCGATCGGCTCCACCATCGGCGCGCTGATCGGCGCGGCCTTCTCGGAGGACTACCGCACCGGCTACCTCGTCTTCGGCGTCATCGTCGCGGCCGCCGCCGTCCTGTTCACCACCTGTGCCCGCGAGCAGCGGATGCCCGCCAAGGCCCCGCTGCCGGTGAAGCGGCAGATCGCCGCCTTCGGCAGCGCGCTGAAGGACCACGACTTCCGCTGGGCCTTCATCGGCCGCGCGCTGCTGGTCCTCGGCTACTTCGCGGTCTCCGGCTTCCAGCTGTACATCCTCAAGGACCACACCGAGCTGCCGGCCGGCCTCACGGCCGAGGAGGCCGTGGCGCTCCTGATGCCGCTCAACGCCGTCGCCATGGTCGTCTCCACCGTCCTGGGCGGCTGGCTCTCCGACCGCTACGACCGCCGCAAGCTCTTCGTCGGCGCTTCGGCGGCGCTCGCCGCCGTCGCCCTCGTCATCCCCGCGGTGTCGACGAGTTGGACCGCGATGCTCGTCTTCTCCGTCGTCAACGGCCTTGGTTTCGGCTGCTACATGGCCGTGGACACGGCGCTGGTCACCATGGTGCTGCCGAAGGCGGAGGACGCGGCCCGCGACATGGGCGTGCTCAACGTCGCCAACGCCGGCCCGCAGATCGTCGCGCCGTTCGTCGCCTCGCTCGTCGTGTCGCTCAGTGGCGGATACACGGTCCTGTTCCTGGTCGCCGCCGTACTGTCGGTCCTCGGGGCGCTCGCCGTGCGCCCGATCCGTACCGTGCACTGAAGACGACACACCGAGAGGCATCGACGTGCGACTGAACACCACCACGTGGGGATCCGGTGACCGGATCGCGCTCCTGATCCACGGCATCATGGCCGACCACCGCACCTGGCGGCGGGTCGGGCCGGCCCTGGCCGAGCGCGGCTACCGGGTGATCGCCGTGGACCTGCGCGGCCACGGCGCGAGCCCGCGCGCCGCGGGTCCCGAGGGCTACACCCCGGACGAGTACGCCGACGACCTCGTCGAAACCCTCCCCGCCGGGGCCGAGTTGGCCATCGGCCACTCGCTCGGCGGGCTGACGCTGGCGGCCGCCGTGGAGCGGCTCGCCCCGCGCCGCGCGGTCTACTCCGACCCCGCCTGGCATCTCCCGGCCGGGGTCGGGGGCTACCGCCCGGAGCTGTTCACCCGGGGCAAGTCCCTCACCCGCGAGCAGATCCGGGGCTTCAACCCCCGCTGGGCGGCGGCGGACGTCGACATCGAGCTCGAGACGCTGACGCTCTGGGACGAGGGGACCGCCCACGGTCTGGTGGGGTTCGCGGGCCGGGACATGTGGCCCGTGCGGCCGCTGGTCCCTTCGTTGATCACTCTGGCCGACCCGAGCTTCCTGGTCTCCCCCGAGAACGCTCAGATGCTCAAGGAGCGCGGCTTTGAACTCCGTACGGTCGTCGGTGCGGGTCACACGATCCACCGGGACGACTTCGAGGGGTTCATGACCGCCCTGGAGGGCTGGATCTGACGTACCTTTTGGTCATGGACGACGTCTCGATGGTGGGCTTGCTCGGCCGGGTCACCGGCACCGTCGGACCGGGCCTCGTGGGCGAGGTGATCGTCCGGATCCGGGGCGGCGCCGAGCACTTCCTCGCCCACCCGGCCAACCCCAAGGAGCGGATCGATCCCGGAACGGTCGTGATGGTCATGGAACATCTCCCTCCACGCACCGTCTATGTCACAGCCGCGTACGACAGTTGACCGATCCATTGAGCGCCCGCCCACCGAGGCGCACACTCCCTTCACCGGATCCGCACGGATCCGGTGAAGGGGGAGCTGCCCATGGGCATCGGCATCCTGGCGGGCGGCGTCGTCGCCGCCGTCCTCGTTCTCATCGCACTGTTCAAACTCATGTGGCGCGTCGCTGAACCCAACGAGGCGCTGATCATCTCCGGCTCCAACCACAAGATGGAGGGGCTCGGCGAGGGGATGGGCTTCCGGATCGTCACCGGGCGCGGCACGCTCGTGCTGCCGGGCGTCCAGGCGGTACGGAAGCTGTCGCTCGACCTCAACGAGACCCAGCTGCAGGTGGAGTGCGTCACCCACCAGGGCATTCCGCTCAAGGTCCGCGGTGTGGTGATCTTCAAGGTGGGCGACGACTTCGTGTCGATCGCCAACGCCGCCCGCCGTTTCCTCGACCAGCAGAAGCTGATGTCGGAGCGGGTGCACATCGTGTTCGCCGGTCATCTCCGCGCCATCGTCGGCGGGTTGACGGTCGAGGACATGATCCGTGACCGGGAGAAGCTGACCGGGCAGGCCCGTTCGGCCTGTGGCACGGAGATGGAGAAGCTCGGTCTGATCGTCGACTCGCTGCAGATCCACGAGATCGAGGACCCGACCGGGTACATCAAGAACCTGGCCGCGCCGCACGCCGCGGCGGTCCAGCGCGACGCCCGGATCGCGCAGGCCGAGGCCAACCGGCGGGCGACCGAGGCCGAACAGCAGGCCGCGGCCCGGATGTCGGAGGCCACCCGGGACAGCGAGATCCTGCAGGCCGGCTACCAGGCGGAACGGGACCAGGCGTCCGCGAAGGCCCGGCAGGCCGGTCCGCTGGCCGAGGCCGGGGCACGTCAGGAGGTCGTCGTCCAGGAGACCCGGGTCGCCGAGCTGGAGGCGCACCGCAAGGAGCAGCAGCTCCAGGCGGACGTCCGCAAGCCCGCGGACGCGAAGGCGTACGAGACCAGGACGCGGGCCGAGGCCGAGCGTGACGCCCGGATCTCGGCGGCGCAGGCGGAGGCCAAGGAGACCGAGCTGGCCAGTGCCGCCAGGGCGACGGCGACCCGGCTGACCGGTGAGGCGGAGGCGGCGGCCCAGCAGGCCAAGGGCCTCGCGATCGCCGAGGCGACCCGCGCCAAGGGGCTCGCCGAGGCCGAGTCGATCAAGGCCAGGGCGGCGGCACTCGCCGAGAACCAGGAGGCCGTGGTCGCCCAGCAGCTGGCCGAGAAGTGGCCGGAGATCGTCGAGGCGGGCGCGTCCGCCTTCGGCAACGTGGACCAGATGGTCCTGCTGAACGGCGCCGACGGCATGGCGGAGATGTTCGCCAAGGCGCTGACCATGGGCGGAACGGGTCTCGGACTGGCCCGTCAGTTGCTGGCGAACATGAATCCGGGCGCCCAGCCGTCGGTGGCGGCTTCGGTGAACGGTGTGGCGCCGCCGGCGCCCGCGGTGGAGGCGATCCCGGTCGGCGACGACCAGGAGTAGCCGACAGCAGCGGTACGTCACGGAAACAGGCCGGGCCCGGCGCCGTACTGGCGTCGGGCCCCGGTCGTTGCGTCCGCGGAAGGTCAGTTGTGGCCGAACTTCCGCTCCTTCTTGTGGGAGACGTGCTCGATGATCGGCTGCGGGGTCTCCCGTACGACCGGTGTCTGTTCCTTCGCCGTCGCCTCGGTCCTGTGCTCGTGGCCGCCCGTACGGGCACCGCGGTTCACCCGGGTCTGTTTCTTGCCCACGATCGTGCCTCCTGTTGCCGGAACTCGGACGCTGGGGCCGTTTTCAGCCTCGCACGCGGGTACGGACACCGCATGTCAGGGCTCCGCGCCCGGCCGGGCTCTACGGTGGTCCCCGTGACGACCTTCCAGCACTCGACGACCGAGGCCGACCCTCACTCGATCGGCCCCGTCCGCACGTCCTACGCCCCCGACCGCGACGGCGCCCCGGATCCCGGGGAGATCGTCTGGACCTGGGTGCCCTTCGAGGAGAACGACGGGCGGGGCAAGGACCGCCCGGTCCTGGTGGTGGCCCGGGAGCCTGCCGGGACGCTGCTTGCGGTGCAGCTGTCCAGCAAGCGGCACGACCATGACCGCGAGTGGGTGGCGATCGGTGTCGGGGCCTGGGACAGCGCCGGTCGCGAGTCGTGGGTGGACCTCGATCGGGTGCTTCGGGTCCACGAGGCGGGGATGCGCCGGGAGGCGTGCGCCCTGGACCGGCCGTGTTTCGACCGGGTCGTGGAGCGCCTGATCGAGCGCTACGGCTGGTCCTGACCTGCTCGGACGAGCCGGTCAGGCGCCCGCGAGCACCCGCTGGAACGCGCCGAGCGTCGTCCGCTCCCTGGTGCGGTCGAGGATCGCGAAGACGATCTCGTCGAAGTGGCCGGCGAACCGGCCGCCGTTCGTCAGCAGCGCGCGGAAGGCGCCCGCGACCTCGGCCGGGTCGTTCTGGAAGACGCCGCAGCCCCAGGCGCCCAGGACGAGCCGGCGGTATCCGCCCGCCACGGCCGTCTCGAGGACCCGCTCGGCGCGGGCCGCGAGAACGGCCGGGACGCGGTCGGCGAGCGCGGGGTTCTGCCGGCGGATCACGCCCGCGTTGGGCGCGGGCGAGGTGAGGAAGCCGACCGTGAACGGCTCCTTCAGGAGCCCTCCGCGGTCGTCGCGGAAGACCGGGACGCCTGGGGAGAGGATGACCCGGTCCGTGTAGAAGGCGTCCCGCTCGGCGCGGTGGTGCTCGTAGTACTCGGGGGCGCGCAGGAGCGTGGTGTAGAGGGCGGAGGCCCGGCAGACGGCCTCCTCCTGTGCCTGGGCGCCGTTCAGGTAGCCGCCGCCGGGGTTCCGGGCGGAGGCGAAGTTCAGGACGGCCACCGGGGCGGCATCGGCCCTGGTCAGCCGTTGCGCGGCGACGATGCTGCTCTCGTCGGTGACCGTGATGACGGCGGTACGGTCGGTGTCCGGGGTGACGGGGACGGGTTCGGGGCCGTAGAGCCTGGTTCCGGCCACCGCCGCTTTCAGTTCCGCCTCGATCGAGACCGTCCGGCCGTCGGGGGCCCGGTAGCGGCCCGCCTCGACGATCTCCTCGGTTTCCTTCGCGATCCCCCGCAGTCGTGCACTCATGCCCGCAAGCTTGATCGAATCGGCTTCTCCGGGGCAACGGGATATTCACCGGGATGTTCACTGTGTGGCCGAGGGGGCGCTCTTGCACGCCCGTCGGCGGTGGCTTTAGGTGGAACCAGCGCCTTCCGAACAGGAGGAACGACATGTCGTCGAGCGGCATACCGCAGAGCGGTCCCGCCCTCACCGAAGACGAGGCCGAGGACCTGCTGCGATGTATCTGCTTCAAGACGGGCCCACCCCGCGTGCTCGGGGTGGAGGTGGAATGGCTCGTCCACGAGCTGCGTGACCCGCGGCTCCCCGTCCCGCCCCACCGGCTGGCCTCGGCCATCGACACCGTACGGTCCCTGCCGCTGGCCTCGGCTCTGACCTTCGAGCCCGGCGGACAGCTGGAGCTCAGCTCGCCGCCCGCCGTCTCGCTCATGGGGTGCCTCGACACCCTCTCGGCCGATCTCCGCGCCGTGCGCGACGCGCTCGCCCCGCTCGGACTCTCCCTCAGCGGCTACGGGGTCGACCCGTGGAACGCTCCGCGGGACCGGCTCCTCCACGAGCCCCGGTACGACGCGATGGAGGCCGCCCTCGACCGTACGGGACCGTCCGGCCGGGCCATGATGTGCGACTCCGCGTCGGTGCAGATCTGCGTGGACGCCGGTCACGAGGAGCCGGGGCCGCTCGGCTACCACCGCCGCTGGCAGCTGGCCCATCTGCTGGGAGCGGTCTTGGTGGCCGCGTTCGCCAACTCCCCCGTCCACGGCGGCCGTCGGACCGGCTGGCGTTCGACCCGGCAGGCGCTGTGGACCGATCTCGACCCGGCGCGGGCGCTCGCCCCGGCGCCGGACGGCGAGCCCCGGGCGGCCTGGGCGGCGCACGTGCTGGACACCCCGGTGATGTGCGTACGCGGCGAGGAGGCACCGTGGGAGGTGCCGGAGGGGCTCACGTTCCGGGAGTGGCTGCGCACCGGCCGTCCCCGCCCGGCCGACGAGGACGATCTGCGCTATCACCTGACCACGCTGTTCCCGCCGGTGCGGCCGCGCGGACATCTGGAGCTGCGGATGATCGACGCCCAGCCCGGTCCGGACGGCTGGATCGTGCCGGTGGCCGTGACCGCCGCGCTGTTCGAGGACCCGGAGGCCGCCGAGCTGGTCTACCGGGCGGTCAAACCCCTGGCGGAGCGGGCCGGTTCGCTGGCTGCGCCGCGCAATCCGCTCTGGCTGGCCGCGGCCAGGGACGGACTCACCGACCCCGATCTGCACGCCGCCGCCCTGGTGGCGTTCCCCGCCGCTCTGGAGGCGCTCCCCCGGATCGGGGCGAGCCCCGCCGTCCGGCAGGCGGTGGCCGCCTTCCACGAACGGCACGTGCTGCCCGGCAGCTGTCCCGCCGACGAACTCCAGGAGGTGGCGTCATGACCGTGACGACGGACCCCTCGGCCCTGCGGAGGCGGGCCCTCGACGCGCTCACCACGGCGCGGGAGCGGACCGCGCTGCTCACCTCCTGTGTCGAGGACGACGAACTCACCGCTCAGCACTCCCCGTTGATGTCCCCGCTCGTCTGGGACCTGGCTCATATCGGCAATCAGGAGGAGCAGTGGCTGTGGCGGGCCGTCGCGGGACGTGACGCGCTGCGTCCGGAGATCGATTCGATCTACGACGCCTTCGAGCACCCTCGCGCCAGCCGCCCGTCCCTGCCCCTGTTGCCGCCGGCCGAGGCCCGGGCCTATGCCTCCGATGTACGCGGCCGGGTCCTGGACGTCCTGGCGGCGACCCCATTGGAGGGCCGGCCGCTGGTCGAGGCGGCCTTCGCCTTCGGCATGATCGCCCAGCACGAACAGCAGCACGACGAGACGATGCTGATCACCCATCAGCTGCGGAAGGGGCCGCAGGCGCTGACCGCTCCCCCGCCCCCCGCCACGGACATCGGCCCCCTTCCGGCCGAAGTCCTTGTCCCCGGCGGGCCGTTCACGATGGGCACCTCGGACGAGCCGTGGGCGCTGGACAACGAGCGCCCCGCACACACCCGGATGGTCCCGGCGTTCTTCATCGACACCGTCCCCGTCACCAACGGCGCCTACATGGCGTTCGTCGCGGACGGCGGCTACACGGACGAGCGCTGGTGGCAGGCGGAGGGCTGGGCGCAGATCCGGCAGCACGACATCGGCGCCCCGCTGTTCTGGCGGCGTGACGGCGGGCAGTGGATGCGCCGCCGGTTCGGCGTGACGGAGCCGGTGCCCGAGGACGAGCCGGTGGTGCACGTCAGCTGGTACGAGGCCGATGCCTACGCCCGCTGGGCGGGCCGCAGGCTCCCCACCGAGGCCGAGTGGGAGAAGGCGGCCCGGAACGATCCGGCGAGCGGCCGCTCGCGCCGCTACCCCTGGGGCGACACGGACCCCGAGCCCGTACACGCCAATCTCGGCCAGCGGCATCTGCGGCCGGCGCCGGCCGGAAGCTATCCGGAGGGCGCTTCGCCGCTCGGCGTACGGCAGTTGATCGGGGACGTGTGGGAGTGGACGTCGAGCGACTTCCTGCCGTATCCGGGGTTCACGGCCTTCCCGTACAAGGAGTACTCGGAGGTCTTCTTCGGTCCGGCGCACAAGGTGCTGCGCGGCGGGTCGTTCGCCGTGGACCAGGTGGCCTGCCGGGGGACGTTCCGTAACTGGGACCTGCCGGTGCGGCGGCAGATCTTCTCCGGCTTCCGGACCGCACGGGACGCGGAGCTCGCCTGATGTGCCGCCATCTGGCCTTCGTCGGT
Organism: Streptomyces sp. NPDC059875; assembly: GCF_042731085.1. Lineage (NCBI taxonomy): Bacteria > Bacillati > Actinomycetota > Actinomycetes > Kitasatosporales > Streptomycetaceae > Streptomyces > Streptomyces sp. NPDC059875. The sequence continues at coordinate 194,707 of NZ_JBHWJZ010000001.1, forward strand.
GAGCCGGTGCCGCTCGGCGAGCTGCTGCTTCGGCCGCCGCACTCGCTGGAGCGGCAGGCGTGGCAGCCGCGCAGGCAGAGCAGCGGACTTGTGAACGCGGACGGCTTCGGCGTCGGCTGGTACGCCGAAGGCGATCCGGTGCCGGCCCGCTACCGCCGGACCGTGCCCATCTGGGGAGACCTCTCCTTGGCCGATCTCGGGCGGGTGGTGCGTACGGGTGCGCTGCTCGCAGCGGTCCGGGGGGCCACCCGGCCGGGCGCGGACGGGGAGGCCGCGGCGGCCCCGTTCGCGGCGGGGCCGTGGCTGTTCAGCCACAACGGAGCGGTGGCGGGCTGGCCCGAGTCGCTGACGGGCCTGGCCGCGTCCCTGCCGGCCGGCGAGCTGGTCGCGCTGGAGGCCCGTACGGACTCGGCGCTGGTGTGGGCTCTCGTCCTGCACCGGCTCAGGGCCGGTGACGCGCCCGGGCGGGCGCTCGCCGACACGGTACGGGAGGTCGCCGAGGCCGACCCGGAGTCCCGGCTCAACCTGCTGCTCACCGACGGGACGGAGATCACCGCCACGACCTGGGGGAACTCCCTGTGGTACCTGAGGCGTCCCGACCGCACGGTCGTGGCCTCGGAGCCGTACGACGACGATCCGCGCTGGCGCGAGGTGCCGGACCGCACCCTGCTGACGGCCACCCGTACCGATGTCACCCTCACCTCGCTCAAGGAGCCCTCCTCGTGAGCCCGTTCCAGCTGACCCGCACGCTCCCCGTGGACGCCACCGACGCCGATCTGCGCGCCGACGTCCTGCACGGTCTGACCCGCATGCCCAAGGAGCTGCCGCCGAAGTGGTTCTACGACGCGCGCGGCAGCGAACTGTTCGAAGAGATCACCCGGCTCCCCGAGTACTACCCGACCCGCGCGGAGCGGGAGATCCTGATCGCCCGGGCCCATGACATCGCGGCGGCGACCGGGGCGCGGACCCTGGTGGAGCTGGGTTCCGGTTCCTCCGAGAAGACCCGGTTCCTGATCGACGCGCTCCTGCCCGAGCTGGACAGCTACGTACCGGTGGACGTGAGCGAGACGGCGCTGACGGGCGCCGCCGAGGCGCTGCTCGCGGAGCGGCCCGGGCTCCACATCCACGCCCTGGTCGCCGACTTCACCCGCGGGCTCGCTCTGCCCGGGACGCCGGGTCCCCGCCTGGTGGCGTTCCTCGGCGGCACGATCGGCAATCTGCTGCCCGCGGAGCGCAAGGTGTTCCTGCGCTCCGTGCGGGCGATGCTGGCGCCGGGCGACGCCCTGCTGCTCGGCACGGACCTGGTGAAGGACGAGGCCACGCTGGTCGCCGCCTATGACGACGCCGCCGGGGTGACGGCGGCCTTCAACAAGAACGTGCTGGCCGTGATCGCGCGCGAGCTGGACGCGGACGTGCAACCGGACGACTTCGACCACGTGGCGCTCTGGGACCGCGAGCAGGAGTGGATCGAGATGCGGCTGCGGGCGCGTCACGCGCTCACCGTGAAGATTCCCGAGCTCGATCTGGTGGTGCCCTTCGAGGCGGGTGAGGAGGTACGGACGGAGGTGTCGGCGAAGTTCCGTCAGGCGGGCGTCCGCGAGGAGCTGGCGGAGGCCGGGCTCGAGCTGACCCGCTGGTGGACGGAGAAGGAGGGGCGGTTCGCACTGTCGCTGGCGACGGCTCGCTGAGCCGCCAGAGCCAGGGCGCGGCGGTCCGCGTAGGGACCCGTGGATATCGGATCCAGTATCCGGATCTCCGCGGTGAGTCCGCGGGCCGCCGCGATCCGCCAGAGCGAGGCGGCGAGGGGATCGTCGCCGACGAACGCGGCGGGCCCGGTCGGCCGGTACTCCAGCCGTACCGGCTGGACGGGGACGGAGGCGTCGAGGGCGGCCTGGAATGCGGCCGGCCGGAAGGCGCCCCCGCCGCGGCCGCACCAGGTCGACCCCTCCGGGAAGACGATCACCCGGCCCCCGCCCGCCATGGCCCGCGTCATCGCGCGGACGGTGCCGGGCAGGGCCCGTAGCCGGTCGCGGTCGATGAAGAGGGTGCCGCCCCGCGCCGCGAGCGGCCCGAGGACCGGCCAGGCCCGGATCTCCCGCTTGGCGAGCATCCGGCCGGGCAGGACGGCGGCGACGAGGGGGATGTCCAGCCAGGAGATGTGGTTGGCGACGATCAGCGCAGGACCCTCGGCGGGGACGGGGACTCCGGTGACCTTCAGCCGGACGCCGAAGGCCCGGAGCACCAGCCGGCACCACCGGCGGGCCAGCGCCCGCCGGCCGGCGGCCGGCACCAGCGCCGCCAGGGGTGCGAGCAGCACCCCGGCGAGGACGGCGGCGACGCCCACGGCCAGCCGGGCCGCGGCCCGTACGGGCCCGACGGTCCGACCCGTGTGCCGTGCGCAGGGATCAGGGGCGCACGGCGAGGTCGGCAGCCACGGCGAGACGGAGCCGGCGGCGGTCACTGGGCCGGTGCGAGGGAGAGGAAGTGGCGCAGGTAGCGGGGGTTGGTGTTGCGCAGCGACAGCAGGACGTAGAGGTCGGCCACGCCGAAGTCCACGTCGTGGGCGGGCGCGCCGCAGACCCACGCGCCGAGTCGCAGGTAGCCGCGGAGCAGCGGCGGCAGCTCGACTCGGCCCTCGGGGCGGGCGATGCCGTCCGGGGTCCAGAGCTTGTGCGGGGTGACCCAGTACTCCTCGGGGGCGAGGTGCTTGGCCTTGACGGTGTCCCACGTGCCGGCGGCCAGGGTGCCCCCGTCGGCGAGCGGGATCGAGCAGCAGCCGGCCAGCCAGTTGTGGCCGGTGCGGGTCATGTAGCGGGCGAGCCCGGCCCAGATCAGGGCGATGACGGCGCCGTTGCGGTGGGCGGGGTGGACGCAGGAGCGGCCCACCTCGACGAGGTCGTCGCGGACAGGTGCGAGACGGCCGAGGTCGAACTCGCTCTCCGAGTAGAGGCGTCCGGCGATCCGGGCGCGGTCGGGCGGCAGGACACGGTACGTGCCGACGACCTCGCCGGTCTCCTCCTCGCGGACCAGCAGGTGGTCGCAGTACGCGTCGAAGGCGTCGATGTCGAGGCCCGGCTCGGGTCCGTCGAGGCGGGCGCCCATCTCACCCGCGAAGACCTGGTGACGCAGGCGCTGGGCGGCGCGGACGTCGTCCTGGGTGCGGGCGAGACAGACGATGTAGCGGGGCTCCTCCGCTGCGGACCGGGCCGCGGACCGGGGCTGCGGCTGCGGCTGGGCCGGGATCCCGGCGAACGGGGCGGCCGAGACGGGGAGACCGGCGGGGACGGGGACAGCGGGGGCCGCGGCGGCTGCGGGCGACGGTGCGGGCATGTCGGGCTCCTCCGGCGTACGGAAGGGGGGACGGTGAGGGCCGGACCGCGTGAGCGGTGGTCCGGCTCCTTACTTCTTCCGTGACCGGCTGGATTCGACATGACCGTTCGGGGGATCGCGGGTGTGCGGTCGCTGAATGCTATTCGGCGAGGGCCTGCGTGATCTGGTCCGAGGCTGCCTTGGCGGCCTGCTTCGGGTCGTCTCCCTGGAGGACCGCGGTCATGTACGGCTTGATCGGATTCGACGCCTCGACGTCGGCCCACTGCGGGGAGTTGGGTGTGGCCTTGCCGCGTGCCGCGCCGACGGCCATGACGGCGGTGGCCTCCTGACCCTCGACGACGGAGGCGAGGGAGGTCTTGTTGGGGACGTAGTTCATGGCGCGGGCCAGTTCGGACTGCCACTTCTCCCCGGCGAGGGCCTTGACGACGTCGATGGCCGCCGTCCGCTCGGGTGCGTTCTCCGGGACGATCAGGTCGGAGCCGCCGGTGAAGACGGCGCACGGCTGCCCGGCCTTCTTGCCGGGTATGGGAAAGAAGCCGAGCTTGTCCTTGAGTGCCGGGTTGGCCTTGGTGATGGCGGCGACGGCGCTGGGGGTGGCGATGATCTGGGCGACATCCCCCTTGGCGAAGACCTCGGCCTGCGGCGGGGTCTGCTCGTCGGCGTCCTTCGGCCCGGAGCCGAGCGACTGGAGTTCCTTGTAGAAGTCCATGCCGCGCAGCGCGGCCGGGCTGTCCAGCGCGCCGGTCCAGTCCCCGCCCTTGTCCTCGGCGAGTTCGCCGCCCTCGTCCCAGATGAATCCGGCGAGCGTGTACCAGTCCTGTCCCGCGAGGTAGATGCCCTGGGAGCCGTCGCGGTTGAGCTTCTCTGTGTCGTCGAGCCACTGCGCCCGGGTGGTGGGCGGCTTCTTGAGGCCGGCCTGCGCGAAGAGGTCCTTGTGGTAGATCACGACGCGGTTGGCGGCGTACCAGGGGATGCCGTACTGGGACCCGCCGATCCGGCCGGGTTCGGCGAGACCGGGCAGCCAGTCCTCGCTGCCGAGGTCGCGCACGGACTCCAGGGTGAGGTCGTAGAGCTTGTCGGTGTCGGCGTACTGGGCGACCTGGGTGTTGCCGACCTCGATGACGTCGGGGCCGCCCTTGCCCTGGATCGCCCCGGTGACCTTCTTGCCGATTCCCGTCCACTCCTGGATGGTGAACTCCAGCTCGATGCCTTCGTGCTCGGCCTCGTACGCCTCGGTGAAGCGGGTGAGGAAGTCCTCGCTGACGCTGTCGCGCATCAGCCAGATGTCGACCGTGCGCGTCTGATCGGCGTCGCCGGGGAGGAGCCCGCAGCCCGCGAGCGCGAGGGCGGTCGCGGCGGCCAGGGGACAGACGAGATGGCGGTTCTTCACGTAGGTCACCTTCTGCGTTCCATGACATGGAGTACGGCATGGGGAGCTGACCCGTCGTGGGGGGACCGAACGGGGTGTTCGCGCGGGCGTGTGGCCTGGATTCTGGTCTGGACCAATCGGTTGGTCAAGCCCTGGACGATCCGGTTCCGGGCGGGCGCGCCGGGCACGCCCGCCCGTTACTGCCGGTAGGAGCGTCGGCGAGGCGGGGGCCGGTGCTACGGAACGGCGGGTACGGAGTCCTCGAAGGCCCTGCCCGTCGTGCGGTACGCGGCGACCTTGGCGGCCACCTGGGCCGGGGTCAGCACCTGGTCCTTCACGTGCAGGACGTAGTCGACCTTCTGGTCGTAGGCGCGCGCGGTCGTGGAGCTCTGGCCGGCGAGGTCGATCAGCCACTGGTTGAAGTTGATGGACATCGGGCGCTCGGGGAGATAGCGGGCGTCGTGGCGGCCGAACTCCTGGCCGTCGACGTAGTAGACGATCGTGTTGTCGTCGATGGTCAGGACGAGGTCGTGCCAGCCGGCGTAGCTCGCCCGGACCTCGGAGTGCTGGTTGACGGCCTCCCAGGGGTCGGGCCGGTAGGTCTCCCACGAGGTGGTGTAGAGGATGTTGGCGGGCTCGCCCCAGCCTCCGTTGGGCAGGTACTCGAAGTCGTACTCGGCGTAGTCGTCCGCCATCGGCGCCTTGAGGTCGTTGATGGTGAAGAAGGTCTGGACGAGGTGGTCGCCGTCCGGTCCGGAGAGCGGCGCGTCGGAGAAGTGGACCCGGGCCGCATAGGTGCCGTTCCTGAACTTCATGGAGCGGGTGAGGATCTCGGTCTGACGGGTGGACTCGGCGGTGCCGGCGGTCGAGGTCCTGAGGTTCATGATCGAGTTCGTGCCCTCCTTGGCGAAGGTGACGTTCTCGGGGGCCCAGGTGGCGCCGGGCACGCCCGGTCCGCCGGAGTTGGAGCGCACGCTCCAGCCGTGGGCGGCGATCGACGGGTCGGTGTGGCCGGTGTAGTCGAAGTCGTCGAAGAGGGCGGCACCGCCGGTGGGCGGCGGGGTGGTCGGATCCGTCGGCGTCGGCGTGGGCTCGTTGCCCGCGGGGGCCGTGCCCCAGACCTGAACGCCGCCGACGGTGGCGGTGACCTTGCTCCAGTTCGCGTAGGTCGTCTGCGCCGGGCCGAAGGAGTAGTCGTCGTTCTGGTTCAGCGGCTGCCAGTTGGAGCGGTGGAAGCGCAGCTGCATGTCGCCCGTGTCGGCGCCGGGGGCGAGACTGCCGGCGCCGGCGGTGAAGCCGACCTCCAGATAGCGGTCGGCGGTGGCGGTGGGGTTGGCGAGGGTGCCGAAGGTGCCGGTGAGGTTGGCGCAGCCCTTCACCGCCCAGGAACAGGCGTAGGTGTACGAGGCTCCCGCGTCGGCCTTGAAGTAGTACCGCACCTTCACCTGGCTCAACGGGACGCTCGAGGAACCGGTGTTGACCACCTTGAACCAGGGCTCGACCTGGTCGCTCCCGGTGGCGCTCTGCCGGTACTGGACGGTGACGGCCTCGCCGGCCGCGGCGGCCGGGAGGGCGGTCAGCGCGGTGGCGCCGAGGCCGGTCACGGCGGCGACGGCGAGTGCGGCGCGTATCCGCAGTCCGGCGCCGATCGGTCGGCCAGTGGCCGGCTGGACACTCGTCGGTCGGGTACTCATGAGGATTCCTCTCCTTGGACGGAGGTGGGGGAAAGGCGGCGCGGCACCCGGAGGGTGTCGAGCCGGGTCCGGTGGTGGCGCAGCCTGGCCCGGAAGCCGGGCCAGTCCCGGCGCCCGGTCCAGGCGGTCTCGGCCAGGGCGCAGAGCCGGGGGAAGGCCAGGTACTCGGCGTGCGCGGCGGTGGGGACGTACTCGGTCCAGAGCTGGGCCTGGGTGCCGAGGACCCGCGCGGACTCCTCCGGGCTCCAGTGGGCGGGCGCGGGATCGGTGCCGTGGACGGCGCGCAGGTCGACGACGGCGCCCGGCTGGCCGGGCGGCTCGTCGGGGCTCGCCGACTGGGGGTAGTCGAGGTAGGTGGAGCGGTGCGGCGCCATGACGACGTGGTGGCCGCGGCGGGCGGCGGTGCGTCCGTGGGCGGTGTCCCGCCAGGGCATGACCGTGAAGTACGGGGGGAGGTCGGCGCCGGTCTCGGTCCAGCCGAGCGGGCGGCGGCCGGCGTCGAGGAGATGGCGCCCGACCTGTTCCATGAACCAGCCGTGCAGGGCGTCCGGGCCGTCGAGCCCCTGCTCCGCGACGCGCCGGCGGGCGACGGTCGAGGCGTGCCATTCGGTGGTGGGGCACTCCTCGCCGCCGATGTGGACGTGGGGCGAGGGGAAGACGTCCAGTACCTCGTCGAGGACCTCGCGGCAGAAGGCGAGGACTTCGTCGTGGACGCCGAGGACGGTGTCGCACACGCCCCAGCGGTCCCAGACGCCGAGCGTGCGGTCCGGTCGGTTGCCGAGCTCGGGGTAGGCGGCCAGGGCCGCCCTCGCGTGGCCGGGCATCTCGATCTCGGGCACGACGGTGACGCCTCGCTCGGCCGCGTGCCGGACGAGATCGGCGAGTTCGGAGCGGGTGTAGGCGCCGCCGTGCGGATGCCCGCCGATCTCGGTGAGCCGGGGCCGGGCGGCGACCGGCATGCGCCAGCCCTGGTCGTCGGTGAGGTGGAGGTGGAGGACGTTGAGTTTGTGGAGGGCGAGGAGGTCGACGTACCTCCGGAGGAAGGAGACGGGCCGGAAGTGACGGGCGACGTCGAGCATCGCTCCGCGCCAGGAGAACCGGGGCACGTCGGTGATCTGTACGCAGGGCACGGACCACTCGACACCGCTGACGGGTTCGTCGAGAAGGGCCTGGACGGGGAGGAGTTGACGGAGCGTCTGGACTCCGGCGAGCAGGCCCCGGGGGCGGGCGGCGCGCAGCAGGACGCCCTCGGGGCCGACGGTGAGGCCGTACCCCTCGTCGCCGAGGCCGGTGAGGGCCGGGTCGAGGGCGAGGACGACGGGGCCGTCCGGGCGTTCGGGCAGCCGGAGCCCGGTGGCCGGCCGGACGAGGGTGCGCAGCAGCTCCGCGGCGCCGCCGGCGCCAGAGGCGATCCTGAGTGCGGTGGTGGCGTCGAAGGTGAACCTGCCGGGCAAGACGGTGAGTTGGGTGGGCTGCGGGACGAGCTGGGGCAGGGGCATGGCGGCGCGCTATCCCTTCACGGCTCCGCCGGTCATTCCGGCGGCGACCCGGCCCTGCAGGACCAGGAAGAGGACGAGGACGGGCAGGGCGAAGAGCGTGGACGCGGCCATGGTGGCGCCCCAGTCGGTGCCGAAGACGTTGGAGAAGGAGGAGAGCCAGACGGGCAGGGTCCGGTCGTCCTGGTTCTTGATGATGAGCATGTTGGCGAAGGCGAACTCGTTCCAGGCGGTGATGAAGCCGAAGAGCGAGGTGGCGAGCAGCCCGGGGGCGAGGAGGGGGAGGGTGACGCGGCGGAAGGCCTGGGTGCGGGTGCAGCCGTCGACCTGCGCGGCCTCTTCGAGCTCGGCGGGGACGGCGACGAGGAAGGAGCGCAGGGTGACGATGGTGAACGGCAGGGTGATCATGAAGTAGATCAGGGTCAGGGTGCCCAGCCGGTCGAGCAGGTCGGCGTCCCTGGCGATGACGTACATGGGGATCAACAGCGCTTCCCACGGTGCCACTTGCGCGAGGAACACCATGAGGATGAAGGCGCGTCGGCCGCGCCAGCGCATCCGGGCGACGGCGAAGGCCGAGCCGAGCGCGACGACGAGCGCGAGCAGGACGCAACCGGCGGTGACGATCAGGCTGTTGCGCCAGAAGAGCCAGAATCCGTCCGCCTCGACGGCATGCGCGAAGTGCTCCAGGGTGAGGGAGGTGGGGAGCAGGACCGGGGTCTCGGCCTGGATGTCGGGGGTGGGTTTGAAGGCCGTCGAGACCATCCAGTACACCGGGAAGACGGCGAGGACGAAGACGGCCAGCGCGGCGGTGTTGAGGGGGATGCGGCGCAGGGCGCGGCGGTTCACCGGTCGGCCTCCTGCCGGAGCAACTGGCGGAAGTAGGCGATGAGTACGGCGACCAGAATGAGCACCGTCAGGGTCGAGACGGCCGAGCCGAGGTCGTAGCGGTGCAGCGACTGGGCCACCCGGTAGGCGTAGACCGGCAGGGTGGTCGTCGCCTCGCCGGGGCCGCCCCGGGTGACGGCCCAGATCTGGGCGAAGCACCGGAAGACCCAGATGACTTCGAGACACAGGACCAGTCCGAAGATCGGCCGCAGCAGCGGAAGGGTGATCGAGCGGAAGATCCGCCAGGCCCCTGCTCCGTCCAGGCGGGCCGACTCGTACAGCTCCTCGGGGACGGTCAGCAGGGCGGAATGCAGGGTGATGGCGGCGAAGGGGACCGACTGCCACACCACGAGCAGGACGAGGACGGTGAAGGCGGCCGTGCCGTCGGCGAGCCAGGAGTATCCGTCGAAGGACGTGAACCCGAGGCGTACGAGGACCCAGTTGACGATGCCGAGGCGGGAGGCGAAGAGCCACTGGAAGACGGTGGTGGTGGCGATGACCGGGCTGGCCCAGGCGAGGACGAGCCCGCTCGTCACCAGGATCCGCATCCGCCGGCCGAGCCTGCGCATCATCAGGGCGACGAGCGTGCCGATCACCATGATCAGGACGACGTTGACGAGGGTCCACCAGAAGGTGCGTTGTACGACCTCCCAGAACTCCGGGTCGGCCAGGACCGTTCGGTAGTTCCGGACGCCCACGAACGCGGCGCCGCCACGGATGAGTTCGCCCATGCCGTAGTGCTGGAAGGAGATGAGCAGGTTGCGGACGAGGGGGTAGCCGAGGAGCAGGGCGCCGCCGAGGACGGTCGGGGCGACGAGGAGATAGGGCCACAGGGCCGCCCCGCGACGCGGGCCGGTCACGAGCCGAGGGTCTTGGTGATGCTCTCCGACGCGTCCTTGGCCGCGCGTGCCGGGTCGGCGCCGGTGAGCACGGCGGTCATGAACTGCTTGATCGGGTTGGTGGCCTCCACGGCCGCCCACTGAGGGGAGTTGGGCGTCGCGCGGCCCTGCGCGGCGCCGGCGGCCATGGCCGCGGTGCCCTCGTCGTCCTGGATCACATGGGCGAGCGAGGTGCGGTTGGGGACGTAACTCATCGTCCTGGCCATCTCCGTCTGCCACTTCTCGCCGGCGAGCGCCTTGACGACCTCGTAGGCGGCGTCGGGGTGGGCGGAGGCCTCGGGGACGATGAGGTCGGAGCCGCCGGTGAAGACCGCACCGGGCTTGTCGGCCGTCTTGCCGGGGATCGGGAAGAAGCCGAGCTTGCCCTTGAGCGCCGGATTGGCCTCTTCGACGATCTTCGCGCCGCCGGGTACGGCGATGATCTGGGCGACGTCGCCCTTGGCGAAGACCTCGGCCTGCGGCGGCTTGGCCTCGTCGGAGTCCTTGGGGCCCTTGCCGAGGGCCTGGAGCTGCCGGTAGAAGTCCATGCCCGCGAGGGCCTGCGGGGTGTCGAGGGCGCCCTTCCACGTCGTGCCGTCCTGTACGGCGAGGTCGCCGCCTTCCTCCCAGATGAAGCCGGACAGGGTGTACCAGTTCTGTCCGGGGAGGTAGATGCCCTGCGTCGTGCCCTTGTCGAGCTCGGCGGTGACGGTGAGCCACTCGGCGCGGGTCTTGGGCGGGGCGGTGATGCCGGCCTGGGCGAAGAGATCCTTGTGGTAGATGACGACGCGGTTGGCGGCGTACCAGGGGATGCCGTACTGCTTGCCGTCGACCTTCCCCGGCTCGGCGAGTCCGGGCAGCCAGTCGGCCCCGTTGAGCTCGGCGACCTCGGCGCTGAAGTCGCGCACACCGCCGCTCGCCGCGTACTGCGCGACCTGGGTGTTGCCGACCTCGATGACATCGGGGGCGTCCTTGCTGGCCAGGGCCGCGGTGACCTTCTCGCCGATGCCCTCCCACTCCTGGATCTGGATGTCGAGGGTGACGCCCTTGTGCGTCGCCTCGAAGTCGGTGCGGAAGCGGGTGAGGAACTCGTCGGTGACGCTGTCCTTCATGATCCAGACGGTGACCTTCCCGGCCCCGTCGGCTGTCGCCGAGTCGTCGGTCGAGCCGCAGGCGGTGGCGCAGAGGGCCAGGGTCGCCACGAGGGCGACGGGGCCGGCGAGGGAGCGAATCTTCACGGACACCTCAAGGGAGGAGGTTGACCAATTGGTCAGGTGGTCAGATGCGTGACCAGAAGGTGGCATGGACCAATGGAGGCGTCAACCCCTTTGAAAAATATGCGCTGTTCATGCACTCGACGGCTGAAGGGTCTGGCTAGGATGCTGTTTACCAGTTGACCAGTCAGGGAGAGCACATGAAGGACGGCCCCTCGGGCGGGGTGCTGAAGAGGGAGCGCGTACGGGAGCATCTGCTGGGCCTGATCGAGGCGGGCCGGCCCGGGGACGCCATCCCCTCCGAGCGCACCCTGTGCACCACGCTCGGTGTCTCACGCCCCACCCTGCGCGCCGCCGTCGACGAACTCGTCGCGACGGGTGCGCTGGTACGGGAGCACGGGCGCGGCATGTTCGTCGCACCGGACAAGATCACCCAGCAACTCGCCCCGGACGACGCCGCCTTCACCGTTCCGCGCGCCGCCGGCAGCTGGTCCAGCACGGTCCTGGAGTCGGCCACGCTCCGGGCCGGCGCGCGCATCGGCCGCAAGCTGCGCGTCTCCCCCGCCGCGGAGCTCCTCTACATCGCCCGCCTGCGCCTGGTCGACGGCTCCCCCATGGCGATCGAGCACCTCCACATCCCGGCGGACCTGGTCCCCGCCGCGCTCACCGCGCAGGAGTTGGAGGCCGGCGACCTCTACGACCACCTCAGGGACCACCACCGCGTCCACGTCCGGGAGGCGACCCAGTCGATCGAGCCCACCGTCGTCAGCGAGGCGGAGGCCGCCCTCCTGGACGTCCCCGTCCTCTCCCCCGCCCTGCTGATCGAACGCCTCACCCTCGACACCTCGGGCCGACCGGTGGAGTACGTCCACTCGGTGTACCGGGGCGACCGCTACCGGATCGTCTCCCGGCTCGACTTCACCCGCGACGGCGTCGTGACCTCCTCGACGGCAGGGGATGCATACTGACCGCCGGACGACAGGCCGGGGAGGGCACGCGATGGAGCTCAAGCGGGAGCGGGTACGGGAACATCTGCTGACCGTGATCGACGGGCGCCGGCCCGGGGACGCCATCCCCTCCGAACGCACCCTGTGCGCCACGCTCGGCGTCTCGCGCCCCACCCTGCGCGCCGCCGTCGACGAGCTGGTGGCCACGGGCGTGCTGGTACGGGAGCACGGGCGCGGCATGTTCGTCGCACCGGCCAAGATCACCCAGGAGCTCGTCGCCGAGGACCACGCGGCGGGTGCGCCCAGGAGCCGCGGCAGCTGGACGAGCACGGTGCTGGAGTTCCGTACCGTACGGGCGGGCGCCCGGATCGGCCGGAAGCTGAGGGTCTCCCCCGCGGCGGAGCTGCTGTACGTGGCCCGGCTGCGCCACGTCGACGAGGCTCCGATCGCCCTCGAGCACCTGCACGTCCCCGCCGATCTGATGCCCGGCATGACCGCCGCGGACATGGAGCGCGGTTTCTACGCCCATCTCCGGGAGAAGTACCGCATCAAGGCGGCCCACGCGGTCCAGTCGATCGAGCCGACCGTCCTGAGCGAGGAGGAGGCCGCGCTGCTCGACGTCCCCGTACTCTCCCCCGCCCTGCTCTTCGACCGGATCACCTCGGACACGGGCGGACGGCCGGTGGAGTACGTCCGCGCGCTGTACCGGGGCGATCGCTACCGGATCGTCTCCCGGCTGGCCCTCGGCGACGGCGCCGCCGACCACCCGGCGCCCGACGTGTCGCGGACCGGGGCATGGTGGGGCACCGTGGAATAACCACGAAGGAGAGGAGTTCGGCCCCCATGTCGAACCACACCTACCGCGTCACCGAGATCGTCGGCACCTCCACGGAGAGCGTGGACCAAGCCATTCGCAACGGCATCGAACGGGCCTCGCAGAAGCTCCGCGGCCTCGACTGGTTCGAGGTGACCCAGGTGCGCGGCCACCTCGTCGACGGGGGGATCGGGCACTACCAGGTCGGCCTGAAGGTCGGGTTCCGGCTGGAGGACGGCGACTGACCCGTCCGGTCAGGTCCGTCCCTCCTTCTCCTGGGCGTCCTTGAGGGCCTCCGACGGAGCGGCCCAGCGGGCGCGGACGACCCGGAAGCCGGCCTGTGCGGCCGCGTCGCAGACCAGCTCGTCGTCGTCGACCAGCATCCGGATCTCGCGGTCGCGGCCGAGCCGTCGCAGGATCTCCAGCTTGGTGTGGCGCGCGGGGCGGAAGTCGCTGTTGCGCCGCATGTGGATCCGGCCCTCGGGCAGTCCCTGCGCTGCGAGCCACGCGACGGTGTCGCGGCGGCAGCGCTCGGGACGGCCGGTGAGGTAGACGACCTCGCACTCCTCGGCGGCCTCCTGGCACAGGGCGACGCCCCGCGCGAGCGGCGGATCCTCGGGCGCTGCGGCGAAGAAGCCCGCCCAGTCGCGCGGGCGGCGTTCGAGGAAGTGCTGGCGGTGGGCGGTGCCGGCGAGGGTGTTGTCGAGATCGAAGACGGCTATGGGTCTGGTGTGTCGCGTCACCCGGACAGCCTAGGGAATCCTCGGAGCTCCCCCGCGTTGAACCCTTCGTGACCCTTTCTCTCGACGGCATCCGTCTCTCCGTCCTCGACCGCTCCCGGACCCGGGAGGGCGAGGACGGGTCCGTCGCGCTGCGCGACACCGTGGACCTCGCACGCGAGGTGGAGGCGCTCGGATACCACCGGTTCTGGGTCTCGGAGCACCACAGCGTGCCGGGCGTGGCGGGCTCCGCACCCGCCGTCCTTGCCGCCGCCGTCGCCGCCGCCACGTCCTCCATCCGGGTCGGCACCGGCGGGGTGATGCTCCCGAACCACCAGCCGATGGTGGTGGCCGAGCAGTTCGGCGTCCTCGAATCGCTCTTCCCCGGCCGGATCGACATGGGGCTCGGCCGCTCGGTCGGCTTCACGGACGGGATCCGCCGGGCGCTCGGCCGGGACAAGGACGACGCCGAGCGGTTCGGGGAGCAGCTGACCGAGCTGCTCGGCTGGTTCACGGGCACGCAGAACGCCCACCCGCAGGTGCACGCCCGCCCGGCCGAGGGCCTGCGCGTGCCGCCGTACGTCCTCGCGACCGGCGAGGGCGCGACGATCGCCGCCGAGGCCGGTCTGCCGCTGGTCATCGGGGATCTGCGGGGCCGGGAGCGGATGCTGCGCGCGATCGACGCCTACCGGTCCGCCTTCCGCCCCTCCGCCTGGTCCGAGGAGCCGTACGTCGTGGTCGCGGGCACGGTCGCGGTGGCCGGGACGGAGGAGGAGGCCAGGCGCCTGCTGATCCCGGAGGCGTGGTCGCTCGCGTATTCGCGCACCGAGGGTGTCTTCCCGCCGCTCCTGCCCGTCGAGCGGATCGAGGGGCTCGCGATGACGGAGAAGCAGCGCGACTTCTTCGAGTCGGGCCTGAAAGGGCATGTGTACGGCACGGAGGAGCAGGTCGCCGACGCGCTGGAGCGTGTGGTGAAGGAGAGCGGGGCGCGGGAGGTGCTGGTCACGACCAGTACGTACGATCGCGAGGCGCTGCGCGACTCCTACCGCAGGCTCGCCCGTGTCGCCAGCCTGAGTACCGGCCTGACCAGCGCAAACGCCTAGTATCGAGGAATGCCCCACACCTCCGGCGACCACCGTCACGACCCGTACGTCCGCGTCCGCGGCGCCCGCGAGCACAACCTCACGGGCGTCGATGTCGACATTCCGCGGGACGCGATCGCGGTCTTCACCGGGGTGTCCGGCTCCGGGAAGTCCTCGCTCGCCTTCGGGACGATCTACGCGGAGGCCCAGCGCCGCTACTTCGAGTCGGTCGCCCCCTACGCGCGGCGGCTGATCCACCAGGTGGGCGCGCCGAAGGTCGGCGAGATCACCGGCCTGCCGCCCGCGGTCTCCCTCGAACAGCGCCGTTCCTCGCCGAACGCCCGCTCGTCGGTCGGCACGGTCACGACCCTGTCGAACTCGCTCCGGATGCTGTTCTCCCGCGCCGGCTCGTACCCGGAGGGGGCGGAGAGGCTCGACTCCGACGCGTTCTCGCCGAACACCGCCGCCGGGGCCTGCCCCGGCTGCCACGGTCTCGGCCGGGTCCACGAGACCAGCGAGGAACTGCTCGTCCCCGACCCGGGGTTGTCGATCCGGGACGGGGCGATCGCCGCCTGGCCGGGCGCCTGGCAGGGCAAGAACCTCCGTGACGTCCTGGACACCCTCGGGTACGACGTCGACCGGCCGTGGCGGGAGCTGGACGCGAAGGACCGGGAGTGGATCCTCTTCACGGACGAGCAGCCGGTCGTGACGGTCCATCCGGTACGGGAGGCGGACCGCATCCAACGCCCGTACCAAGGCACGTACATGAGCGCACGGCGCTATGTGATGCACACCTTCTCCGACTCGAAGAGCGCGACGCTGCGCGCGAAGGCGGAGCGCTTTCTGACCAGTGCGCCGTGCTCGGTGTGCGGCGGCAGCAGGCTGCGCCCGGAGGCCCTTGCCGTCACCTTCGCCGGACGGACGATCGCCGAGTTGGCGGCCCTCCCGCTGACGTCACTGGCGGAGATCCTCGGAGCGCACGACGGTTCGGAGACCGCGCGGGTCCTCACGGAGGACCTGCTCGCGCGGATCGGCACGGTGACCGAACTCGGCCTCGGCTACCTCGGCCTGGACCGCACCACGCCGTCCCTGTCCAACGGTGAACTTCAACGGCTGCGGCTCGCCACCCAGTTGCGCTCCGGGCTCTTCGGCGTCGTGTACGTCCTCGACGAGCCGTCCGCGGGACTGCACCCGGCCGACACCGAGGCGCTCCTGGTGGTCCTGGACCGGCTCAAGGCGGCCGGGAACTCGGTGTTCGTGGTCGAGCACCACCTCGACGTGGTGCGTCACGCCGACTGGATCGTGGACGTCGGCCCCCGGGCGGGGGTGCACGGGGGCCGGGTGCTGCACAGCGGCCCGCCGCACGAGCTTGCGGATGTCGAGGAGTCCGCGACCCGCCGCTTCCTCTTCGACCGCGCGGCCGTGCCCGAGCGGGCGATGCGCGAGCCCGCCGGCTGGCTGCGGACCGGACCGGTCACGCGCCACAATCTGAAAGCCCTGGACGCCGCCTTCCCCCTCGGGGTCATGACGGCGGTGACCGGGGTGTCGGGGTCGGGCAAGTCGACTCTGGTGGGCGAGCTGTCCGAGGAACTGGCGGGCGTCGGGCGGATGGTGACGGTCGATCAGAAGCCGATCGGCCGGACTCCCCGCTCCAACCTGGCCACGTACACAGGCCTCTTCGACGTCGTGCGCAAGCTCTTCACGGCCACGGAGGAGGCCCGGGCCCGTGGCTACAAGGCGGGGCGGTTCTCGTTCAACGTGCCGGGCGGCCGCTGCGAGACCTGTCAGGGCGAGGGGTTCGTCTCGGTCGAGCTGCTCTTCCTGCCGAGCACGTACGCGCCCTGTCCGGACTGCCACGGGGCCCGCTACAACCCGGAGACCCTGGAGGTCCGGCTCCGCGGGCTCACCATCGCCGAGGTGCTCGACCTGACGGTCGAGGCCGCGGCCGGGTTCTTCGCCGACACCCCGGCCGCCGCGCGCAGCCTGCGCACGCTGCTCGACGTCGGCCTCGGCTATCTGCGGCTCGGTCAGCCCGCGACGGAGCTCTCCGGCGGCGAGGCCCAGCGCATCAAACTCGCCTCCGAACTCCAGCGGCTGCGCCGCGGCCACACCCTGTACGTCCTGGACGAGCCGACGACCGGCCTCCACCCGGCCGATGTCGAGGTGCTGATGCGCCAGCTCCACGGCCTGGTCGACGCCGGGCACTCGGTGGTCGTCGTCGAACACGACATGGACGTGGTCGCCACGGCGGACTGGGTGCTGGACCTCGGGCCGGGCGGAGGCGAGAAAGGCGGCCGGATCGTCGCCGAGGGGCCGCCGCGCACTGTGGCCGCGTCGCGGGAGAGCCGGACCGCGCCGTATCTGGCGGCCCGGCTCGCCGACTGATCCCCAGAGGGCCGGTGGGCCCGCGGCGCGGGCGGTCAGAGGGTCAGGGTGCGCCAGCCCCGGGTGATCTCCTCGCGGACGGCGTCCACCTGCGTCGGCTCGTACTGCGGGCTCCCCTGGGACGTGAGCAGGTCCACCAGTGCCGCGCCGTCCGCCGGGCGGCCCGCGGGGTCGGCGGTCAGGGCCCGTCCGACGGCGGCCGCGAGCTCCGGGTCGAGTGCGTGCACCGCCGCCAGCGCGGCGGGCTCGGGGCCGGTGTCCACGATCCGCCGGATCACCGCGCCCGTACTGGTCGCCGCGAACGGGCTGGTGCCGTGGGCCGCGCAGACCACGCAGCACGCCCACGCCCACACGTCGGCGGCTGGGCCGACGCGCTCCTCGCCGAACTGTTCCGGCGCCATGTAGGTCAGGGTCCCCGGTCCGGCGCCGGTGCGGGTCAGCCTGGTGCCGTCGACGAGGTCCGCGATGCCGAAGTCGAGCAGGCGCGGCCCCGCGGTGGTCAGCATGATGTTGGCCGGCTTGAGATCGCGATGGACCAGGCCGAGCCGGTGGACCCCGGACAGTGCCACGGCCAGCGCGAGCGCCAGCGCCCGCAGCGCCTCGGGGGTGCGGATCTGCCCCTGCTCCTGCAGATGGACGTCGAGGGGCCGGCCGTCCAGCAACTCCATGGCCAGGTACGGCCGTCCGGCGTCGACCCCGGAGTCCAGGACACGGGCCGTGTAGGCACCGGAGACCATGGACAGCACCTCGGCCTCGCGCTGGAAGCGGCGCAACAGCTCTTCGTTGTCGAGGAGTTCGGGGTTGATCGTCTTCAGCGCGACCTGGGTCGCCGCGCCTTCGCGCCGCGCGAGGTAGACCGTACCCATCCCTCCGGCTCCGATACGGCCGAGGAGCTGGTAGCCGCCGATGGTCCGCGGCTCGCCCGCGTTCAGCGGCCGGTGGGCGATGTGCGGCACGGCGCCGGCACCCGGGTCGGGCTGCGTCGGCACGTACGCGACGGGCTGCGCGGGCCGGGCGGGCCCCGGCCCCACCGTCGGCGCGTCGGCGAGGGCCTGCCCGGCGGGGGCCGGAACGCGATCATCCGGGACCCCGGCCCCGTACCGGTACCTCCGGCTCACCCCGTAGGCGACGGCCTGGCACGCGACGGCGGCCAGAGCCAGACCCACCGGGAGAAGGAGCCCCAGTGCGATACGGAGGCCCACAAGGCCGGCAAGCCGCCGGCGCCCCGCGAGGGACGCGAGCCACGAATCCCCGGGAACCCCGGCGGTCAGCAGGGTGCGCAGGGTCCGGCCCCACAGCACCGGCCAGACCACCGACGCCAGGACGACCATGACGACGTACAGGGTCCACCCCATCGCCAGGGAGTAGCCGTAGTCCGCCGAGAGCCATTCTCCGGTATGGAGGACGACCGGACGCAGCAGGAAGGAGAACTCGGGGACGTAGCCGGAACCCAGCAGGAACCACAGGCCGATCCCGCCGGCCACTCCCAGGGCCAACTCCCCGGCGACCGCACCCGGAACCCTCCGCGGCACCGTCCCCGGGTCCGTCAACGCCTGTTGCCGTACGGCCCGCTGAGCCCGTGTCAGCAGAGGCAGTGTCGCCGCGCGCAGCGCCAGTGCCGGCCCCACCACTATCAGGACGTCCATACCCAACGACCCCGCGTACGCCTCAGCCATCAGTCCCCCGTGTCTCCCCTGTGCGGCCTGTCGGTAGAGCACAGGGAGTATAGGGGCGCTGCCGCAAACCCCCTATCGGCGGGCGGATTTGCGCTGGGCGCGCAGCCACTCCTTGTTCATGGCGGCGATCGACGGCAGCGGAATCCCCTTCGGGCAGGCGGTCGCGCACTCGCCGGTGAGGGTGCAGCCGCCGAACCCCTCCGCGTCCATCTGGCCCACCATGTCCAGGACGCGTGTCTCGCGCTCCGGGGCGCCCTGGGGCAGGACGTTCAGATGGTTGACCTTGGCCGAGGTGAAGAGCATCGCCGAGCCGTTGGGGCAGGCGGCCACGCACGCTCCGCAGCCGATGCACTCGGCGTGCTCGAAGGCGAAGTCGGCGTCGGCCTTCGGGACCGGCGTGGCGTGGGCCTCGGGGGCCGCGCCCGTCGGTGCGCTGATGTAGCCGCCGGCCTGGATGATGCGGTCGAAGGCGGAGCGGTCGACGACCAGGTCCTTGACGACCGGGAAGGCGGAGGCGCGCCACGGCTCGATGTCGATCGTGTCGCCGTCGCGGAACGAGCGCATGTGGAGCTGACAGGTGGTGGTGCGCTCCGGGCCGTGCGCGTCGCCGTTGATGACCAGGCTGCACGCGCCGCAGATGCCCTCGCGGCAGTCGTGGTCGAAGGCGACGGGGTCCTCACCGCGCAGGATGAGCTCCTCGTTGAGCGTGTCGAGCATCTCCAGGAACGACATGTCGGAGGAGATTCCGTCCACGTCGTAGGTGGACATGGCGCCGGGGGCGTCGGCGTTCTTCTGGCGCCAGACGCGCAGGGTGAGCTTCATGCGTAGCTCCGCTGGGTGGGGTGGACATACTCGAAGACGAGGTCTTCCTTGTGCAGGACGGGGGCTTCGCCGGTTCCGCCGAACTCCCAGGCCGCCGCGTAGGAGAACTCCTCGTCGCGGCGTGCGGCCTCGCCGTCCGGCGTCTGGGACTCCTCGCGGAAGTGGCCGCCGCAGGACTCGGCGCGGTTCAGCGCGTCGAGGCACATCAGCTCGGCGAGCTCCAGGTAGTCGACGATCCGGTTGGCCTTCTCCAGGGACTGGTTGAACTCCTCGCCGGTACCCGGAACCTTGATCCGGCGCCAGAACTCCTCGCGGATCTGCGGGATGCGGTCGAGCGCCTTGCGCAGGCCCTCGTCCGTGCGGGCCATGCCGCAGAACTCCCACATCAGTTCGCCCAGTTCGCGGTGGAAGGAGTCCGGCGTCCGGTCTCCGTCGATCGCGAGCAGCAGGTTCAGGCGGTCCTGCGTCTCGGCGAGCACCTCGCGGACCACCGGGTGCGTGTCGTCGAGGGGTTCGCTGGACGGGTGGCGGGCCAGGTAGTCGTTGATCGTGGAGGGCAGGACGAAGTAGCCGTCGGCGAGGCCCTGCATCAGCGCGGAGGCGCCGAGCCGGTTGGCGCCGTGGTCGGAGAAGTTGGCCTCGCCGATGGCGAACAGGCCCGGGACGGTGGTCTGGAGGTCGTAGTCGACCCAGAGTCCGCCCATCGTGTAGTGCACGGCGGGGTAGATCCGCATCGGGACTTCGTACGGGTTCTCGGCGGTGATCCGCTCGTACATGTCGAAGAGGTTGCCGTACTTCTCCTCGACCGCCTTGCGGCCCATCCGCCGGATCGCGTCGGCGAAGTCGAGGTACACGCCCTGGCCGCCGGGGCCGACGCCGCGGCCCTCGTCGCAGACGTTCTTGGCGGCGCGGGAGGCGATGTCGCGCGGGACGAGGTTGCCGAAGGAGGGGTAGATGCGCTCCAGGTAGTAGTCGCGCTCGTCCTCGGGGATCTCGGCGGCGGGGCGGGTGTCGCCCTTCGCCTTGGGGACCCAGATGCGGCCGTCGTTGCGCAGCGACTCGCTCATCAGCGTGAGCTTGGACTGGTGGTCGCCGGTGCGCGGGATGCAGGTGGGGTGGATCTGGGTGAAGCAGGGGTTGGCGAAGTACGCGCCGCGCCGGTGGGCCCGCCACACGGCGGTGGCGTTGGAGTTCATGGCGTTCGTCGAGAGGTAGAAGACGTTGCCATAGCCGCCGCTGGCGAGGACCACCGCGTCCGCGTAGTGGGTGGAGATCTCGCCGGTGATCAGGTCGCGGGCGACGATGCCGCGGGCCCGTCCGTCGACGACGATCAGGTCCAGCATCTCGGTCCGGGCGTGGAGTTCGACGTTTCCGGCCGCGATCTGCCGGGACAGCGCCTGGTACGCGCCGAGCAGGAGCTGCTGGCCCGTCTGGCCGCGGGCGTAGAAGGTACGGGACACCTGGACGCCGCCGAAGGAGCGGGTGTCGAGCAGTCCGCCGTACTCGCGGGCGAAGGGCACGCCTTGGGCGACGCACTGGTCGATGATCTCGACCGAGATCTGCGCGAGGCGGTGGACGTTGGACTCACGGGCCCGGAAGTCGCCGCCCTTGACGGTGTCGTAGAAGAGGCGGTGGACGGAGTCGCCGTCGTTGCGGTAGTTCTTCGCCGCGTTGATGCCGCCCTGCGCGGCGATGGAGTGGGCGCGGCGCGGGGAGTCCTGGTAGCAGAACTGGACGACGTGATAGCCCTGTTCGGCGAGGGTCGCGCCGGCGGAGCCGCCGGCGAGGCCGGTGCCGACGACGATGACGGTGTGCTTGCGGCGGTTGGCGGGGTTGACCAGCTTGGCCTGGAATCGGCGGGTGTCCCAGCGTTCGGCGATGGGTCCTGCGGGGGCCTTGTGGTCGACGACCGGCTCACCGGTCGCGAAGTCGAGGAAGCTCATGTCAGCTCACCACTCCGGTCATGACGGCTACGGGTACGGAGACGAAGCCCACGGTCAGGACGAGCGCGAGACCGTTCGCGAGGGCCTTGAGCAGCCGCTCGCGGCGGGCGTTGCCGACACCGAGCGTCTGGGCCGCGCTCCAGAAGCCGTGGCGGATGTGCAGGCCGACGGCGAGCATGGCGACGATGTAGATCACGTTGCCGTACCAGGTGGAGAAGGTGTCCACGACGTTCTGGTACGGGTGGCCTTCCTGGAAGCCGCCGGGGTGGACGGTGCCGGTGGTGAGGTCCAGGACGTGCCACACGATGAAGAGGGCGACGATGATCCCGCCCCAGCGCATGGTGCGGGTGGCGTAGGAGGACCGCTTGCGGCGGTGGGCGTAGGCGGCCGGGCGGGCCTTGATGTCACGCCGGCTGAGCTGGTACGCGGAGACGGCGTGGGCGACGACGGCGGCGAGCAGCACGATCCGGACGAGCCACAGGGCCCAGGAGTAGTGCAGGACGGGGTCGCCCATGGTGCGCAGCCAGTGGCCGTAGGCGTTGAACTCCTCGGGGCCGAAGAAGACCTTGAGGTTGCCCATGACGTGGGCCACGAGGTAGCCGAGCATGAGCAGACCGCTGACGGCCATGACCGTCTTCTTGCCGATCGTGGATGCCCAGAAGCCGCGTGAGCGCGTGGGCGACGGTGGTCGTTCCGTCGGTGCCGTCTTCGATGCCAGAGCCATACCCACGACGCTAGGGCCGAAGGGCCCGAGAGGTCCAAGACATGGTCCGGCTCATCTCGATAGGCTGAGCCTATGCAGTTCCAGCAGCTTCTGTACTTCGTGGCCGTGGCCGAGACCCGGCACTTCACCCGCGCCGCCGAGCGGGTGCATGTGTCCCAGCCCTCGCTCTCGCAGCAGATCAAGGCCCTGGAGCAGGAGCTGGGGGCGGAGCTCTTCAGCCGGGCGCGGGGGAACATCGCGCTGACGGACGCGGGCGAGGCGCTGCTGCCGCTGGCCCGGCGGATCCTCGCGGACACGGACACCGCCCGGCACGAGGTGCAGGAGCTGGTGCAGCTGAAGCGGGGACGGGTGCGGCTCGGCGCGACGCCGAGCCTGTGCACGGGACTCCTGCCGGACGTGCTGCGCGCCTTCCACGATCTGCACCCGGGGATCCGGCTGCTCATCGAGGAGGGCGGCTCGCACGATCTCGTACGGGAGCTGGCGCGCGGCGCGCTGGATCTGGCGCTGGTGGTGCTGCCGCTGCCGACGCCGTCACCGGCGCTGACGACGGTGGAGCTGCTGCGCGAGGATCTGGTGGTGGTGTCGAGCGCGGCGGCGCCGGCGCCGGGGCGGCCGGTACGGATCGCGGATCTGCGCGAGCAGCCACTGGTGATGTTCCGGCACGGCTACGACCTGCGGGAGCTGACCGTGGCGGCGTGCCGGGCGGAGGGCTTCGAGCCCACGTTCACGGTGGAGGGCGGGGAGATGGACGCGGTGCTCGGCTTCGTACGGGCGGGTCTTGGGGTGGCAGTGGTGCCGGCCATGGTGGCCGCCCGTGCGGGCCGCGACCTCCGCGTCACGTCTCTGGCGCGCCCGGGGCTGCGCCGCACGATCGCGCTGGCGCACCGCAGCGACGTGGCCCCACCGCGAGCGGCGAGGGAACTCCAGAAGCTCCTGCTCCACTCCACGTGACCCCACCCTTCCGGTCGTGGGCAATCCCCCACCTGGGCGGAGCCCACCTCAACCGCCGCCCCCGGGTTGTGGGCAGGCGTTCCGCAGGGCGGAACGGGTGGGCACAACCCACGACGGCGCCGCACCCGCGGGCACCGCAGGCACCGCAGGCACCGGAAGCCTGGGCCCGGCAAGGGCGCCGTCCCGTGTGCCCACCCGTCCCGCCCCAGCGGGACAGTTGCCCACACGGGCGTGGGGTGGCGGGAGGCAGTGGTGGGGCACCGCCCCCGACGACTTGTCCACACACGACGAGGGCGGGGGCCGACCCGGTGGGGCGGGTGACCTCGAACAGGTGGGGACTACACCGCGTCCGCCAGGACCAGGGCGTGGATGCGGTCCGGGGCGCCCGGGCGGGCGTAGTACCAGCCCTGGGCCGTGTCGCAGCCGAGCTCACGGAGCTGCTGCGCCTGCGCCCCCGTCTCCACCCCCTCCACCGTCACCGCCAGTTCCAGGCTGTGCGCCAGCGAGACGATGCCCTCCACGATCTTGAGGTCGACCGGGTCCGCCGGATGCTGTTGCATGCCCCGCGTGAAGGACCGGTCCAGCTTGAGGACGCTCACCGGCAGCCGCCGCAGGTTCGCCAGGTTCGAGTACCCCGTACCGAAGTCGTCCAGCGCGATGTCCACGCCCATCTCTGCGAGCTGCCGCAGCGGCTTCAGCAGGTCGTCGTCCGCGCCGATCAGCGCCGACTCGGTGACCTCGAGGCACAGCGCGCCCGGTTCCAGGCCCGAGCGCTCCAGGACGTCGACCGTGTCGGCGACCAGCCGCGGGTGGTGCAGCTGGGTCGGCGAGAGGTTGACGTTGATCCGCAGCGGGCCGCCGTCGGAGTGCCGGGCCTGCCAGAAGCGGGCCTGGCGGACGGCCTCTTGGAGGACCCAGCGGCCCAGCGGCACGATCAGCCCGGTGTTCTCGGCGAGCGGGATGAACCGGTCGGGCCCGAGCACACCGTGCTGCGGGTGGCACCACCGTACGAGCGCTTCGGCGCCGTGCACGCTGCCGTCGCCGAGGTGCACCAGCGGCTGGTACTCGATGAAGAACTCGCCGCGCTCCAGCGCCGCCGGCAGCGCGGTGGTCAGCCCGTGCCGGGTGATCGCGCGTGCGTCGGCCTCCGCGTCGGCGAACTCGAAGCGGTTGCCGCCCGCCGACTTGGCGCGGTACATCGTGATGTCGGCGCTGCGCAGCACCTCGGCCGGGGTCCGCTCCCCCGCCGGTCCCTCGACGACACCGATGCTGCCCCGCACGGTCAGTTCGCGGCCGTCGATCCGGACGGGCGAGGCGAGCGCGCCGAGGATACGGTTCGCCAGCTCGGCGACCTCCCGCTCGGTGCCACGGCCGGTGGTGAGGGCGACGAACTCGTCGCCGCCGAGCCGGGCCACCATCTCGCCCGGTGCCGTGGCGCAGCTCTGCAGCCGGTCGGCGACCTCGACGAGGAGGCGGTCCCCGGCCGAGTGGCCCAGGCTGTCGTTGATGGCCTTGAAGCCGTCGAGGTCGAGGTAGCAGAGCCCGAAGCGGGCCCCGTCCCCCAGGGCGAGCGCCTTCTCCAGGCGCTCGAAGAACAGGGTCCGGTTGGGCAGGCCGGTGAGCGCGTCGTGGGTCGCCTCGTACCGCAGTCGCAGGTTCAGCAGCCGTCGCTCGGTGGTGTCCTCCATCAGCGCCAGCTGGTACTGGGGGAAGCCGTCGGCGTCGCGGAGCAGCGAGACGGTGAGGTTGGTCCACAGGACCGTGCCGTCGCCGCGGTAGTACGGCTTCTCGACGCGGTAGTTCTCCCGCTCGCCGCGGACCAGCTCGTCGTAGAGCCGCCAGACGTGCGGGCCGTCCTCGGGGTGCACCCACTCGCTGACGTTGCGGCTGCGGACGTGCTGCTCCAGGCCGCCGAACATCCGGGTCAGAGTCTCGTTGACCTCCAGGATGTTGCCCTCGAGATCGGCGATGCCGATGCCTATCGCGGCCCCGTCGAAGACCGCCCGGAAGCGGCTCTCGGTGGTGTGCAGGGCGACTTCGGCGGCGGTGCGGGCGGAGAGCGCGGAGCGGGCGATGGCCTCCTGCTCCAGCAGCGTCCGCTCGCGCAGCGCCTGGGCGAACCCGGCGGCGAAGGCGTGCTGGAGTCGCGAACTGCGGGCGCGCAGCTCGTCGGCCGGTGTGTCCCCCTCGCCGCAGTACAGCACCAGGTAGGAGTCGATGACCCCGAGGGTGCGGCTGAGCGCGTCCGGGTCGGTGCAGTGGGCGGCCACCAGCGCGGCCCCCGTGCGGTGGGCGGGGGCCGTGTCGAAGGGCCGGGCGTGCAGCGCGTCGCACAGCGTGCGGGCGAGCGGCTGCAGATGGAGCTCGAAGTCGGCGCGGGTCAGGGAGGTCGCGGTGACGGGGAAGATGGCCCGGCTCCAGATGGTCGCGAACCGCCTGAGTCTGTCCTCCGGGCCGTCCGGCTCCGCGCCGGAACCGGACGGCTGAGACGGCACCTTCACGCCTTGCGCCCCACCCCTGCGAAGCCCGAGAAGGCGTATGGATCCTCCTCGTCGGTGGGGCCGTCGGGCCGCCAGTCGGGCATGGACACCAGGCCCGGCTCGATCAGTTCGCAGCGGTCGAAGAAGCGGCTGATCTCGGCGTGCGAGCGCATGACGAGCGGGTTGCGGATGGTGCGGTAGACCCCGACGGTGCCTTCGGCCTGGTCCTGCGTCAGCGGGATGCCCTCGTAGGAGGCGTGGGTCAGCCCGACCAGGCTGCCGGGGGCGAGGGCGTCGACGAGTTCGGCGACGGCCCGCCCGGGCTCGTCCTCGTCCTCCAGGAAGTGCAGGACGGCGACGAGGAGCAGGGCCACCGGCTTGTCGAGGTCGAGGAGTTGCCCGACCTCGGGGCTGTGGAGGATGTCCTGCGGCTTGCGCAGGTCCGCGGAGAGGACGGCCGCTTCGTCGTTGCCTTCGAGGACGGCTCTGCTGTGCGCCACGGCGACCGGGTCGTGGTCGACGTACACCACCCGGGCGCCGGGGGCGGCGGCCTGGGCGACCTCGTGGACGTTCCCGAACGTCGGTATGCCGGAACCGATGTCGAGGAACTGGGTGATCCCGTTGTCGACCGCGAAGCGGACCGCTCGCCGCATGAAGGCACGGTTCGCCTGCATGATCTTGGGGAGTCCAGGCATGAACTCCATGGCCTTCCGGGCCGCTTCCCGGTCCACCTCGAAATTGTGCGAGCCGCCCAGATAGAAGTCGTACATACGGGACACGCTCGGCACCGAAATATCGATACCCGGCGGAGCCCAGGCGGGACGCTCCATCAATGTCTCCAACAAGTCGCCACGGGGATACGGCCATGTGTTCGCGGCCGGTGTTCGAGCCGAGGCTACTGATCGCCCGCCGAGAGGGCGAGTAGAAACGGAAATTCGCGGTCCGTTCTTGGTCACACGCCATTGGCACGTGCACGCGGAGCGGAGAGTTCACGCCTTCAGGTCGTGCAAATTCACGTGCATATGGACGTGCGCCGACCCGCCGTCACGCGAGGAGTGACGGCGGGCCGGCAGGCCGGAAGCGCGGCGCGGGGGACCTACTTGGGCGCTCCGACCAGCTTCCCCTCGGGGGACACGGCGTACCAGGTGCCGCCCACACCTTGGCCGTTGGTGTCTCCGGGCGCCTCGTCGCCGGCGAAGGTGTAGAGCGGCCAGCAGTCGATCGTCTGCTGCTTGAGGCCGTCGGGGCGGCTGAAGGTGACGAAGCCCTTCTTGGTGATGCCCTCGGTGTCGTTCTTGTCGACGGGGGCGACAACCGGCCACTTCTCCAGGCAGGCGCCGGTGCAGGCAGTCTTCATGGGCCAGGCGGAATCCTTCTTGAAGCGGTAAACCGTCATTCCGCGCGAATCGACCACGATGTCACCGAGCTTGGGATCCTTGCGCACCGAGAGCCCGGCGCCGGGCGTACCGGAATCCTCGCCACCGCCCGCGTCCGCCCCGCCGCCCGCGGCCGGCGCGGCCTTCTTTCCGTCGGGGGCCGCGGCGAACCAGGTGCCGCCGACGCCCTGGCCGTTGAGGTCGCCGGGCTTGGTGTCCTTGGCGTACCGGTACATCGGCCAGCCGTCGAGGGTGAGTTGCTTGCTGCCGTCGGTCCGCGTGACCTCGCCGAGCAGCGAGGGGTCCACGCCGGCCGGCGGCTTGGCTCCCGAAGCGCTCACGACGGGCCACACCTTGGCGCAGTCGCCCTCACACGTGGCCGTGGGCGGGGAGGAGGAGTCCTTGTCGAAGCGGTAGAGGGTGAAGCCCTCGCTGTCCGTGACCACCTTGCCGAGTTGCTTGGTGTCCGCCACCGCCAGCTGCCCGGCGGGCTCGGCCGCGCCCCCGCCGCCGGCGTCGGATCCGTAGCCCCCGGAGGCGTATCCGCCGCCGGAGCTGTAGCCGCTGTCGGCCGGCGCACCGGCCGGGTTGGCCGCTCCGGCGGGCTGTCCGCCCAATGACTCGCCCTTCTCCTGACCGCACGCCGTCGTCAGCGCGAGAACGGCCGCCGCCGTCAGCGCGAGTGCCGCGTTCCCCCAGGTCTTCATGTCGACTCCCCTTGTTCCATGGCTTGTTGGTGCGGCGCCGGACGCCGTTCCCGGCATTGGATACGGGGCCCGGGCGCGTCGTACTCAACGGGCCGCGAAAGAATTTCCGCAGGAACGTCAAACCAGCGCCCTTCAAGAACCCCTCCATCCGGGGAATCCAGGCGATTCCCGGCGTGCTGCGCCGGGCTTGTGATCATGCTCTTCGGCGTGTCTCTGTACGGATCGTCTCTCGCGCGGCCTTTGGCGGCCGCCGCGCTGCTGTGGCTGCTCGCCGCACCGGCGCCTGCCGCCGCCGATGCCTGCGCCTACGCCACGACCGGGCCCGGCGGCTCGAACACCTCGGTCGCGGTCATCGGGCCGGGCGCGTGCTCGCCCACCCCGACTCCTCCCCCACCGACGCGACCGGCGCCCACACCGACGCCGAAGCCCCCGCCTCCACCGGCGCCACCGCCGCCTCCCGTGCGCGCGGACCCCCCGCCCCCGCCGGTGAAGGCGCCGCCGGAGCCGGAGCCGGTCCCGTCGCGACCCGCCCCGGCGCCGCCCGAGGCCGCCCCCGCGCCGCCCGCACCGCCCGCGCCGCCGGCCCCGACGCCGTCGCTGCGCCACCGCCCGCCGGCCCCGACCCCCGTCGCCCTGCCCGCCTACCGCCGCGCTCAGCGGCCCGAGCCCAAGAGCGGCCCCTCGCTCGTGTCCATGACGCTGCTCGTCACCGCCCCCGCGGTGCTGGCGACCGCGATCCTGCGTCCCCGCTCCCGCTGAGCCCCGCCGAAGGAATCACCATGTCCGAATGGCTTGTCCTGACCATCGCGATGGCGGCCGCCTGCGCCGTCGTCCTCACCATCGTCGTCATCAACAACCGCAGGGTTCCCGACGACGACGATCCCAGCGAGACCCCCGACGTCATGGAGTACATGACGATGATGATCGGCGTGATCTACGCGATCGTGCTCGGTCTCGCCATCGCCGGCGTCTGGGAGGCGCGCGGCGCGGCCCAGGAGACCGTGCGCCAGGAGGCCCAGGCACTGCACGAGATCTCGGCGCGGGTCGAGGTGTACCCGGCCGACGTGCGTACCCGGATCCGCGCCGATGTCGACGCGTACGTCTCGTACGTGGTCGACGAGGAGTGGCGCCACATGTCCGACCACGGCGAGCTCAGCGAGGAGGGCACCCGGCTCCTGGAGCAGGTGCGCCGGAGCGTGACCGACTACCGGCCGGCCGACGACCACGAGGGGCAGGCGTATCAGCCGCTCGTGGACCAGGTGGCGGTGGTGGACGACACTCGGGGCACGCGGGGCCAGAACGCGGCGCCGACCATGCCGGGGGTGGTGTGGTTCGGCCTGATCATCGGAGCGCTGGTGACGGTCGGCCTGATCTTCACCCTGCAGATCCGGCGCACCGGCCGTGAACTGCTCCTCGCGGGTCTGTTCAGCGCGCTCATCGCCTTCCTGCTCTTCCTGATCTGGGACTTCGACGCGCCCTTCGGGCGCGGGATCTCGGCGACGGCCGCCCCGTTCACCGACCTCTTCCCGCACCTCACGAGCTAGGGCCTGTCCCACTGATCGGGCCGGGGCGACACACGTGTGGGCCACTCGGGGGACACGGGTGCCCCATTCGCCCGCCTGGGATCGCGGCTGTGATAGAGGGCTCCTAGCGTTTCGGGCATCGAGGTGCATGTCTGGCCATTTGTGGAAACCGCTTCCGCAGCTGCTCCTCGGGGACCCGGAGGATTCACCATGCGCGCGATACGTGTCGCATCCACGGCCGTGCTGGGGGCGGCAGCCCTCGCCCTGGCCGCTCCCGTCGCCTCGGCGGCGGACGGCGCACCCGCACCGAACCCGAAGGCGGCACGAGCGCAGGCGCCGGGCGACTTCGTCGTCTCGCCCTCGCTCGTGGCGCCGGGCGGTCGGGTGACGCTCAGCGCCCCCGGCTGCAGGAGCACCGCGACCGCGTCGGCGAGCATCTTCGACCTGGCGACCATCGCACCCGGATCCAGGGCCATCGCCACGGTGGACTTGGACGCCAGGCGGGGTGCCGTCTACAGGGTCACCTTCAACTGCACCGGCGGCATCACGGACACCGTCAACCTGACCATCAGCGGCACCACCGCGACCCCGACGACGCGCTCGACCGTCCTCGCCACCCCACGCGGTGTCCAGGGCGGTCTCGGCGGTTCCGTCGGCGGGGTCGACACGGCGACTCTGGTGGCCGGCGCCGGCATGGCCGTCGCCGCGACCGCCGGCACCGTCTTCGTCGTACGGCGCCGGTCGCACCTCGACCGGGGCCGACGGCACTGACGGGAGGGGACGGTGGCTCCCCCTCACCACCCGCCGTACACGCCCGTCGCCCCCGAGTCCTGATCCACAGGATTCGGGGGCGACGGGCGTGTCGTGAGGGCGAGCGGACGGCCGACCGGGAGGTTCGACCGGTCAGACCCTCGCGCCACCCATACGACGTCGGCGGGCGATGAAGAGACCACCGCCCAGTGCGGCCGCCGCGACGAGCGAACCGCCGACGGCCATCTCCGTGGAGCTGGGGGCCAGCGAGCCGCCGAGACCGCCCTGCGCGCCCTGACCGGACAGGACGCGGAACTGCTGGGTGAGCGTCCTGCCGTTGGGGCACTGGATGGTCAGCGTGTGCTGGCCGGGCGTGGCGTGGTTGTGGATCCGGACGGTGGCGGTGGAGATCCCGTTGTTGTTGCCGGAGAGGGTCGTCGTCGGGAAGGCGGCGGACGTCACCGTGCCCCCGGCGCAGCCCCTGGCGGTGATCGTGAGGGTCGCCCCCTGGTGGACGGCGAAGGGCGTGACGGTGACAGCGTTGTTGTCGTCACCACCTCGGTTGACCTCGAACGTGTTGACGGTGACGTTGCCGGGCCCGTTGGTGGCGGCGGCGAGGGGGGCCGCGAGCCCGACCGCCGCGATCGCGGTGGCGGCCACCGCCAGAGTGCGTGCAGCACGCATGGTTGAACCTCCAGTGGAAGACGCCCCAAAGCGGTGCTCCGGGAAGTTCGACGAGTACGCCTTCCATGACGAACCCTCACAAGGAGTGGCAACCCGCGCATTTCGGCACTGGTCCACCCCGGTGAGGCGACACGCGGGGGAAACGGCCGCGAATCTGACGGAGCCGCAGGTCACAGACCGTCAGGACGCTTATCTGACGATTACTCGGATGGGTCATCGTCCCCGTCACCCGCCCGCGCTTCGGGTACCACAGAGCCCGGGCCGTTCTCCCGCTCCCGCGGCGTGCCCGCCACCCGTTCGCCCCGCTCCGATCGCCGGTCCGCGCGGTCACCCTTACCGTTCTGACGACGCCACGAAGGGAGAACCATGAGCCCCAAGGACTTCAGCGTCCTTGAGCCGAGGAGACGCCGTCCGTGGGGCGTCCTGGCCCTCGTCATGCTGTCCGGCCTGGCGATGATGCGCAACGGAGTCGACGTCGAGCTCGGCCCGCCGCAGCCCGCGGCGGCCGCCGCTCCGGCCAACCGCCCGATCGGGGCTCCGCCCACCACACCCCGCGGACTGGAGCCGCTGCCGTACGCCCCGGCCTCGCGGGTGCGCATCCCCGCCATCAGGGTCGCCGCCCCGATCATGGAC
Source organism: Streptomyces sp. NPDC059875 (assembly GCF_042731085.1). Taxonomy (NCBI): domain Bacteria; kingdom Bacillati; phylum Actinomycetota; class Actinomycetes; order Kitasatosporales; family Streptomycetaceae; genus Streptomyces; species Streptomyces sp. NPDC059875. The sequence continues at coordinate 225,789 of NZ_JBHWJZ010000001.1, forward strand.
GTGGGTCTCGACCAGGACGGCTGGATCGCGGCCCCTCCCCCGGAGGACCCCAACCTGGCGGGCTGGTACCAGAACGGCGTCTCGCCCGGTCAGCGCGGCACGGCCGTCATCGTCGGCCACGTCGACAACGCGACGGGCCCGGCGGTCTTCTACGGACTCGGTTCGCTGGAGAAGGGCCAGCACATCGAGGTGGAGCGGTACGACGGCCGGGTCGCCGTCTTCGAGGTCTACGGCATCGAGGTGTACGCGAAGAACAACTTCCCCGGGGTGCAGGTCTACTCCGACACCGGGGCGCCCGAACTGCGGGTCATCACCTGCGGCGGCGGCTACTCACGGGCGAACGGCTACGACGGCAACGTCGTCGTCTACGCCCGCATGGTCGGCTCGCTCTGACGCCCGCGAGGACGTACGGAGAAGGCCCCCGGGTTTCCGGGGGCCTTCTCCGTACCCGCGCCGCTCAGCGGCGCGGGACGGTGATGCGGTAGCCGGCGTCGAGCAGTTCGGGCAGATAGCGCCGGAGGGCCGCCACGCTCTGCGAGCGGTTCCCACCCGCGTCGTGCGAGAGCACGACGACCCCGGGCGCCGCTCCGTCCAGGACCCGGCGCACGATGCTCGCGGTGCCCGGCTCCTTCCAGTCCAGGGTGTCCACGGTCCAGGCGAGCGGCTCCATGCCCAGCTCGGCGCCGATCTCGAAGGAGAGCCGGTTCCAGGCCCCGAACGGGGCGCGGTACCAGAGCGGGGCCGAGCCGGCGACCTTCTCGACGAGTTCGCTGGTGGAACCCAGCTCGTCCCGGATGCGCGAGGGTCGCAGCTTGGGGATCAGCGGATGGGACCACGAATGGTTCCCGACCACGTGCCCGTCCGCGACCATCTGCCGTACCAGGTCCCGGTTCTCGGCGACCATCTCGCCGCAGACGAAGAACATCGCCCGGCAGCCGTAGCGGCGCAGAGTGGCGAGGATCTCCGGGGTGTAGCGGGGGTCGGGCCCGTCGTCGAAGGTGAGCACCATCGAGCGGCCGACGCCGGACATCTTCAGGAACGGCCGCTGCCGGACCGGAGGCATCGCCTTGCGGTAGGCAGGCGGCGCGTAGGCCGTCATCGGCTGGAGCCGGTACGCGGAGGGCTTGAGCCGGCTCCTCACCGGTGACCCCGCCGCGGGTCCCTTGCCCGCTGCCGGAGCATCGGCACCACCGGCAGCCTCCGGCGGGGTGCCGGGCGGGGTACCGGGAGGAGCGCCGGGCACCCCGCCGAAGCGGTCCGCCGTGAGGACTCCGACCGTGGCTGTGGCCCCGAGGGCGGCCGCGATGCGCAGCACGGCCCGGCGCCCGTTGGGCATCTGATCCTTTTTCATGACTAATAGCTCGCACGGCCGAACGTCGACGCCCCTCATCCACACCGAACGCCCGCCCCGAAACACCCGATGGGCGGATACCGCAGAACGCCCTGCCGGGGCCGGGCGCTACTCCCCCATCACCAGACCGTCCCGTGCCGCGCCCCGCTCGAGGACGACGTCGCGGATGGTGTCGCGTACGGCGGTGAGGGGTTCGCCCTTCTTGATGGCGGCGTTGAGGTCGACCACCCGGCCCCGGCCGGTGTCGAACCACTGCGGGAGGAACTCGGCCTTGGTGACCTCCCAGCGCGCGCCGGGGGCGGTCGGCGGGGCGAAGGTGAAGCGCCCGAGGGTGCCCTGGTTGCCGCGCGGGTCGAAGACGCCCTCGTGGTTGATCATCTCGCCGGCGATCTGGTCACCCATGCCGTAGACGACCCAGGTGCCGTTGACCTTCTCGTACGCCTGCGGGACGTGGGCGTGGGTGCCGAGGATCAGGTCGATGTCGGGCCGGCCGTCGGTCCGCGAGGCGGTGAGGGACGCGCCGAGGGCGAGCTGGTGGTCGTCGGGGGCGGTCTGCCACTCGGTTCCCCAGTGGACGCTGACCACGACGACATCGGCGCCGGCCTTCCGGGCCGCCCGGGCGTCGGCGATGATCTTCTGCTCGTCGATCAGGTTGACCGCCCACGGCTGCCCCTCAGGCAGCGGGTAGCCGTTGGTGTCGTACGTGTACGCGAGCTGGGCGACGGTCGCGTCCCCCGCCTTCAGCAGGGTCGGCCGGGCCGCCTCCTCGGCGGTGCGGGCCGAACCGGCGTGCCGGACGCCCGCCTTGTCGAGCGCGTCCAGGGTGCGCCGGAGGCCGTCGGCACCGTCGTCCAGGGTGTGGTTGGAGGCGGTGGAGCAGGAGTCGTACCCGGTCTCCTTGAGGGCGGGGGCGATCTCGGGCGGGGACTTGAAGGCGGGGTAGCCGGTGTAGGGCCCGCGCTCCTGCCCGTACACGGTCTCCATGTGGCAGATCGCCAGATCGGCCCCGGAGACCACGCTCTTCACGCCGGACAGCATGGGGCGGAAATCGTGTCCCCGGCCGTTCGCGTCCATGGCGGCCTGGTTGATGATCGAGGCGTGCGGCAGGACGTCGCCGGAGGCGACGAGCGTGAAGCCGGTCCGGGCGGAGGCCGCTCCGCCGACCGCGGGAGGATCCACGGGGCTCGCCGTGTTCTTCCGTGCGGGTGGGGCCTCGGGGGCGCGTGCGCCGCCCGCGCAGCCGGTCGCCGCCGTCAGCAGAACGGTGGCGAGGGCCACCGCCCCCTGTCTCGTACGCTGGGTCATCTACCGGCTCCGCCCGATTCATGTGATGAACATCTGTCCAGATGAATTCACAGGGCGGATAAGCCGCAGTCAAGAGTCAAAGCCGCAGTGAGCGCCAAACCCTGCCGAAACGGACGAAGAGCCTCCGCGTGACCGTTCACCGCACCATTCGCCGCTCGGTGCGACCGCTCGTCGCAGACACGTGTGCGTTCCCTGTCCCTTGCCGCCCACATGCGTTCGTATACGCCCCGGGACGAGGAGCCGGCAGGAGAGGTGCGGAGCATGACGACGGCGACGACGGACGAGAGGGCTCTCGCGGAGCTGCAGCGTGACCACGGCCAGGCCCTGCTCGGCTTCCTGCTCGGCCTGACCTACGGCGACCGACAGCGCGCGGAGGACCTGGTACAGGAGACGCTCGTCCGCGCCTGGCTCCACCCGGAGGCCTTCGACGGCCCCTACGAGTCGATGCGCCCCTGGCTGTTCACGGTGGCCCGGCGGCTCGCCATCGACGCCCGGCGCTCCCGGCTCGCCCGGCCCACCGAGATCGGCGACGGGATACTCGCGGCCACCCCCGACCCGGCCGACGCCACGGAGTCCGCGGTCGCGGCGCTCGATGTACGGGCGGCCGTACGGGGGCTGAGCCCCGAACACCGAGCGGTCCTGGTGCGGCTGTACTTCCACGGTCTGACCGTCAACGAGGCCGCCGCCGATCTCGGCATCCCGGCCGGAACCGTCAAGTCCCGCTCGCACTACGCGCTGCGGCAGCTCGGGCACTGCCTGCCCGGCTACCGGCCCCGGCGCCGCACCGTTGCCCGCTCGCGGGCCACGGCCGCACAATGAGCGCGTGACGCTGACGCTGACTCTCGCCGCCGCGGAAAAGGTACTCGCCGACAACTTCGCCCCCTGGGTGCTCGATCTGGGGCTCTCGGTGGTCTCGGTCGACGGGCAGGAGGCGGTCCTGCGCCTCCCCTGGTCCGATCGGCTCGCCCGGGAGGGCGGCGGCCTCTCGGGTCAGGCCCTGATGGCCGCCGCCGACACGGCGACCGTGATCGCGGTCGCCGCGTCCCGCGGCGGCTTCGTACCGATGACGACGGTGCAGCAGTCCATCAGCTTCCAGCGGGCGGTGCTCGCCGCGGACGTCCTGGTGCGGGCCCGGCTCACCAAGGCGGGCAAGCGGATGGCGTTCGCCGACATCACGATGACGGCGGAGGGCTCGGAGGAGACGGCCGCCCACGCGACGGCGGTGTACGCGCTGCTCGGCTGAGCCCCGCAGAGCCGCCGCTCCCACCGACCCCGCCGGCCCTGGCACCACTACGCCCGCCACACCCTCCCCGGACGTCTCCTCTTTCCCCACCTCTCCCACCGGCACCGATCCGGCGGAGAAACGTATCCGAAACCACACGGGCGAGTTGAGCAAAGAGCCGCCCACGCACGTCTTCCTCGGTGGAGGCTCGTGGTCGGGGGTCGTCGACCGACATGTCCGGGAGAAGGTGGGAGCGTTGCTGCCCGAGAGTACGAACGGCACCAGCGGAGGCGGGCTCGCCGTCCCGATGGCCTGGCTGTGTGCCGAGTTCACCGCGGACGATCTGCTGCGTACGGGATGCCTGGTCGCACCCGGCACCCTGGAGTACCGGGCCGGCCGGCAGACGCTGGCCCTCACCATCCACCTCTGCGCCGACCCGGACACCTCCGCCGGGGCCTGGTCCGCGGGGCTCATCGACGAATGGCTCTCCCGGACCTCCTACGACCACCCCTGGCCGCAGTGGGTCCGCGAGCAGCTCGCCGCGCGGGCCCGTACGGGTGCGGAGAGCCCCGACCTCGCGATGGCCCTCGAGACCTGGCGTCTCCTGGAGGCGACGCAGGTACGCGCCGCCGATCTGGGCGGGCTGCCGTCGGCCGGGTCCGTCCCTCCGGTCGACGAGGCGGAACAAGTGTGGCTTCCCGCCTGGAAGTTGGGCCTCCCACTCGGCCATCTGGCCCTGCATCTCTACGGTGCGGGCGGCTGAGGGGCCGTACGGTGCACCCCTGAGCGGTACTTGGGGATCCGTACCGTCACCTTCATCCCCGCACCGACCCCGGTCTCGATGACGAGGCCGTGCTCGGCCCCGTACACCTGGCGCAGCCGCTCGTCGACGTTGGACAGGCCGATGCCCGAACCGGTGGGCCGCTCGCCGAGCAGGATCGCGCGCAGGGCGGCCGGGTCCATGCCCACGCCGTCGTCCTCGATCACGACCACGGCCTCCGCGCCCGCGTCCCGGGCGGAGATCGTGACCCGGCAGACGTTCACGCTGTCCTCCAGCCCGTGCTTGACGGCGTTCTCCACCAGCGGCTGGAGACAGAGGAACGGCAGGGTGACCGGCAGCACCTCGGGCGCGATCTGGAGCGTGACCTTGAGCCGGTCTCCGAAGCGGGCGCCGGCGAGCGCCAAGTACTGCTCGATGGAGCGCAGTTCGTCGGCCAGCTGGGCGAACTCCCCGTGCCGCCGGAAGGAGTAGCGGGTGAAGTCCGCGAACTCGAGGAGCAGCTCCCGCGCCCGCTCGGGGTCGGTGCGGACGAACGAGGCGATGGCGGCGAGGGAGTTGAAGATGAAGTGCGGCGAGATCTGGGCGCGCAGGGCCCGGATCTCCGCCTCCACGATCCTGGTCCGCGAGCGGTCCAGCTCGGCCAGCTCCAGCTGTACCGAGGCCCAGCGGGCGACCTCGGTCGCGGCCCGCACCAGCACGGCCGACTCCCGCGAGCCGTAGGCGACGAGCGTGCCGAGCACCCCGTCCTCTCCGGTGAGCGGGGCGATCACCGCCCAGCGCAGCGGGCAGGTGACGTCGGCGCAGCCGGTGTGTTCCGACCTGCTGCGGCCCGAGTCGAGGATCCCGGCGACCTGGTCCATGACGTGCTCGCGGTGGTGCCCCTCGCCGGGGCCGTCCCAGGCGAGGACGGCGGACCTGTCGGTCAGGCAGAGCGCCTCCGTGCCGAGGAGCGAGCGCAACCGCCGGACGGCCTTGCGCGCGGTCTCCTCGGTGAGTCCGCCGCGCAGAGGGGGCGCCGCGAGCGAGGCGGCGTGCAGGGTCTGGAACGTGGCCCGTTCGAGGGGGGTGCCGAGGTCGAGGTCGGCGGCGCCACGGCGGGCGGCGAGCCGGCCGAGGACGAAGCCGATGGCCAGCAGGACCGCGCCGGCGGCGGTGGCCGCGGCGATCACGATGGGGGTCATCGGCCCCGCCCTCCCGACCGGCGTTCGGCGTCCCGGGACCGTTGCCCGGCCCACGGCGCGGTTTCCGTGCCGCGTCCGGCGGCCGCCCGGGGCTCGGGTTCGGGCATCTCGTCCCTGGGACCACTCCGGCCCGTGAACTCCTCCGGCAGGTGGAGCCGGGCGAGCAGCACCGGTGTGGAGGCCGGGATGTGGCGAGGGGTGGCCAGCGACACCAGGACCATCGTGAGGAAGCCCAGCGGCACCGACCAGACCGCCGGCCAGGCCATCAGGGTGTGCGGCCAGCCCTCGTCCGGCAGTCCGGCCCGGGTCGCCATCACCGCCGCGAGTGCGGAGCCGCCGCCCAGCAGCAGTCCGGCCATGGCGCCGGGCGGTGTGAGCCGCCGCCACCAGATGCCGAGGACGAGCAGCGGACAGAAGGAGGAGGCGGAGACGGCGAAGGCGAGGCCCACGGCGTCCGCGACCGGGACCTTCGAGGCGAGGATCCCCGCGGTCAGCGGGACGGCGGTGGCGAGCAGGGTCGCGAGCCGGAAGTGCCGTACACCCCGGGACGGGAGAACGTCCTGGGTGAGGACTCCGGCGACCGACATCGTGAGCCCCGAGGCGGTGGAGAGGAAGGCGGCGAAGGCCCCGCCGGCGAGGAGCGCGCCCAGCAGGTCGCCGAGCACGCCGCCGAGCATCCGGTCCGGCAGGACGAGCACGGCGGCGTCGGCCGCTCCGGTGAGCGCCAGTTCGGGGGCGTAGATCCGGCCGAGGGCCCCGTACACCGGCGGCAGCAGATAGAACACACCGACAAGACCGAGGACGACGAGGGTGGTACGCCGCGCGGCGCGGCCGTGGGGGCTGGTGTAGAAGCGGACGGCGACATGGGGCAGTCCCATGGTGCCGAGGAACGTGGCGAGGATCAGCCCGTACGTGGCGTACAGCTGGTGGCCGTCGCGTCCGCCGGCCAGCGGTTGGGACCAGCCGAGGGGATCGGCGCCGGTGGAGGCGCGTGCGGGGACGGGCGCGCCCGCGGCGAAGGCGAGTTCGGTGCCGCCCTCGACACGGTGGGCGCCCTTGTCGAGGGTGACGGTCCGCCGCTCGTACGCGGTGGCGTCGACGCGGCCGGTGACGGTGAGCGTGAGCGGGGCGTCGACCTCGATCCGTACGGTGTCGGCGACGCGTACGACGGTGTGCTCGCGGAAGACGGCCGGGGCGTCGAAGCGGACGCGGGGGGTGTCGTCGCCGAACCAGGCCGCGGCGAGGAAGAGGGCGGGCACGAGCAGGGCGGTGAGCTTGAGCCAGTACTGGAAGGCCTGGACGAAGGTGATGCTGCGCATGCCGCCCGCGGCGACGATCCCGGTGACGACGAGGGCGACGAGCAGTCCGCCGACCCAGTCGGGCGCGCCGGTGAGGATCTCCAGGGTGAGCCCGGCGCCCTGGAGCTGCGGGAGGAGGTAGAGCCAACCGATACCGACGACGAAGAGGCTGGCGAGGCGGCGGGCGGGCGGGGATTCCAGCCGGGCCTCGGCGAAGTCGGAGAGGGTGTACGCCCCCGAGCGGCGCAGCGGGGCGGCGACCAGGACGAGCAGGACGAGGTAGCCGGCGGTGTAGCCGACCGGGTACCAGAGCATGTCCGGGCCCTGGACGAGGACGAGTCCTGCGATGCCGAGGAAGGAGGCGGCGGAGAGGTATTCGCCGCTGATGGCGGCGGCGTTGAGGCCCGGGCGTACGGTGCGCGAGGCCACGTAGAAGTCGGAGGTCGTGCGGGATATCCGCAGGCCGAGGGCGCCGATGAGCACGGTCGCCAGGACGACGGCGGTGACGGCGGCCACCGCGTAGGTGTGGTTCACGTCCGGCCCCCGCGGTCAGCGGCCCTCGACGAGGCCGGTGAAGTCGCGTTCGTTGCGTTCGGCGCGGCGGACGTACCAACGGGCGACGGCCCAGATGACCGGATACACGCCGACACCGAGAGCGATCCAGACGACGGCCTCGGGTGCGGGGAGGGCGAGGAGCAGGGGCAGCGGACCGACGAGGAGGGCGAGCGCGCCGAGGGCGGTGAGGGCGGCCTTCAGCTGGCTGCGCATCAGGGAGCGGACGTAGGTGTGACCGAGGGTGGTCTGCTCGCTGATCTCGGAGCGGGCGGGGGGATGCCCGGGCGGACGGCCGGGCGAGTGCGGCGAGACCAGCCCCGTCGCGCGCAGCGCGGAGGCGTGCGTGACGATCTCGCGCCGCGGCCGGCGCGGCGTCGGTTCCTCGGACGTCGGTGTCCGCTCCGGCATCTGGCGACCTCGCAGTGGCTGTGGAGTGAACGGAGTCTACGCAGCGGTCATGACGCACGGTAGAGGCGTCACCCACCTCCCGGCGGGACCGCCGGGACGGGGAACATCAGCCGCCCGCGCGGCGCATCAGGAGGTCTCTCAGTTGGCGGGCGTGGCGGCGGCTGACGGCCAGTTCCGTGGTGCCGAGGCGGACCGAGGTGGCGCCCCCGTCGAGGCGCAGTTCGTCGATGCGGGCGAGGGCGACGAGGTGGCTGCGGTGGATGCGGACGAAGCCGCGTTCGGCCCACCGCTCCTCCAGCGTGGACAGCGGGATGCGGACGAGGTGGCTGCCCTCGTCCGTGTGCAGGCGGGCGTAGTCGCCCTGGGCCTCCACGTAGGCGATGTCATCGACGGCCACGAAGCGGGTCACCCCGCCGAGTTCGACCGGGATCTGCTCGGGTGCCGTGAGCGGGGCCGCGGGTGCGGCGGAGGCGTGGACCAGCTCACGGACCCGGCGGACGGCCTCGGCGAGCCGCTCGCGCCGCACCGGCTTGAGCACGTAGTCCACGGCCTTGAGGTCGAAGGCCTGGACGGCGAAGCCCTCGTGCGCGGTGACGAAGACGATCAGCGGCGGCCGCGCGAAGCCGGCGAGCAGCCGGGCGAGGTCGAGCCCGGTGAGGCCGGCCATGTGGATGTCGAGGAAGACGACGTCGATGGCGTCGTCGCCGTCCGGCCCGGCGTCGAGGGCCCGGCCGATCCTGCGCAGCGCCTCCGTCGCGTCGGTGGCACCCTCGGCGCTGCGGACCCGCGGATCGGCACGCAGGAGGTAGAGCAGCTCTCCGAGGGCCGGCTCTTCGTCGTCGACGGCCAGTACGCGCACCATGCGGCGGAGTCTATGCGAGCGCCCGCGGGCGGTTACGGGCGGTCACGCGCGGTCATTTGAGCAGTTTCGACATCCTGCGGTCGGCGAGCGGCTTGCCTCCGGTCTGGCAGGTGGGGCAGTACTGGAGCGACGAGTCGCTGAAGGACACCTCGCGGATCGTGTCCCCGCAGACCGGGCACGGCTCGCCCGTCCGGCCGTGGACCCGCAGACCGCTCTTCTTCTCGGCCTTGAGCTTGCCGGCGGCCAGCCCGTGGGACCGCTCGACGGCCTCCCGCAGGGTGGTCCGCATCGCCTCGTACAGGCCGGCGGTCTCCTCCTCGGTGAGGTTCTGCGTGGGTTTGAACGGGGACATCCTCGCCACGTGCAGGATCTCGTCGCTGTACGCGTTGCCGATGCCGGCGATCAGGCGCTGGTCCCGCAAGGCGCCCTTGATCTGGCGCCGTTCCCCGGTGAGCAGGGCGGTGAAGGCGGCGAGGTCGAAGTCGTCCGCGAGCGGATCGGGGCCGAGCCGGGCGACACCCGGCACCTCCCGCGGGTCGCGGACGAGGTGGACGGCGAGGCGTTTGGTGGTGCCGGCCTCGGTGAGGTCGAAGCCGTCGCCTCCGGTGAGCGCCGTCCGCAGGGCCAGCGGCCCTTTGCCCGGGCGCGGCGGCCCCGAGGGGAGGGGGTCCTTCCACTGGAGCCAGCCCGCGCGCGCGAGATGGGCGAGGAGATGGAGTTCGCCCGCCTCCCCGTCGGTGGTGATGTCCAGGAACTTGCCGTGCCGGGCGACCCCGGTGACGGTGGCGCCCTCGACGGCGCTCAGGGGCGGGTCGTACGTCTTGAGCACGCTGATCGCGACGGGCAGGACGCGGGCGATCTCCTTGCCCACCAGATGCTCGTCGAGGAACTCTCGCAGCGCTTCCACCTCGGGCAGTTCGGGCATGGCTCCACCCTGCCGCAAGGGCGCAGCCGGTGCCAACGCTCGGTGCGGAGCCGATGACGGCCGCCCGGCCGCGCGCTCAGCGGCCCCCGTCCAGGTGCGCAAGGAGATCCAGTTCCTCGCCGAGGGCCGCGGCGAGCGCGCCGAGGTCGGGGACGGCCTTGCCGTCGGCGACCAGGCCGACGTGGACCCGGCCGCCGTACGGGGACATGGCGACGGCGAGCGACTGGCCGCGGGCGAGCGGGGCCATCGGGAAGAGTTCGCGCAGCGGGGCGCCGCCGAGGGAGAGGGCCGAGCGGGGCAGCGGGACGTTGGTGACCAGGACGTCGAAGAGGAGCCGGGCGGCTCCGGAGGCCAGCGGTGCACCGAAGCGATGGGCGAGCGAGGGCAGTTGGTCGGCGAGCACGGCAACGGCTCCGGCCCCCCGCAGCGGCCCCTCGGCCTTGTTCCGGTCCATGGCACGTCGTACGGCGGACAGCCGGGTCGCGGGGTCGGGCTCGGTGACGGGGAGGGTGAGGAGGTAGGCGGAGAAGCTGTTACCGGAACCCGCGGGTGCGCCGGGCCGCCGGCGGGAGACCGGCACGAGGGCGCGCGGGTCGGTGCCGGGGAGCGGTTCGCCGCGTCCGTCGAGCCAGCGGCGCAGGGCGCCGGCGACGACAGCGAGGAGGACGTCGTTGGCGGTGCCGCCCGTACTGCGGCGCACCTCGTGGACGCGCTCCAGGTCCAGGACGGCGGTGGCCACGCGGCGCGTCCCGCTGGAGTGGGCGGCGAGTGCGGAAGGGACGCGGCCATCGAGCAGGCCGGCGCGGACGACGGAGGCTCCGACCACGGAGGCCCCGACCTCGACAGCCCGGCCGAGGTCCCCGATGCGGTCCCGGGCGGCGCCCATGATCCGGCCGGGGCCCGGGAGCCAGGAGCGCGGGGGCACGGCGCGTGGGCGGCGACCGGCCGGCCTGCGGGCGGCGGCGATTTCGTCGAAGATGCCGGCGCCGATGGCGACGGCCCGCATGCCGTCGGCGAGGGCGTGGTGGAGTTTGACGAGGACGGCGAACGAGCCGTCGGGGGCGCCCGTGAGCAGGTACATCTCCCAGGGCGGCAGTCCCCGTTCGACCGGCCGTTCCATCAGCTCGCCCGCGAGCCGGGCGGCCTCGGTGGCGAAGTCGGCGCCGGGCAGCGCGATCTCCCGCACGTGCCGCGTCACGTCGAAGTGCTTGTCCGTGCTCCAGGCGGCGCCTCCCACGGGCAGCAGGACGTCGCGGACCCTCATGCGCAGCCGGGGGATCGCGGCGGCGCGGCGGGCGAGCAGGTCCAGGACGGTGGACGGATCGCCCTCGGCGGGGAGCGGGCCGAAGTGGACGAGGGCGCCCAGATGCATGGGGTGGTCGGTGGATTCGAGATGCCAAAAGGCCAGATCAAGAGGTGCCAGAAGCTCACTGCTCAAGGGATCCTCGTGTCCTAGGAGGGCGGCAGGGGATCGAAGTCAATCGCGCACGGTCGGTTACGGTCAAGTACGATCGATGTACGCTGAGTTAACAATGAATTCGCACCAGACGCATTTGCCACTGCCGCGCGATTCCACGCCCCACACGTCCGAGATCCGGTCCACGAGCATCAGTCCGCGGCCCGAGACGCCCGATTCCCCCGCCTCCCTCCGGCGCGGCAGCGCGCTGGAGCGGTCCTCGACCTCCACCCGGAGCCGCCGCTCGGGCCCCGACAGCATCCGCAGGGTCACGATCGCCCCGCCGTCGGTGTGCATCAGCGCGTTGGTGATCAGCTCGTCGGCGGCCAGCTCGATCTCGTCCGAGCGCTCTCCCGCGCCCCAGGCCCGTACCGCCGCCCGGATCATGTGACGGGCGGAGCTGAGCGCCTCCGGGTCGCTCTGCCCCACATGCTGCTGGAGCCGGCCGCCGGACTGCGGGAAGTACGCACCCTGGCGCCGCAGCAGCAGGATCGCCACGTCGTCCTCGCCGCCCCGCTCGTCCACGACCTCACAGAGGTGGTCGGCGAGCTGCTGAAGATCCCGCGGCCCGCGCCGGACCAGCGAGGAGAGCCACTGCAGGCCCTCGTCGAGATCGGCGCCCGGCTTCTCCACCAGACCGTCGGTGTACAGCAGGAGGGTCTGTCCCGGGGAGAGCTCCAGGGTGGTCACCGGATGGTCGAGGCGGCCGAACTCGGCCGAGAGGCCGAGCGGCAGTCCCCCCTCCACCGGCAGCCGACGGCAGCTGCCGTCGGTGTCCTGGAGCAGCGGGTCGACGTGCCCGGCGCGCACCACCTGGACGACTCCGGTGGCGGGGTCCGCCTCGACGTAGGTGCAGGTGGCGAAGCGGTCGGTGTCCAGTTCGTGGAGGAAGACGGAGGCCCGGGCCATCACGGTCGCCGGGGTGTGCCCCTCGGCGGCGTAGGCGCGCAGCACGATCCGCAGTTGTCCCATGACGGCCGCCGCGTGGGTGTCGTGCCCCTGTACGTCCCCGATGACGGCGCCGACCCGGCCCCCGGGCAGCGGGATGATGTCGTACCAGTCGCCGCCGATGTCCCGGCCGAGGCGGGCCGAGCGGTACCGGACGGCTATCTGGGCCCCTGGGACGTCGGGGATGCGACGGGGCAGCATCGCCTGCTGGAGCCCCTCGGCCAGGTCGTGCTCCTGCTCGTAGAGCATGGCCCGTTTGAGGCTCTGCGCGATGCTGCTGCCGAGCGCCACCAGCAGATTGCGCTCGTCGGCGCTGAAACCGGTCTTGTCGCTGTAGAGCAGTCCGAGCGCGCCGATCGGTCGGGCCTGGGCGATCAGCGGGAGATAGGCCGCCGAGGTGATGCCGAGCCCGCTGATGTGCGGCCACAGGATCGGGTACGAGTCGGCGAAGTCCTTCGGCGACTCGATGAACCGGGGTCGCAGGGTCCGGACCACCTCGCTCATCGGGTACGGCTCGTCCACCCGGGTGAATCGTGTGCCGGGCACGAAGGCTCCGGCGGGCCCCTCGGCGACCAGATGGATGCGGCCGGCCTCCAGGAGCCCCATGACGAGGCTGGTGGCGCCGAAGTACTGGAGGCCGTGCGAGGCGTTGAGCAGGTCGATGATGTCCTGCACGGTCCGCGCGTGGGCCAGGGCCGCGGTGGTGCCCTCCACGACGCTGGTGCGTCTGCGCCGCCCCTCGTCCAGGCCGAGCCGGGCGGCTTGCTCGGTCACCTCCTCCGAGGCGTCCCGGACGATGCCGATGATCCGGCGGGGTCGGCCGGTCTCGTCGCGCTGGATCAGGCCCTCGGTGTGGGTCCAGCGCGGTCCGCCGCCCCGCAGCCGGACGCGGAAGTAGGCGCCGTAGTGGTCGCTGCCGTCCTTGAGCGCGTGGCTGACCAGCGTGTCGAGCTGCCGCCCTTCGTCGGGCATGACGCGGGAGGAGAGGGTGAGCGGATCTCCGTCGTACTCCTCGGGGCGGAGGTCGAAGACGCTGAGGGCGCCCTCGTCCATGGTCATCTGACCGCTGACGAGGTCCCAGTCGAAGCTGCCCATGCGGAACGCCCGACCGTAGTCACGGAGGAAGCAGCACGTCACACCCCCTTCGCCCGATCCGCAGCGGCACCGCTCCGCCGCCCCTCCCCCTGTGCCCGCGTTCATGGGGCCACGCTAGGCGCAGGCCCGGCGCCGCGCACGGCGGAGATCTGGGTGGGGCCGGGGGTCACCCCTCATCCCTCGAAGGTCTCCGGTTGCTGCGCGCCGGTGTCGCTGGGGAACAGGTCCTCGAAGGAGGGAGCCTCGGGCTCCGGCTCGACCGGCGGCTCCGGGGTGGGCGGGGAGGCCGGCTCGGACCAGGTCGGGGTCGGACACCCGGGAGGGATCGACGGGCTCGGTGACGTCGGGCTCGGGGAGCTCGGGTAGGGGGTCGTCGTGTCAGGAGACGCCGTGTCCGGCGTTCCGGTCCGGGTCTCGGACGGCGGCAGCGACGGGCAGTCGGTCGGCGACGGGGACGCGGTGTCGCCGGGGGTGGTCGAACCGTCGGGCCTCACGGGCGCGCTGCGCTCGGGTGCGGGCGAGCTGTCGGTGACCGAAGGAGACCGCACCGGGGCCGGCGGTTCGGTGAGGACGCAGGCGGCGGGGTCGCAGGGCGGGACGACGACCGGATGCGCGTCCCGCTCGCCGTCCGTGCCGGTCTTCCGCTCGATCCAGGTGTTGTTGACGACGTTCACGATGACCAGGCTGTTGACGACCGTCGTGGTCGGCCTGATGACGACGACCCGGTCGCGGTGGTAGCCGCGCCAGGGCTGCCCGCTGTGCCTGGCGCCCTGGACGGCGACGGGCGAGCGCAGCGGATTTCCGCAGGCACAGCGGACGCGGGGCGCGCCGTACTGGTCGACGAGCACCGCCGTACCGGCCTGGAGGACGGACTGGAACGCAGTGGCGGAACCGTCGCGGAAGCCGTGGTTGGTGACGCGGGTGTCGGAGCTCAGGACGACGGGGGTGAGGCCGCGCAGCCAGTCGGCGAGAGCGGACTCGGGGATGCCGGCGGCCTCGGCGAAGGCATGGGCCTTGGCCTGGTCCCCGGCGAGGAAGGCGACCTGCCGCTCGACGTCGCAGCTGGCGACGGAGCGGGTGCCTCCGTAGAGGCCGGGGGTGGAGCCGGTGACCTCGCGGATCGTCTGTGCGCTCGCGGTGGGCGGTGGGGTGTCCGGCGCGGCGGCGGTGGGGGCGGGGGCGGCGGCCTTGGCCGTGGAGGCGGTGAAGGGGTCGGGGCCCTGGGCAGCGACGGGCTGGAGGAACACCTCCTGCGAGGCCGCTTCCAGGCCGGCGGCGCCGCTGTCGCCGCCGGACGAGCAGCCCGCGAGGAGCAGCGCCGACACCAGCGCGGCAAGTGCGGTGACGTGGGGCCGTCGCGGCCCGCGTATGGATGAGCGCACGTGGATCTCCCGCCTCTTTCCACTCCGAGACATTCCTTCATGTCTGTCGCACCGCACGGGCGCGCGCAAGCGGAGTACGGCCGACCGGACGACACACTTGAACACGTTCAAGAAAGGCCCTAGGCTCGACCCCAGAAGCTTTGAACACGTTCAATCAGGGGGTGGGGGGCATGTCCGTGCTGGTCGGTCTCATCGTCATGCTCGGCATGTTCGTCATCGTCCCGGTGGGCCTTGACCTGATCGACGGCCCCCGGCCGCGGGGGCTGCGGATGCTCCGCCGCGCCTGGCCCCTGCTCGCCGCACCGGGCGCGCTCGCCCTCTGGCTCCCGCGCTCCCCCACCGCCGCCGCGCTCGCCGCCGTCTACGCGCTGGCCACGCTCGCGCTGGCGCTGTTCGCCCCGGCCCGGCTCGTGGCGCGCCCCACGCTCCCGCCCTCGGAGATCGCCGTGCTCACCGCGCTCGTGACCCCTTCGGTCGCGGGCCTGGCCCTGGTCGCCGAACGCGCCGGACACGAGCTTCTCGGCTTCGACCTCGACATCCTGGCCCTGACCGTGCCCCACTTCCATTTCGCCGGCTTCGCCGCGGCCCTGGTGGCCGGCCTGGTCTGCCGTACGTCCGACGGGCCCGCCACGCGCTTCGCCGCGCTCAGCGTGCCGCTCGGCACGCTGCTCGTGCTGGTCGGGTACTTCGTCGACGACTGGGCCGAGCTCCTCGGAGCGCTCGTCCTCACCGCCGGGATGTGGGCCGTCGCCCTGTCGACCTGGCGGGACCTGCGGACCGGCGCCCGCGACCCGGTCACCCGCGGGCTCCTGGGCGTCTCGGCCGTGGTCCTCGTGGCGACCATGCTGCTGGCCCTGAGCTGGGCGCTCGGCGAGGCCACCGGACAGCCCCACCCGAACCTGACCTGGATGGCCGCCACCCACGGCCTCGGCAACGCCCTCGGTTTCGCGCTCTGCTCGCTGCTCGCCTGGCGCCGCCTGCGGGCGGCCGCCCCCTCGAAGGAGACCGCATCATGGCCCGTCTGATCCGCGACCTCGCCACCCCGGCCTCCCCCGCACCCCTGAACTATCGGGAGGTCGGCGCCACCGGCCGGGACCGCCTCCCGGCGGGCTACCACCACCTCCACCACACCGTCCGCATCGGACGGGGCCGGGACGCCTTCGAGACCGCCGGGGCCGCCGTCACCACGTGGCGGATGCACCGCGCCTCGGGCGCCCGGGTCCGCAGCGAGGCGGTCCGCGCCGAACCCGGCGCCTTCGTCGAGGTCTCGCTCGGCCTCGGTCCGGTCCGGTTCGCCGCGCCCTGCGAGGTGATCTGGACGGCGTACGAGACGGACCGCACCGGCTTCGCGTACGGCACCCGCACCGGCCACCCCGAAAGCGGCGAGGAGTCCTTCGTCGTCGATCTCCACCCCGACGGCTCGGTCTGGTTCACGGTCACCGCCTTCAGCCGCCCCGCCGCCTGGTACACGCGCCTCGGGGGACCACTCGTCCCCGTCCTCCAGCACGCCTACGCCCGCTGGCTCGGCCGCACGCTGCAACGCGTCGTCGCCGGATGACGTGCGGGGTTACGCTCCCTCTATAGGCATACGTCCCGACCCAGGAGGCGGCCGTGAGCCAGTACCAGTACGACGAATACAGCACCCCCTCGCAGGCCGAGGGAGAGCGCCTCGAAGAGGACATGGACGCGCTCCAGCGGGACCACCGGCACCCGGCGACCGTACGCACCACCCCGTCCCAGGCCGAGGGCCAGCGCACCCTCGACGAGGAGGAGAAGGTCTGACGTCCGGACCGGACGGCGCCGATACTGGAAGGGATGGAGTGGTTCACGGCACCGGACTACTGGCTGAGCCGGATCGTCTTCCAGCGGGGGCTCGCCGGGCTCTATCTCGTGGCCTTCCTGTCCGCGGCTCTCCAGTTCCGGGCCCTGATCGGCGAGCGCGGCATGCTCCCCGTACCGGAGTATCTGCGCCGGGTGGAGCCGCGTCAGACCCCCAGCCTCTTCCACTGGCACTACTCGGACCGACTGTTCGCAGCGGTTTCGTGGAGCGGCGTGGCCCTGGCGCTCGCCCTGGTGGCGGGCGCGGGGGACGCCGTCCCGCTCGCCGTCTCGATGCTGCTGTGGGCGGCGCTCTGGGCGCTGTACCTCTCCATCGTCAACGTCGGCCAGACCTGGTACAGCTTCGGTTGGGAGTCGCTGCTCCTGGAGGCCGGCTTCCTCGCTGTCTTCCTCGGCAACGACGACACCGCGCCGCCCGTCCTCGTCCTGTGGCTGCTGCGCTGGCTGCTCTTCCGCGTCGAGTTCGGCGCGGGGCTCATCAAGATCCGCGGTGACCAGTGCTGGCGGAATCTGACCTGCCTCTACTTCCATCACGAGACCCAGCCGATGCCCGGGCCGCTCAGCTGGTTCTTCCACCATCTGCCCCGTCCGCTGCACCGGGTCGAGGTGGCGGCCAACCACGTCGTCCAGCTGCTGGTCCCAGTACTGCTCTTCACCCCGCAGCCGGTGGCGACCGTCGCGGCCGGTCTGATGGTGGCGACCCAGCTCTGGCTGGTGCTCTCGGGGAACTTCGCCTGGCTGAACTGGCTGACGATCGTCCTCGCGCTCTCCGCCATGGACGGCTCGCTCCTGGTGGGCGAGCACCCGCAGCCCGCCCCGCCGGTCTGGTACGTGGTCGTGGTCGTCGCCGTGACCGCGCTGGTGCTCTTCCGCAGCTACGGCCCGGTCCGCAACCTGCTCTCCCGGCGCCAGGCGATGAACCGCTCGTTCGACCCGTTCCACCTGGTCAACACGTACGGCGCGTTCGGCACGGTCGGCCGGATCCGGGACGAGATCGTCATCGAGGGCACCGACGACCCGGTGCAGCGCGCGGGCACGGTGTGGAAGGAGTACGGCTTCAAGGGGAAGCCCGGCGATCCGCGCCGGCTGCCGCGCCAGTTCGCCCCGTACCATCTGCGGCTCGACTGGCTGATGTGGTTCGCGGCGCTCTCCCCCGCGTACGCGCGCGACTGGTTCGGGCCCTTCGTCGAGCGGCTCCTCGACGGGGACCGGGACACCCTGCGGCTGCTGCGCCACAACCCCTTCCCCGACGAGCCGCCGGTCCGCATCAGGGCCCGCCTGTACCGGTACCGCTACACGACCTGGCGGGAGCTACGGGACACGGGGGCGTGGTGGCATCGCACGCTCGTACGGGAGTTTCTGCCTCCGGTCGAGCTGAGGACCCCTGGTCACACCCGTGCCCCCGGGCGCGGGGGCGGCCGGGGGCACGGGTGAAGAGGTACGACTCAGTCGATACCGGGCAGGATGTGGGGCTCCGCGAGGTCGTCCTCGTAGCCCGCCAGCCGGATGGGGGCCGCGTGGGCCCACACGTCCAGGCTTCCCAGCTCGCCGGGACGGTGGGGCCGCTCCGGACGTTCGGCCGGTCGCTGTTCCTGCTTCGTCAGTTCTGGTGTCACCGCGCACTCCCTTGTGTCGCGTACCTATGAGGACATGGCCGTTCGGTCGCGGTGGCGCCGTTCTTCGGGCGGGACCGCGGCCTTGGTGGTGGGCCAGTCCCCAGGCCGACCGTGAGGGTTTGGTGAAACCCCGGTGGCCGACCGTGGACCTCAGACTAACCAAATGAGCGGGCCAGCGCTCTATGGGGCCGGGAAGTGTGACGCAATCGAGTGAATTTCGGACACCCGAGCGGGTTTATCCAGCCGATCTACCAGTTGGCGGGCGCGTAGTCCTTGAGGAAGCAGCCGTACAGGTCCTCGCCCGCCTCGCCGCGCACGACCGGGTCGTAGACGCGGGCGGCGCCGTCGACCAGGTCGAGCGGGGCGTGGAAGCCCTCCTCGGCCAGGCGGAGCTTGTCGAAGTGCGGACGCTCGTCGGTGATCCAGCCGGTGTCGACGGAGGTCATGAGGATGCCGTCGCTCTGGAACATCTCCTGGGCGCTGGTCCGCGTCACCATGTTCATCGCGGCCTTCGCGGCGTTGGTGTTCGGGTGCCCGGCGCCCTTGTAACCACGGCCGAAGACGCCCTCCATCGCCGAGACGTTGACGACGTACGCGCGCCCGCTGGCCGCCTTCTTCGCGGCGTCGGCCATCACCGGCCGCAGTTTGCTGATCAGGATGAACGGCGCCGTGTAGTTGCAGAGCTGGGTCTCGAGCAGTTCGACCGGGGAGATCTGCTCGATGGTCTGCACCCAGGTGTTGGTCTCGACGACGTCCGGCACCAGGCCGCCCGCGTCGATGGCGCTGCCGTCGCGGTGCCGCTCGACGCTGGCGTTGCCCGCGACCAGGGCGAGATCGGCGACCTTCTGCGCGTCCAGGCCGCTGACGCCGACGGGCAGCGCGGCAAGACCGTCCACCGCGCCGGAGTTGAAGGCGCCGATCACGTGGTGGGCCGGGAGCTCCCCGGCGGGCAGCGGCGCGCTCTCGCCCTCGACCAGGGCGGCGTAGGCGGAGGGCAGGCGGCGCACGGTCTGCGTCGCGTTGTTGATGAGGATGTCCAGCGGACCGTCCTCGGCGATCTGATCGGCCAGGGCGACCGCCTGCGCCGGGTCGCGCAGGTCGATGCCGACGACCTCAAGGCGGTGCATCCAGTCCGCCGAGTCCTCCATGGCCTTGAAGCGGCGGATGGCGTCCTTGGGGAAGCGGGTCGTGATCGTGGTGTGGGCGCCGTCGCGCAGCAGCCGCAGCGCGATGTACATGCCGATCTTGGCCCGGCCGCCGGAGAGCAGCGCGCGCTTGCCGGCGAGGTCGGTGCGGGCGTCGCGGCGGGCGCGGTTCAGGGCCGCGCAGTCCTGGCAGAGCTGGTGGTAGAAGTAGTCGACCTCGACGTACCGCGTCTTGCAGGTGTAGCAGGACCGGGGGCGCTGGAGTATCCCGGCGATCTGGCCGGCCTCGGTGACGGAGGAGGGCAGGATGCCCTCGGTCTCGTCGTCGATCCGCTGGGCGGAGCCGGTGGCGGTGGCCTCGGTGACCGCCTTGTCGTGCGCGGTCTTCGCGGCCCGGCGCTCCTGGCGGCGGCGCTGCTTCACCGTCCGGTAGATACCGGCGGTGGCGCGCCGGACGGCGATCGCGTCCGGGTGGTCGACGTCCAGCTCGTCGAGCTCGTCGAGCACGCTCAGGCAGACGGCCAGGCGTTCGGGGTCGATACCCGGCCCGTACTCCTGGGTTTCTTCGGTCACCGTCATGGCCTCTGTCGTTCCTCGATCGCTCGTACGCTCGCGCGCGCCCATATCCCAAAAGACGGATTTTACGGAGCGGGGGGCCGTGTCTCCAAACCCGTACCGGGAGCGTGGTCGAACACACAGTCGCCGCAGAGTCCGCCGCCGGGGCAGCGGTAGTAGAGGCAGCAGCTGGTACGGCGGAGGGCGGGGCCCTGGACCGTGCGTGCCAGGTCCGGGTGATCGAAGAGCCCGGAGACGAGCTCGGCGGCGCGGGCGGCGACCTCGGGCCGGTCCTGCGCGCGGGCCCAGCGGGTGAGCTCCCGCAGCGCTCCGGCGAGCGCGGAGCCGGCGTTGCCCCAGAGCAGCCGGGGCGAGATGCGCCCGTCGCGGCGGAAGGCCTCGTGGAGCGGGACGAGGTGGGCGAGCTGGACGGCCTCGCGGAGGTCGGCCACGGTGGCGGGGCGGGTGTCGGTGCCCGCCCACCACAGGTCGTCGGGAGAGGTCAGGGCGCCGTCCCAGTACAGGTCCGCCGGGTCGAGAGCCGGGAACCTGCCGTGCAGGGCGGCCGGGCCGAGGGCGATCGACCACAGCCGGGCGGCGAGCCCGAGATGGGCGATCGAGGCGGCGACCCGTCGCTCGGGGGTACGAAGGCGGGCGCCGACGCGGTCGACCCGGGCGGTGAGGGGGTCTTCCTCACCCGCGTACAGGCGCGCGAGCGGCACATGCTCGCCGCCCGTCTCCGGCGTGGTCGTCCGGAGCGCGAAGAAGCCACCCACCGATGTGCTCTCGACGAGATCCACCGTCACCGCCTCCTGTGTGGTCGGACTTCCTGGCACGGCACCGGTAAAACTCCGGTCGAGTTTGGATCATGCATGGTCATGTTCGAGTCATGCATGGTCATCTTCGGGTCATGCTCACCCCAAGTGCGGCTCCGCGACCGCCGATCACCGTAACGCTCGACGGCATGACACCTCCCACCAACCCCCTTGCCTCCGCGGCGCCGGCCCGGCGCGCGGTGCTCGCACTGACCGCCGCCGCGGCCGTGACCGCGGGCGTCCCCGCGTCCGCCCGGGCCGCGGTGCCCCCGGCCCGTCGGCCCCGGCCGGACGGTCCGCTCACCGCCGCCCGGGCCCTGGCCCAACTCCGGGCCGGGAACGCCCGGTTCGCGGCGCTCCGGCAGATCCACCCGCACGAGGACGCCGCCCGGCGCGCCGCCGTGGCCGTCTCCCAGCACCCGTTCGCCCTGGTCCTCGGCTGCGTCGACTCGCGGGTGCCGCCCGAGCTCGTCTTCGACCAGGGGCTCGGTGACCTCGTGACCATACGGTCGGCCGGGCAGGCCCTGGACGAGGCCGTGCTCGGCTCGATCCAGTTCGGCGTCGAGGAGCTGGGCGTCCCGCTGGTCCTCGTCCTGGGGCACGAGCGGTGCGGGGCGGCGACCGCCGCCGTGGAGTACGTACGGACGGGCAAGCCCGTCGAGGGGCACCTCGCCCGCGTCGTCGAGGAGATAGCGCCGGCCGCACGCGCCGCCCGCGACCTGCCGGGCGACTGGGTGGAGAACACGGTGCGGGCCAATGTGGCCCGGATACGGCGGCGACTGGCTCGGGATGAGGCGTTCGACAAGGCCCTGATCGTCGGCGCCCGCTTCGACCTGGATACCGGAAAGGTCGCTTTCCACCCCTCCTGACCTGCGCGGGTGTACATCCCAAGGCGTACGTCACGGTCCCGTACTGCGACGGCAGTACGTCCGAATGCGTTCCCAGGTACGACGACGTGAACGCTCGGAAGAGAGATCGTTGTATGTATGAGCCCCCTCCTGCTGTCCGTGCTCCTGTCACTGGTCTCGGCGGTCGCCTACGCGGCCGCGGCGATCGTGCAGGAGCGGGTCGCGGCCGCCGCCGGCGGCCCCACCTACGCGCCGCTGCGCAGCCCGGCCTGGTGGGGGTCCGTCCTGCTCAACGGTCTCGGCGCGGCGCTCCACGTCGCTGCGCTCGCCTACGGTCCGCTCAGTCTGGTCCAGCCGCTGGGCGCCCTCACGATCGTCTTCGCCCTGCCCATGGCGGCCCTCTTCGTGGGCCGCCGGGCCGGGCACACGGCCTGGCGCGGCGCGCTCATGGCCACGGTCGGCCTCGCCGGGCTGCTCAGCCTGACGGGCAGCGCCGAGTCGCAGTCGCTGGGCGGCACCGAACGCTGGCTGCTCGCCGCGGCGACGTTCGGGGTGGTGGGCGGACTGTTCACCATCGCGCACCTGGTGGGCCGCTCGGTGCTGCGCAGCATCGTCCTGGCGGCCGCGGCGGGTGTGTCGTTCGGTATCGCCTCCGTCTTCACCAAGACCGTGGCCGTGGAGTGGTCGCCCGACGCGCCGCTCGCCCAGTGGACGAGCCTGCTGGTCCTCTCGGCCCTCGCGATCACCGGGCTGCTGCTCTCCCAGGCCTCCTACCGGGGCGCGGGCCTGGCGGCTCCGCTGGCCACGGTCACGGTCGTCAACCCGGTGATCGCCGCCGCCGTGGGCCTCACGCTGTTCGGCGAGACCTTCCGGTACGGCACGGCCGGCACCGTCGCCGCGCTGATCTGCGGTGCGGTGGCGGCGGGCGGTCTGATCCAGCTCACGACGGACCGCCTGACGGCCTCCGACGACTCGCTCTCGGTGTCAGAGGACCGGACCGTGTCAGATCGCGACGCCCCGCGCCCTGAGGTAGGCCAGGGGGTCGATGTCGGAGCCGTACCCGGGACCCGTCCGCACCTCGAAGTGGAGATGCGGTCCCGAGCTGTTGCCGGTCGATCCTGAACGGGCGATGCGCTGCCCGGAGTTGACCCGCTGGCCTTCGCGGACGGTGAGCGCGGACAGGTGCGCGTACTGGCTGTAGCGCCCGTCGTCGTGGCGGATGACGACCTCGTATCCGTACGCGCCGCCCCAGCCGGCGGAGACGACCTTGCCGGTGGCGACGGCCTTCACGGACGTGCCGGTGGGGACGGGGAAGTCGACACCGGTGTGGTAGCCGCTGGACCAGGAGGAGCCGGACACGCGGTAGCTGGTGCCGATCGAGGCGGAGACGGGGGCGCTGAAGCCGTCGGCCTGGGGTGCGGGCCGGGTGGCGGGCTTGGTCGCGGGCTTGGGGGCCGGTTTTGTCGCAGGCTTGGTGACGGGCTTGGCGGCCGGCTTGGTGACCGGCCGTGCGGCAGGTCGGGTGGCGGGCTTGGCCTGCGGGGCGGCGGGAGCCTTCGTGGCCTGCGGTGAGCCCTTCGGGGTGGTCGTCGACGTGCCCTTCGGGGCGGTCGACGGCGTGCCCTTCGGGACCGGCGGGTTGCCTGCCGAGGGCCTGGCGGCAGGCGTCCCGGTCTGCGGCGGCTTGACGGGGGCGGTGATGCGGAGGGTCAGCTTCTGGCCCGGATGGATCAGGTCGGGGTCGGTGCCGACCACGCCGCGATTCGCCTCGTACAACCGCTGCCAGCCGCCCTTGACGCGCTCCTCCCGGGCGATGCGGGAGAGCGAGTCGCCGGGGGCGACCGTGTACATCTCGCGGACCGTCGGCACGGTGGTCGGCGTCGCGGCCGGGGGCTTGGCCGCCGGGGTCCGCTGTGCGGCCGCGGTGCGCTGCGCCGGCACGGACGCGGGCGTGACCCCGCCCTTGGCCTTCTCCTGACCGCGCTCCGCGCGACCGAGCCCGGCGCGCGACGAGCAGGTCGGCCAGGCGTCCGGCCCCTGCCCCTTGAGCACCTTCTCCGCGATGGCGATCTGCTGGTCCTTGGAGGCCAGGTCGGCGCGCGGCGCGTAGTGCGTACCGCCGTACCGTTCCCAGGTGGACTGGCTGAACTGCAGCCCGCCGAAATAGCCGTTGCCGGTGTTGATGCGCCAGTTGGAGGAGGACTCGCAGGCGGCGACCTTCTCCCAGACGTCGAGAGAGGCGGCCTGCGCGGTCCCGGCGCCGACCAGCGGCAGCGCCATCCCGGCGCCGCCCGCTGTGACGGTCAGCGAGGCGCGGTTGATCCGGCTCGGCTGGTACCGGCGGTGTCGTCCCCGTGCGGCCATGGGCCCCCCTCGAACGCGTCAGCAGATACGCATCGGCAGTCGCCCAAGGTAAGGGAAGGTCACAGGCCGTGACAAGGGCCTTGGGGAATCCCCAAGTCCCTTGTGTCACCTACGAATCAGAGCCCGGCGGGCCCCGGCTCGGGCTGAGGCTCGGGTTCCGGTACGGGAGTGGGGCCCGGGGGCTCCGGAACGGGGTTCGGGGGCGGCACGGGAGGCGGTTCCGGCACCGGAGTCGGTGGCGACGGGACCGGCCCCGGCGGCGGGATCGGCGAGGGCGGCACCGGGTCGGGGTACGGATGGGTCATGACGGGCCTCTCGGTCGACGGGCGGGACGGCTCCAGGCTCTCCCGGAGCGTGTGCCCGCGCCCGCCGGGGCCATTCATCCGTGTCGGCGCACCACGCTCGCCGCGGCGGCGAGGCCGAGGCGGGGGCTCGAGAGGACGGGCAGCGGGGTCGTGGTGCGCTCGGCGGCGTCGGCCATGGAGGCCTGGGCGAGGACGATCACGCCGCCGCCGACCGGATCGACGGAGTCCAGGGCCCGGGCGACCGCGTCGAGGTAACCGTCGTGGTCGCCGGCCAGGAACCGCTCCCAGGCTCCGTCCACCAACAGCGTGGTGACCGTCGTGGTCCGCTCCCCCGACTCCTCCCGGAGCAGGTCGACCGTGGGCCCCAGGGTGGAGGCAGAGGTCGCGACGACCACGATCCTCCCCCGGCCTTCGGCCGGGGGGACCCCCATCCCGCTTCGCTCGACGCGCACTGCCTCGGCCGCCATCGGCCGGTCCACCCGCAGGACGGGCACACCCAGTTCGGCGGCGCTGCGCTCGGCGACGCCGCCGATGGTCGAGCAGGTGCACAGCACGGCGCGGGCACCGTCGGCGACGGCCTCGGCGAGGGCGTCACGGACGGCACCGGCCACGGCTTCCGGCCCCTCGGCCCGGGCCCGTTCGAGCAACTCCTCGTCTACGAGGTGCCGCAGGGCGAGCCCGGGGTGGTGCCGGTCGCGGAGCCCGTCGAAGACGGGCACGTGGACGGCGGAGGTGTGCAGCAGAGCGAGCGTCACCAGAGCTCCGGGGCGGCCCTGAGCTGCGCCTTCGCCGCGCGAACGACCTCGGCGGGCGGCACCGGGGCCTCGTCGGGGTGCTTCTCGGCCCACTTGGCGGCGTACGGGCAGAGCGGCACGACGGGGACGCCCTCGCGGGCGGCCATCTCGTAGAACTCCCGCACGAGCGACCCGGCGATGCCCTTGCCCTCGTGCCCGTCCTCCACGATGGTGTGCACCGCGACGAGGGCGTGCGGGTCGGCCGTCAGGACGAAGTAGACGATGACGCCGACGTACGTCGTCCCGTCCTCGAAGGCCTCCAGACGCCCCTTCTCCCGGTCGTCCCTGAGCTGAAGATCGGCCATGCGATGGGTCTCCTCGGACTGGCTGGTTCAGGCGGGTGCGGGCACGGCGTGCGGGCTGCGCGCGGTGTCACTGCCGGGCACCGGCGCGGACGCGTCGGACCCGAGCTCCACGATCCGGTTGTCCGCGTCCACGTGCACCACACGGGGGACGAACGAGCGCGCCTCGGCGTCCTCGACCTGCGCGTAACTGATGAGGATCACCAGATCCCCCGGGTGCACGAGGTGCGCGGCGGCACCGTTGATCCCGATGACCCCGGAGCCGCGCTCGCCCTCGATGACGTAGGTCTCCAGCCGGGCGCCGTTGTCGATGTCGACGATGTGCACGAGCTCGCCGGGCAGGAGATCGGCCGCGTCCATCAGATCGCCGTCGACGGTCACGGACCCGACGTAGTGGAGATCGGCCTGGGTCACGGTGGCCCGGTGGATCTTCGACTTGAACAGGGTGCGAAGCATGGAGAAACTCCCGATGTGTCTGCTCCCTGCCTGCTCTCTGCAGGTCAAGGGCGGTCTTCGGAGACTACAACGATTCGCATGTTCGGTCAGCTGTCCCCAGGTGTTGCAGACCTCACGCTGACCCGTTGCCGACTTCTCTGACGCACCATCGGACCGACGCGGGTGCCGTACTGCGCGTTCCGCCCCCTGCCACGATCACCGCCCGCCGAGCGGGCCATGGATCGCCATGGAGGACTGCTACCCCATGGAGATCCTCGCCGGCCGCGGGCGGGCGATGACGCCATCCGGGCTCGTTCCGATCGAGGCCAGCGCGCGGCAGTCGCGGGGCGGCCATCCCGTGGGCCTGAGACTCACGAGGACTCGGTGTACGGGCAAGACGCTGTCGTTGATCCGGCCTCAGGTCGGGTCTCTCGCCTCTCCACCCAGGTGAGGGTTGGTGAAACGAGCGAGCAGCAAGGCAATGTCGTCGTCCGCGGAGCCCGGCACGAGGTGCGTGAGGAGGCTGTCGCACAGTCCGGTCAAGGACGGGTGGGGTTGGGTGAGGAGATGGATGAGTTCGGCGAGGCGCTCGTCGATGTCGCTGCCGCGGGACTCGATAAGACCGTCCGTGTACAGAACGAGGAGGCTGCCCGGTTGCAGGGTGGTCTCGGTGGTGGTGAAGCGAGTGCCGCCGACGCCGAGCGGGGTGCCGGGCGGCAGGTCGAGGAGAGCGGCGGTGCCGTCGGGGCTGACGACGGCGGGCGGCGGATGGCCGGCGCGAGTGATGCGGCAGCGACCCGTTGCCAGGTCGGTCACGACGTAGAGGAAAGTGGCGAGCATCGGCTCGGCAAGGTCGTCGAGTGCCGCTTCCAACTGGTGGAGCAGTTCCTCGGGTTCGAGGTCGAGCCTGGCGAGTGCCCGGACGCTGGCGGAGAGCCGTCCCATCACTGCGGCAGCCGGGGTGCCGTGGCCCATGACGTCGCCGATGAGCAGTGCCGCCCTCCCGCCGGGCAGGTTGAGCACGTCGTACCAGTCGCCGCCGACCTCGTTGACGTCGCTGGCGGGCAGGTAGCGGTGGGCGACCTCGAGCCCGGCAGGTGGGGTGATGTGCTGGGGCAGCATGCTGCGCTGCAGGGTCAGCGCGGTGTCGTGTTCACGGTGGTAGAGGCGGGCGTTGTCGATGCTGAGGGCGGCGCGCGCGGCGAGCTCGCCGGCCAGAGTCACGTCGTCGGAGGTGAACGGGCCGATCGGACGGCTGCGGTAGAAGGTCGCCACGCCGAGCACCAGGTCCCGCGCGAAGAGCGGCGCCATCATGAACGAATGCACGCCAAGCTGCAGCAGCTGCGCGGGCCTGCTGGTATGGCGGGCGGCGGGGGCGATGGCCCTCTCGTCGAGGACGGCCAACAGGAACGGCTCACGTCTGGACAGAGCCTGGGTGTAGGGGGCGGCCGCCGGGAAGTCGAGGGTGCGGCCGAGCGGGGCGAGGACATCGGTGACCGCGGAGCCGGTCAGCGGGGCCTTGCCCAGGCGGCGCAGGGCGACACCGCCGGCCAGCCCCATGCCGGGATCGTCGCCTCGGGCGAGGGTGTCCAGGACATCGACGGTGACCGCGTCGGCGAGGTGAGAAGCGGCGAGGTCGGCGAGTTCCTGGGCGGTGCGCTCCAGTTCCAGGCTGGAACCGATCCGGATGGACGCCTCGCTGAGCAGTGCGAGCCTGCGCCGTCCCATCTCGGCTTCGGTGTGGGCGCGCTGCTGGTCGGTGATGTCGAGCAGCGAGGCGATGACCCCGATGGCCCGACCGCCCGGGTCCTCCACGCGGACGTAGGAGCACGACCACACCCGATCATGGTCGGGCTCGGCCGGGGTACGGCCGATGCGGCGGCGGTCCAGGACCGGCTCCCCACTGTCCAGGACCTGCCGCATCGCCGCCTCCATGTCCTCGGCGTTCACCTCGGGCAGCAGCTCGGACAGGCTCCGGCCGACATGGGCCGACTCCGCCAGGCCGTTCATCCTCTCCAGGGCCGGGTTGACCCGCAGGAACCGCAGCTGTGCGTCCAGGACGGCGATGCCGACCGGAGAGCGGGCGAACAGCCCGTCCCACACGGCCGACGATCCGCGGATACGCCGCGCGGCGTGGGCATCGGCAGCGAAGAGCAGGACCGCGGAGGCGTCGTCACGCCGGTCGGAAACGGGGCTTGCCCAGATCTCCACTTCCACGGGGTGCCCGTCTCGGTGCCAGGCGGTGACCGTGCCCATGACCCCCCGCCCGCCGGCCGCGGCCTCCCAGAGCGACCGGCCGAGGCTCCTGTCCGCGCCCGGGTGCAACAGCTCGGCGATGTGCCGTCCGATCACCTGCTGGGGGCTGTAGCCGAGCAGCCCTTCGGCGGCCCGACTCCAGCGCACAATCGTTCCATCGGCACTGGTGGCCACCTGCGCCACCGGCAGCGCACCCAGCCAGCCGCCGGCGTCCTGGGCCGCACCGCTGACCAGCTCCTCGACCGGGGTCGGCTCACTCATCCCGCGCCTCCCCGTGGGGAAGGGCGCGGGCGTTGCGGCGCCTCGCAGCGCCGGCAGTCCTCGGCGGTCAGCACCAGGCTCTCGGACCAACCGGTGCGGAACTGCTCCAGCAGCTCCTTGCAGCCTGAAAAGTCCAGGTGGCGCCGCGCCCTACCGCTGCCCGCGAGCAGCAAGGGTGCCGCCATCAGCCCCTGAGGCCGCCCGCCCGGAGCGGCCACCGGATGCGCTTCCTCCATGCTTCCCATGGTCACCCTGCCGGCACCAGACCGCTCTCTCGCACCAGCCGTCCGCTTCACTGCCCGCAGCCAGTCGATCACCCACCGATGTGGTGCCCTTGGCAACGTCACGGCGCACCCGCACGACCCAGGCGGTCAAGAAGGCCCTGGACGCTCCCCTTGATCAGATCTTCAAGCGCTCGAACCGCGCTACAGCGCGTCCAAAGCGCTGACCTTCCAGCCTTGGGGGGTGGAGATGAGGGTCATGCGGACGCGGTTGAGGTCGAGGCGGGGAGTGGTGACCTGGGTGCTGGTGGTCAGTTGGTTCATGAAGAGCAGGATGACGGCCCTGTCCGGGGAGGCCGACACCACCGACGCCGCCGGGGCGGCGTCGCCGCCCGGGGGCTTCGCGACCGTGGCCTTGACCACGCCGCGGTACTGCTTGGCGGTGGGGGCGACCACGGTGTGGGTGGTCTTGGCGTACTGGTCGAGGAACGGGTCGGTGAGGTGGGTGCGGGCCGCGGCGAAGTCGCGGTCCAGGTGGCGGTAGTCGTACGAGAGGACGGCCGGGGCAGCCTTGTGTGCCGCGGTGAGCGCGGCCGTGCGTGCCTGGGCCGTGCGTTCGGCCTCTCGGTACTTCCACCCGAGCATGGCGGTGGCGACCACGCCCAGTACGACCAGGACAGCGAGCACCGCGCCGAGCCGGCCGGGGCGACCCGCCGTCTGGGCGGTCGCCTTGGCGGTCGACTTGGGGGTCCGCTTGGGCTTGGGGTCCGGGCTGGCCTCGGGCTCGTTCGGCTGCCGCGCCGCCCTCTCGGCGCGTTTGGCGGCGGCGCGGAGGGTCGCCGTTCGAAGGGTCGTGTTCGCCACGTTCTGTCTCCTGTCAGCCGACGAATTCGACGTTGGACGTCAGCCACTGCCCGTCCTTCAGGACGAGGTCGAGCTGAAGGCGGTAGTTGCGGGACGTGCCCTCGGGGGCGGCGACGTTGGTGACCTTGCTGTCGGCCACCACCAGGACGCGGGCGGTCCGTTCGTCGGCCCGCGCGATACCCGCGTCGAGGATCTGACCCTCCGAGACCGACTTGTTGTCGGCGACGATCTTCGTCAGCTGCGTGGTCTGGGCCGCGAACTGCTTCTTGAAGTCCCCGGTCGCGCCGTTCAGGACGTTCTTGCTGTCGCGGTCGTAGTGCCGGTAGTCAAGCGAGGTGAAGTTGAGCGCCGACTGGCGGGCGGCGGCCAGGATGTCCTGGTGCCGCCGTTCCTCCTCGTGGCGCTCGTACAGCCGAACACCCAGCCATCCCGAGGCGGCCGTCAGGACGGCGGCCAGGACGGCGAGCACCGCCACCGACCATCGGTGCCGGAGCGGCCGGGCCGCGTGCGTGAGGAGTACACGGGTCATGCCGTTCATGCCATGGGTCCCACGAGCAGCCATTGCCAGGAGTCCTTTCCGAACACGGTCTGTGCTCCGCCCGTCGAGCCGATCTGGACGGACCTTCCGGGAGCGTTCTGGGCGCCACGGACCGACGTGTCGCCGCCGCGCGGGGCCGCGCAGTGGGCGTCTGTATTGGCCCGCCGGTCGGAGGTGTCGGCGGGGTCGCGGCGCTGGGTGGTGCCGTATCCCTGACGGCAGGGCGGCGGGTCGTCGGCGTTGACGACCATGCCGAAGTGGGTGGTGCCGTCGCCGGGGACCACGGTGTAGCTGCCCGCGACGACCACGGGGAAGGTGACCAACGTCTGTTCCACGCCGGGCAGCCGGGCGAGGGTGATCTGACCGCCGCTGATCAGGTTGCCGAGGAGGACCGGGAGATGGGGCCGGTTGTCCTTCATGAGCGCGTCGACCTCCCGGGCGGCGGAGGTGCCGCCGGCCATCAGGGCGCGGATGTCCCCGTCGCTCGCCTTCACCTGGGCGGTGAGCGCGGCCAGATCACGCGAGAAGGAGGTGATCGCCGAGCCCTGGTCGGCCTGCGTCCTGAGGACCTTCCTGGAGTCCTCGATCAGCGCGATCGTCTCGGGCAGCGAGCCGGACGCCGACTCGACCAGGGCGTTGCCCGAGTCCACGAGCCGGGTCAGATGCGGGCCGGTGCCGGAGAACGCCTTGCCGAGTTCGTCGACCGTGATCCGCAGGTCCTGCTTGTCCACCGATTCGACCAGCCGGTCCAGACTCAGGATCATCTCGGTGGTGGGCACCGGCACCCGGGTGTTCCGGCGCGGGATGGTGCTGCCGTCCCGCAGTTCGGGGCCGTTCGCGGAGCGCGGCTGCAGATCCACGTACTGCTCGCCGACGGCCGAGCGGTTCGCCACCACGGCCAGGCTGTCCGCCGGGATGGTGGGTGAGTCCTCCAGAAGGAGGGCCACCGACACGCCGCCGGACTCGGTCAGCCGCAGCTCGCCCACGCGGCCCACGGGTACCCCTCGGTAGGTGACCTCGGCGCCGGAGTAGATGCCTCCGGAGTCGGGGAACTCGGCCCGTACGGTGTATCCGCGGTTCAGGAGGCGGTCGACGAGGCCGGTGTACTCCGCACCGACGTAGGACACGCCGACGGCGGTGATGAGCGCGAAGGCGAGCAACTGGGCTTTGACCGTACGGGTGATCACGGCACCAGTCCCTTCATCAGCAGCTCGGCGAGCGCGAGGTCGACGCCGGGCGGGAAGGGGCTGTCGCCCTGACGGTGGTACGAGACGGGATCGGCCGGGGTGCAGAGCGGCAGGCACTCCAGGTCGGCGTCGCCGCCGGGAGCCTCCGGAGCGCTGGGGGTCCCCGAAGGGAGAGGGGTCTTGGGGAGCGCCGGGCTGGGGACGCCCGGGAGCGAGGGGGTGGTGGGGAGCCCGGGCAGCCCGGGAGCCGCGGGGCCTCCGGGCTGCTCTCCGGGCGTCCCGGGCTTCGCGGGCTCGTCGGCCAGGTTGCCGTAGACGCTGCGCAGGTCGAGATCCGCGGTGACCTTGAGGTTGACGTAGTCCCCCTTGATCGCGTCGACGACGTTCCGGGGGAAGGGATAGGTCGTCAGGAGTTCAAGGGCGTTGGGCAGATCGGCGCCCGCCTTGTTCAACTGGCTGAGGATCGGCTGAAGGGCGCGGAGATTGGCGATCACGTCGGCGCGCGACGCGTTGATCACCTTCGTACCGGTCGTGCCGAGCTCGGACAACGACGTGAGCATGGCGGTCAGCTTGGTCCGCTGGTCGGCAAGCACCTTCAGCGCGGGCGCCACAGTGGTGAGGGCCTGGCCGATCGTCCTCTTCTCCTTGGCGAGGGTGGCGGACAGCTTGTCGATGCCCTCCAGCGCGCGGACGATCTCCTTCTTCTGGGCGTCGAGTCCGCCGATGAAGGTGTTCAGCTCACCGAGCAGGGACGTGACCCGGTCCTCCCGGCCCTCCAGCGCCTTGTTCAGCTCCGTGGTGATGGTCTTGAGCTGAGCGACACCACCACCGTTGAGGAGGGCCGACAGGGCCGACAGAACCTCCTCGATCTCCGGGTTGCGGCCGGAGCGGGACAGCGGGATCCTCGCGCCGTCGTCAAGTCTGCCGACCGGCTTCTCGGTTGTCGGTGCCGACAGCGACACGTACTTCTCGCCGAGCATGCTGGTCTGCCTCAGTTCGGCGATCGCGTTGCCGGGCAGCTTGACCGAGTCGGCGACGCGGAGGCGCACGCGGGCGTGCCAGCCGACCAGTTCGACCGTCTCGACGGCGCCGACGGTGACGTTGTTCACCTTCACCGTGGACTGCGGTACGAGATCGAGGACGTCCCGGAACTCGACCGTGACCCGGTAGCTGTCGCCGTCGGCGGCCGCGCCGCCGGGCAGCGGCACGTCGTAGAGGCCGTTGAACTCGCAGCCGGTGGTCAGCAGGAGCGAGCCGGCGGCTGCCCACAGCGCGGCCTTGCGGGGAGCTCTCATGTACGGGCCTCCAGGATTCCGCCGAGCGTCTTGTCCATCGAGGGCGCTCCGGCCACGGGGAGCGCCGCTCCGGTGACCGGGTCGGCCTCGGGCAGCTTCGGCAGGGAGTCGAACAGCTTCTTCAGGTTCTGACAGTCTGTGGCCTTCCCCTTGGCCTCCTCCCCGGTCGTCTTCAGCAGGGAGCACAGCAGGGTGGCCGGGTCCTGGAGCTGCTCGGGATTGCTGCGGGTGTCGAGCGTGCCGGACGCCGGGTTGTAGGCGTTCTGCAGATTGGAGAGACCGGCGGGGACGACGTCGAGGAGCTCTTCGAGGGCGGCGCGCTGCGTGACCAGCACACGGGTCACCTTGGAGAGGCCCTTCACATCGGCGGTCAGGGCCTTCTTGTTCTTCTTCACGAAGTCGGACACGTCGGCGAGTGCCGCCGCCAGGTGCGTGATCGCCGCGGCGAGGTCCTTGCGCTCCCCGGCCAGCTGCTCGGCCACCTTGGCCAGGCTGTCGTTGAACGACCGGACGGAGGCGTCGTCGGCCGCCAGCGCGGCGGTGAAGACCTGGAGGTTCCGTACCGTCCCGAACAGGTCCTGGCGGCCGTCGGACAGGGTGGTGACGGCCTGCGAGAGGTCCTCGACCGTCCGGTGGAGCTGCGTGCCCTGTCCCTGGAGGTTGTCCGCGCTGACGGCGAGCAGCCGGGACAGCGAACCGTCCTTGTTGGCGCCTTGGGGGCCGAGCGCGTCCGATGTCGTACGGAGGCTGTCGAAGACACGGTCCAGCTCGACGGGCACGGCCGTGCGGTGCAGGGGGATGACGGCGCCGCTCTTCATCTCCGGGCCGCCGCGGTGGACGGGGAGAAGCTGGAGGTAACGGTCGCTGACCACCGAGGAGTTGATGATCGCGGCCTTGGCGTCGGGCGGGACCTTGTACTCGGCCGCGTACTCCAGCTCGACACGGACCCGGTCGCCCTCCGGTGCGATCTCCTTGACCTCGCCGATGCGGACGCCGAGTACGCGCACGTCGGAGCCGGGGTAGATGCCGACCGTACGGGGGAAGTAGGCGGTCACCCGGACCGTGGGCTCCTGGGGCAGGTACACGACGGCGAGAGCCGCGGCCACGACCAGGAGAGTGGCGAGCGCGATACGGCGGATGATCCGCTTGTTCATCGTGATCCTCCTGTCCGTGGGGTCACCGGTGTGGGGGCGACCAGGTTCTGGATGTAGCTGTCGAACCAGCGGCCGTTGCCGAGGGTGTTGGTGAAGACCCTGGCGAAGGGGGCGAGGAGCTGGACGCTGCGGTCGAGGCTCGCCTGGTTGCGTTCCAGCATCTTCACCACGGTGTTCAGGCGGGTGAGTGCCGGTCCGATCGCCGCGCGGTTGTCGCCGACGAGGCCCGAGAGCTGGATACCGAGGGCGACGGAGCTCTTGAGCAGCGCGTGGATGACCTTTCGCCGGGACTCGATCTCCTTGAACAGCTTGTCGCCGTCCTTGACCAGCTTGCTGAACTCCCCCTTCCGTGCGGCGAGTACACCGGTGACGCCGTTCGCGTGGTCGAGGAGTTCGCGCAGTGCCTCGTCGCGGGAAGCCACGGTGCGGGAGATCTTCGACAGCCCCTGGATGGAGGCTCTGACCTCGGCGGGCGAGTCCTCGAAGGTGGTGGAGAGGGTGTCGAGGGCGGTGGCCAGCTGCTGCTTGTCGATCTGTTCGGTGGTGGTGGTGAGGTCGCTGAAAGCCTCCACCACGTCGTACGCCGGGACGGTCCGGCTCAGCGGGATCTCGCTGCCCGGCTTCAGCCGGCCGGTGCCTTCCGGCTCAAGGGCGAGGTACTTGGCGCCCAGGATCGTCTTGATGCGGATGGACGCGCCGGTCCTGGTCCCGAGCTCCGGGTCTCCCTCGACCCTGAAGGTCACTTTGACGTGGTCGCCGGCCAGCTCGACCTCGTCGACCTTGCCGGTCTTGACGCCGGCGATCCGTACCTCGTCGCCGGGTCGCAGCCCGCCGGCTTCGGAGAAGGCCGCGCTGTACGTGTCGCCACCGCCGATCAGCGGAAGGCTCTCGACGTTGAACGCGGCGGCGATCAGCAGCGCGAGGGTGGTGAGGCCGACTGCCCCGATCGTCACGGGATTCCGTTCGCGGAAGGGAATCACCGGCCGCACCTCGCCCGGGCGACATGGAGTTCGGGGGTGATGACCTCGTCGGTCTTCGGCAGGACGATGCGGCCGTCGAAGTCGCAGAGGTAGAAGTTGAACCAGGAGCCGTACGACGCGGTGCCGGTCAGCTTGTTCAGCTTGTTCGGCAGGCGCTGCAGGACGCCCTCCACGGTCTTCTCGTGGTCGTTCAGGGTTCCGGTGAGCTCGGCCAGCTCGGCGATATCGGTCTTCAGCGGCGGCCGGGCGTCCTTGAGGAGACCCGAGGTGGCCTCCGTGAGGCCGTTGATGCCCGCCAGCGACTCCCCGATGGGCTTGCGGTCGGCCGAGAGCCCCGAGATCAGCCGTTGCAGCTGGGTGATCAGGTCGGAGAAGCGGGTACTGCGCTGGTCCACCGTCTTCAGCACGGTGTTGAGGTTGGTGATCACGGACCCGATCAGCTTGTCGCGTTCGGCGAGCGTCGTGGTGAGCGAGGCCGTGTGCGCGAGCAGGCTGCGGACCGTACCGCCCTCACCTTGGAGGGTCTTGACGATCTCGGTGGCGAGCTGGTTCACGTCCTCGGGGCTGAGCGCGGCGAACAGCGGCTTGAAGCCATTGAGCAGCGCGTTGAGGTCGAGTGCCGGTTCGGTACGGGAGAGGGGGATCCGGCCTCCGGGAGCGAGTCGCTTCCCGTTCCCCGCGCCCTCGGTGAGGGCGACGTACCGCTGCCCGACCAGGCTGCGGTAGCGGATGACGGCGCGGGTGCTGGTGAGCAGGGGCCGGTCGCGGGAGACGCTGAAGGTGACCTCGGCAAGCGCCCGGTCCTTGATCCGGATCCCTTCCACCTCCCCGACCCGCACGCCCGCGACGCGGATGTCGTCGCCCTCCTCCAGGCTGGTGACATCGCTGAACACGGCGGTGTACGTCTCCTGGGGGGTGAAGGAGAGGTTGACGATGGTGGCCGCGAGGACGGCGGTCGCCGCGATGGTGACGACGGCGAAGATGCCGAGCTTGGTGAGCTGAGGGGCCATGGAGCGGGCGTTCGTACGCATCCCGGAACTCATGCGTGGCTCACCGCCGTTCCCCGTGCCAGCGGTCCGAAGAGCAGGGTCGTGACGGCCGGGACCTCGTCGGCGGGCACGCCCATGACCGGGGCCACGAGCGAGGCGACGGCGTGCTGTTCGGCCGGTGTCCCGGATACTGGCCCGGCCGAACTCTCGGCCGACGTACCGTCGTCGAGCTTGATCGGCGGTGCCGGGATGTGGGGGTGGGGCAGACCTCTGCAGTTCGGGCCTGAGCGGTCGGCATAGCGCGGTTCCTCGCCGGGTCGGTAGGGGGGTCGGGGGCGGACGAACTCCAGGGTGATGCGCATCTTCCCGCCCCTGAACGCCTCTTCGGAGGCCGCTTCCTGGCGCACGAGACCGGCCAACAGGCACGGGTACTCCGGCGAGTAGCGGGCGAACAGGGCCAGCGTGGGGCGGGAGACGCGGCCCAGGGTGATGAGCCGGGCGGAGTTCTCGTCGAGTACGCCCTCCGTGGTCTTCGCGGCGGTGGCGGTCCAGGTGAGGAGCGAGGAGAGCTGCTCCTGCTTCTCGACGATCGTCCGGCTGGTGGTGAGGGTGTTGTCCAGGATGCGCAGCAGGTCGGGGGCGGCCTCGCCGTACACCTCGGCCACGTCGGCGAACCGGGAGATGTCCTCCTTGAGGGAGGGCATGTGCGGGTTGAGCCGGCGCAGGTAGGCGTCGAGGCGGGTGAGGTTGTCGCCGATGTCCTCGCCGCGTCCTTCGAGCGCGGTGGAGAACGCGGAGAGCGTGGCGTTCAGCTTCGCGGGCTGCACGGTGCTGAGCAGCGGCAGCAGGTCGTTCATCAGTCGCTGGAGCTCGATGCCGACCGTGGTGCGGTCCTGGGTGATGACGTCACCGGCGCGGATGGCCCGGGTGGACGACGTGGGTGGTGCGACGAGGTCGACGTACTTCTCGCCGAACAGGGTCTTGGGCAGCAGCCGTGCGTGGACGTCGGCCGGGATGAGGGAGACGTGCTCCGGCTTGAGCGCGATGCCGAGCGTGGCCTTCTCGCCGTCGGCCCGCACCTCGCGCACCTCGCCCACGAGCAGCCCGCGCAGCTTGACGTCGGCGCGCGGTTCCAGCTGGTTGCCGAGGGTGTCGGCCTCCAGGGTGATCCGTACGACCGGGGTGAACGCCTGCTGGTAGACGGCGACGGACAGCGAGAGGAGCAGGGCGACGACGACGATGAAGACGATCCCGTACAGCCTCAGTGTGATGGTGCGACGCATCTGCCCCTACCCCGCTATCCGTACGGTCGTGTGGGAGCCCCAGATCGCCAGGCTGAGGAAGAAGTCGAGGACGTTGATGGCCACGATGGACGTCCGTACACCGCGCCCGACGGCGACGCCGACGCCCGCCGGGCCGCCGCTCGCGTAGTAGCCGTAGTAGCAGTGGACCAGGATGATCACGAGGGCGAAGACGATGACCTTGCCGAAGGACCACAGCACGTCGACCGGCGGCAGGTACTGCTGGAAGTAGTGGTCGTACGTCCCGCTGGACTGGCCGTAGTAGCCGGTGGTGATGGTCCGGGCGGCGAAGTAGGAGGACAGCAGCCCGATCACGTACAGCGGGATCACGGCCACGAAGCCGGCGATCATCCGGGTGGTGACCAGGAACGGTAGTGAGGGGACGCCCATCACCTCCAGCGCGTCGGTCTCCTCGCTGATCCGCATCGCGCCGAGCTGGGCGGTGAATCCGGCGCCGACCGTCGCCGAGAGTGCGAGCCCGGCGACGAGTGGGGCGATCTCGCGGGTGTTGAAGTACGCGGAGAGGAAGGCCACGAAGTTGGAGGTGCCGAGCTGGTTGAGCGCGGCGTAGCCCTGGAGGCCGACCTCGGTGCCGGTGAAGAAGGAGAGGAAGGCGATGACGCCGACCGTGCCTCCGACGACGGCCAGCGCGCCACGGCCGAAGCTCACCTCGGCCAGCAGGCGCAGGACTTCCTTCTTGTAGCGGCGCAGGGTGCGGCCGGTCCAGGCGAGGGAGCGGCCGTAGAAGACCAGTTGCGTGCCCAGCTCCTCCAGGGAGTGGAGTGGGCGGTCGAGAAGTCGTCGCACAACTAACCTCTCTGCGGGACGATTTGGAAGTACACCGCGGTCAGCACGAAATTCGTCACGAACAGCAGCATGAAGGTGATGACCACGGACTGGTTCACGGCGTCGCCGACGCCCTTCGGACCGCCCTTGGCGGTCAGGCCCTTGTACGAGGCGACGATCGCCGCGATGGCGCCGAAGACGAGCGCCTTCAGTTCGGCCGCCCACAGGTCCGACAGCTGGGCGAGGGTGGTGAAGGAGGCCAGATAGGCGCCGGGGGTGCCGTTCTGCAGGACGACGTTGAAGAAGTAGCCGCCGGCCACGCCGACCACCGAGACCAGGCCGTTGAGCAGGACCGCTACCAGCATGGTGGCCAGTACCCGGGGTACGACGAGACGGTGGATCGGGTCGATGCCGAGGACCTGCATCGCGTCGATCTCCTCCCGGATCTTGCGCGCCCCGAGGTCGGCGCAGATCGCGGTGCCGCCGGCGCCCGCGATGAGCAGCGCCGTGACGATGGGGGACGCCTCGCGCAGTACGGCGAGTACGGAGGCGGCGCCGGAGAACGACTGGGCGCCGAGCTGCCGGGTCAGGCCGCCGATCTGGAGCGCGATGACGGCGCCGAAGGGGATGGACACCAGGGCGGTGGGGAGGATGGTGACGCTCGCGATGAACCACGCCTGCTGGATGAACTCCCGTACCTGGAAAGGGCGTCGGGGGAGGGTCCGTAGAACGTCGAGGGCCATGGCGAAGAGGCTGCCGGAGTGGCGGAGGGCTCCTGTCGGGGAGAGGCTCATGCGTCAGCCGCCTCCGGTGTGTGGAGCTTCGCCTCGCGGTCGGCGATCGCCTGCCAGCGGGGCGGCCGGGTGATCCCGGGGCTCGGCAGCAGACGCGGCGTCATGGCGGGGGCGGGGTGGTCGCCGTCGTTCAGGCCGGCGAGCTCCTGCTCGACCTGGGCGGCGTCCTTCTCCTCGGCCATGCCGATCGGCCCCTGCATACGGCCGTTGAGGAACTGTCGTACGACGGGCTCGTCGCTGGTGAGCAGCTGCTCCCGCGGGCCGAACATCACCAGCTCGCGGCGGAAGAGCAGTCCGATGTTGTCCGGGACCTGGCGAGCCGAGGCGATGTCGTGGGTGACGATCAGGAAGGTCGCGTCGATCTGCGCGTTGAGGTCCACGATCAGCTGGTTGAGGTAGGCCACCCGCACCGGGTCGAGCCCCGAGTCGGGCTCGTCGAACAGGATGATCTCCGGGTCGAGCACCAGCGCCCGTGCCAGGCCCGCCCGCTTGCGCATACCGCCGGATATCTCGCCGGGCAGCTTCTCCTCTGCCCCGATCAGACCGACCATGTCCATCTTCTCCAGGACGATCCGTCTGACCTCGCTCTCCGGCTTACGGGTGTGCTCGCGCAGCGGGAAGGCGATGTTGTCGTAGAGATTCATGGACCCGAAAAGGGCGCCGTCCTGGAACAGCACACCGAAGAGCTTGCGCACCTCGTACAGGTCGTGTTCGCGGAGCTCGGTGATGTCCTGTCCGGCGATCCGGATCGATCCGCGTTCCGGCTTGAGCAGGCCCACGAGCGTCTTCAAGAACACCGACTTCCCCGTGCCCGAAGGGCCGAGCATGACGGACACCTCGCCGGCGGGCAGCGTCAGTGACACGTCCTGCCAGATGACCTGGTGGCCGAAGGATTTGGTCAACCCTTCCACGCAGATCTCGACACCCATCCGGTTCACCCTTCAGCGCGGAGCAGCTCGTACGTCTGCTCTACGGGGAGGGGCGGCGGGTCCGTCGCGGAGAATCGAAGAATTTTTACGCGGCGGACATCAGGGGCGTACAGGGGTGTGGGGCAGGGCGTCCGAGACGGCCTCCGCGACGGCACTGGCGTCAGGGAGCGGAAGCGGAAGCGGCGGTGCCGACACGACGGGGGTGGCCGGCAGGGACGGCAACGGAGCAGACACCTCGGGCACGGCGACTTCAGGCACGGCGGCTTCCGGCAGGGCCACCTCGGGCACGGCCACCTCGGGCACCGTCACCGTCACCGGCGCCGGAGAGGGCTTCTGCGGGACGGCGGTCGGCGAGGGCGCGGCCTCGGCGGACGGCGGCGTCGGCCGTACGGAGGGGGCGACGGCCGGCACCTCATAGCCGGCCTTCTCCTCCCCCACCTCCACCGCCTCCGAAGTGGCGGGGCGGGCGGGGCGCGCCGTATCCGCCTCGTACGCGAACGGGATGATCAAGCCCACCACGGCCAGGGTCGCGGCCGCCGATGTCGCGACCAGGGCCTGGGCGGGCACACCCGCCTGACTTGCCTGGTCCCGGCCGCGCCCGATCAGCCACAGGCCGAGGGCCAGCGTGCCGGCCAGCGAGTTGCGCAGCGTACGCCGGGCCCTGGCCAGCAGGGACTCGACGGCCTGGTAGCTCAGCCCCATCTCCTGGGCGATCTGGTCGACGTCCCGGTCCTCCGCCTTCAGCCGGAGGGCCTCCGCCTGGCGAGCGGGCAGCTCCCTGCTCCGGAACGCCACCCAGCTGGCCTCCGCCCGGTCGCACACCGCCTCTTCGACGGGAACGGGGCCGGGGACGGTGAGCTTCGGAGTCCTGCCCACCTCGGCCTCGCGGTGGACCTGCCGGTACCGGTCGACGCACAGGCGCATGGTCACGGTCGTCAGCCATGCGCCGAGGCGCGCGTCGTCCAGATGTGCGTTCTGCGCGCCGCGCAGCATCGCCTCCTGGACCGCGTCCTCGGCGTCCTCGGCGCTCATGGACCTGCGGCGCGCCACCTTGAGCAGTTGCTCGCGATGGCTCCACATGCGCTGCCACCGCAGGTGGGCTGCTTGGTCCCCCGGTCCGGTCGAGCGGGCAGGATGCATGTCCGTCGTCATGGCCGGGGACGTTACCGCCGGGTATCCGGTCGTGGGAGGGGGTGGCGCGCGAGTGAGTCCTAACCGTTGCCGGGAAGCGCTCCCGGCTCGGGCAAGACCTGCCCGACGCCGGGGTCAGGGCCGGTGACCAGGGACGGCAAGGGGGTTGGCGCGGTCGTCGGCGACGCCGGTGTCGGCGAGGGCTTGGGCGTCGGCTGCGACGGGGGATTCGGCCCCGCCGAGGGCGAGGGCGCCGAAGGAGAGGGTGAGGCGCCGGTACGCGGCCCGGGGTCGGCCGTCCCGGTCCGCGCGGTTCCCGGGAACGAGCCGGACGAGGCACCCGTGCCGGAGTCCGTGGCGACATCGGAGCCGCTCAGATCCGGCACGACCCGGTGTCCGTCCCGGAAGTAGCCGTACCAGGACAGAACGACACTCAGGTACTCCTGGGACCGGTTGTAGGAGAGGATCGCGCGGTCGAGGTCCTGCGGCCGGGAGAGGTCGCGTCCGCCCGCGCACAGGTAGTGCCCGGCCGCGAGCGCCGCGTCGTGGACGTTGTGGGGATCGGCCCTCCCGTCGCCGTTGCCGTCGGCGCCCCACCTGGCCCAGGTCGAGGGGATGAACTGCATCGGGCCGACGGCGTGGTCATAGGACGGGTCACCGTCGTACGCGCCACCATCGGTGTCCCGGATCAGGGCGAAGTCCTGGCCGTTCAACTGCGGGCCGATGATGGGCGCGTACGTCGTGCCGTCCGCGTCCACTCTCCCGCCCCGCGCCTGGCCCGACTCCACCTGCCCGATCGCGGCGAGCAACTGCCAGCGCAGCGCGCAGCCCGGGCTGGACCGCGCAAGCGCCGCCTCCGCCCGCCGATACGCGGCGAAGACCGTGGCGGGAAGGGCCCCGCGGTCGGCCACGGCCACGAAGACGGCGCGGGTCGGGGACGGCGCCGGCGTGCGGACCAAGAGCGGGGGAAGCTCGCTCAGGTAGGACGAATCACCGGATGTCCCCGAGTCCGGTGTCGTGCCGGCCTTCGGGGCGGCGGCCGATGCCGCGAGGCCCGGCGCCTGCGAACCGGTCAGCGCCGCCATGGCCGTCACCGCGACCGCCGTACCCCTCATGCCTCTGGATATCCGCCCCGACACACGTCCCGCCATCCCTCGGTCCCCTCCCGGTCACGCCACTCCTGTCATCCGCTCTACGGGGCGAGCGGGCGGGTCCGTCGCGTCGGTCGTCGGATTCTTTCCTCGGGTCCTGGTTTCGGAGTGAATGATTCTGGGACCTCGTGTGCGGCTGTCGAACACCCGTCACGTTCCCGACTTCGCCACCGTGCAGCCCGCCTTCACGGGCGAGCAGCCGACGCGCCGGCGAACACGCCCTCTACGTCAGTGCGATGCGCGAGGGGACACCGTCCGAGGCCGCACGGACCACCTTCCGGGTCATGCCGGACGCGCGGGTCGAGTGGCAGGTCGTCGACCGCAACTCCCGGGCGGATCCGGCGGCCTGGCGCCCCGCCACGGGCGTGGACGACTGGTCGCTCAGCCGGACGACATCGGCGTACGGGGAGGGCCACAAGACGCTCGTCGCACGTCTGGTGGAGCGCGACGCCGAGACGGCACGGAGCACCGCGCGGGCCCGGTTCCGGCAAGGCGATCGCGGGCCGGCCTGCAGGAGGCCGTCCTCCCCTGCCGAAGCATCGCTTCGGCAGGGGAGCGTTCAGGCAAGCCGCCGCGCCCGGCCGATCCATGTTGAATGGGATGCTGGCGTCGACCGACACGTCACCTGACACAACGGTGGTTCCCCGTGGTCAGCACCGCGGCAGGGCTCCATTCGCCTCCAGGTACCACCGGCGCCGCGCTCCCTCCAGAGGCCATGCGACTGCTCTCCGCCGAGGTACGGGGATTCTTCCCCTGCGTCACGCCCGGGCAGCGGATGCACCCGCGGGGATCCCTTGCTCACGCCAGAGACTCGGCCTACAACGATTCGCATGTTCGGTCAGCTGTCCCCAGGTGTTGCAGACCTCACGCTGACCCGTTGCCGACTCTTCTGACGCATCGCCAGGTGCGGTCGGGGGTCACGGCCGTCTTTGCGGGATCGACCGGCGGCGGAGCTTCAAGGTGGGGTCAGGGTGCCGGCCTCCACCAGGCCATTGGCGATCGACGGACGTTACGGGAGGGAGACGAGGGGGCTGTACGGGGAGTGAGCCGGAGCGTATGACAGCGGCCCGGTACCCCTCCACGAGAGGGGTACCGGGCCGCTGGTTCATCGGGCGGGGATCAGCAGCCGCTCACGCAGGTGCCGTTCACCCACGAGCGGTTGATCTTTCCGATCGGCTCTGTGGGGAAGGAGCCGCTTCCGCTCGGGTCGGACATGCTGTCAAAGGCGATCAGCCGTGGTTTCACGCCCTTGCGGTACTGGAACACTTCCATGTCCGGATAGGGGTCGCCCTTCCGTGTGATCTTCACGTCCGTCTTTGTCGCCTCAACCGTGAGCTTGGCGTCCACGGCGAAGATCCTCCACAGGCTGTTGACGGCGTGGATGCCCACGTCGAGCTTCTCCGGGGACACGCTTGCCCCGTATTTGTGCAGGTCGACGACGTTATGGCCCTTTATGAACGTGTCATTCTGGTACGCGTCGACGTCGATCGGGCGGGCCGGAAGCAT
This sequence comes from Streptomyces sp. NPDC059875, assembly GCF_042731085.1. NCBI lineage: Bacteria > Bacillati > Actinomycetota > Actinomycetes > Kitasatosporales > Streptomycetaceae > Streptomyces > Streptomyces sp. NPDC059875. Next base: position 268,919 of record NZ_JBHWJZ010000001.1, read on the forward strand.
CTCGCTGGGTTTGGTGCCCACCTGCCGGCTCTTGTCCTCCATGGTCCGGAACAGCGGGTCGCCTGGGACTCTTTTCCTCGCGTAGACCGGCTTCTCCGGTGTCTCCGACGCGCCGATGGTGAACAAGCACTGGCCCGTGGCGGTGTCCCACAAAAGTGTCATCCGGAACGGCGCGTTCGGATCGTCGGTCGATTCGCGGTCGTCGCCGACGAGCGCGCCCAGGGCGGCCTTCTCTGTGTGGATGTAGAAGCGGACCATGATGATGCCGCGGTCCTCTCCCGGGCCGACCTCGAACGGCACCCATTCGGAGCCTTCCGGGTGGTTGTTGAAGAGGTCCACGACCTCCTCCCAGTCGTCCTCCTCGGTCTCGTCCTGCTTGAGCCGGTCCCCGGCGCACTCCGACCGGTTCTGCTGGCAGTAGTCCCTCATGTCGGGGTCGTACAGGCCCGTCGGATCGCTGGAGGAGAGCGGGTTGTTGTGGGCGTACGCGTACCCGTTGATCTGCTGGGTGTCGCTGAGGTCCATCACCGGGTCGGCGGAGATGAAACGGCCGATCGCCGGGTCGTACTCACGTGCCCCGAGGTGGGTCAGTCCGGTGGACGCGTCGCGCGTGCCCCCGATGAAGCCCCGGTCCCCGGTCCACCCGGCGGGCTGGGCACCCCGGGCGGCCCCGAAGGGCATCGTCCGCCGCTTGGCGACGGAGTTCGTGGCGGAGTCCACCTGGATCGTGCCCGTGCCGTGGTGGTCGGTGAGGGTGAAGAACAGCTTGCCCTGGCTGCGTACCGCGACGGTGCCGCCGTTGTGGGCGTAGTAGCGCGTGCCCACCAGGGTGTTGTCCGGCTTCATCAGCACCTCGGTGCCGCCGGGCAGGGTGAGCGTGGACCCGGAGGCGTCCTTGCGGATCAGCCGCTGTCCCTCGCTGTCGTAGACGTACGAGGTGGTCTTGGTGCCTTCGGTGACCTTGGCCAGGTGCCCTTCCTTGTCCCATGCCAGCACCTGGTCGCCCGACGGCAGCTGCCTGCGGACGGTGTTGCCGGTGTTGTCGTACGTGTAGGTCTCCTTCTTCCCGTTGTCCGGGCCGCCGGAGATGGAGACGGACGGCAGCCGGCTTCCGGTGACCGGCGTGCCGTAGGCGCGGGTGACATCGGCGGTCGGACCACCCGTCACCTTGTGCTGCACCTCGGTCTTGCGGTTGCCGATGGCGTCGTACGTGTACGAGGTCCAGTACGCGTCCGGGCCTCCGACGGTGGTGCCCGACGGGGCGGCGGCGCAGCCGTCGTTCGCCGTCCACGCCTCGGTGATGCGGCTCAGGCCATCGATGCCGAAGCACTGGGTGTCCGTGGTCAGCTGGGCGTCCTGGCCCGAGGCGGTGACGACCTTGGTCAGGTTCCCGGCGAGGTCGTACCCGTACCGGGTGTCGTCCAGGCGCTGCGGAGCCGTCTCGCGGTCGGTGACCGTGCGGGTCAGCCGGCCGGTGTGCTCGTCGTACTCGTTGACCTGCCGGACCTTCCTGCCGACCTCGCCCAGCTCGGTGCTGATGGTCCGCCCGTAGTGGTCGTAGGTGGTGGCACCGGCCAGCATGGCACCGCCGACCGTCGTGGCGACGGGCAGACCGTCGCCGTCGTAGCGAATCGCGACCCTCTCCTTGGGGAGGCCGCCGACCGCGGGCTCCTCGGAGTACTCCGGCTTGCCCGTGTTGGCGTTGAAGCCGGCGGTCCACTTGTAGACGCCGGCCAGGGCGCCCTCCACGGCCGGGATGGTGAGCTGTGACGCCGTGGCCTGGTAGCGGTTGTTGTACCAGGTCACCTCGGAGACGTAGGCCTGGCCGTCGACATAGTGCTTGGCCGCGGTCTGCTTGCCCTTGGCCACGGTGTCGAAGACGTATTCGGTGGTCAGGACGCCGTTGACCTTGACCGCGGTCTTGCGTCCCAGGGCGTCGTAGTCGGTGTGGTGGACGGTGCCCAGGGCGTTCTTCGTGTCGGTCTCCCGGTCCCCGATGTCGTACGTGATCAGGGTGGTGCCGGTGTCCGGGTCGCTGACGGAGGTCTTGCGGCCCCGGACGTCGTAGCCGTACGTCCAGTTCCGCCCGGCCGCGTCGGTGACCTTCGCCAGGCGGCCGAGCCGGTCGTAGCCGTAGTGGGTGGACTCGTAGGCCGTGCGCGCGGCGTTCGTGTACTCCCGGGTCTCGACGGTCCGGCCCAGGTTGTCGGTGAGGGTGGTCCTGGCGGTGCCGCCCGCCGGCGGGACGACCGTGGTCCGGTCGCCCTCGTCGATCGAGGTGGTCCGGCTCTGCTCGTCACCGAACTTCTTGCTGACGACGGCGGTGACGCGGCCGGCGCCGTCGAAGAGGGACTCGGTGGCGGCCGGGTAGCTCAGCTCCGCCCCCGTGACCAGGACGTTGGAGGGGTTGCCGGCGGCGTAGTACTTGCCGGAGTTCTTCCAGTTCTGGTTGAGGGTGTTGAAGAACGACTCGGTGACCAGCCTGCCGCCGCCGGGGGAGGGCTCCTGGATCTGCCGGCTGCGCAGCAGGCCGTCCATGAACTCGTACGTCGTGCGGTAGCTGCTGGTCTCCGTGAGGGTGCTGGTCGCCACGACGATCGGGCCGTCGGTGCGTACCAGGTAGCTGTAGGAGAAGTGCGGGCTGTCCGGGTACGTGGCGGCCGCGCGGCCCGGGAGCCAGACCTTGGTCACCCGCCCGAGAGCGTCGTACTGGGTCGTGGAGATCTTCTTGTTGAGGTCCTCCTGGACGATCGGCTGGGAGCGCAGCGGCTCGTAGGTGGTGGTGGCGACATGGTTGAGCGGGTTGGTCACCACCGTCTTCGTGACGACCTCGCCCGTGGCCGGCGTGTAGTCGGTCCGGGTGCTCTTGCCGTAGGGATCGGTGACGGTGGTCGGGCGGCCGTACACGTCGTACGCGGTGCTGCCCTTGGGCGAGTAGCCGTTGCCATCGGGGTTGATCACCTCGGTGCGGGTGACATTGCCCTGGGTTGGCGCGTCGCCGAAGGAGCCGCCGTCGTACACATTGCGGTTGTCCGAGATGACGTCGGCCGGGCGGCTGACGGCGGCGTCGCAGGAGACGGCCACCGTCTCGACCCGGGACACCAGGGCGAGCAGGTTCAGGCCGGTGTTGCGGGCGTACTCGGTGCGCGTGCACTTCTCGTCGCCGCTCTTGGACTCGTCGCCGGAGTCGGTGGAGGTGACCTCCATGCCGACGGAGTCGAAGGTGCGGGTGGTGGAGGCCGTGCGCTCCCCGGTGGAGGTCTTGACCCGGGTGATCTCCCTCTCGACGCCGCCGAACCGGGCCTCCAGGTCGGGCAGCCCGTCCCGCTGCCGGGTAGCGGTCACATCGGACCGCCACGGGATGCTGGAGGTGGCCTTGACCCAGGCGCCGCCTTCCCCGTCGTACGAAATGGTCTCGCGGATCTGGCCGGCGAACTCGGGCCGGTCGGTGACGGCGGCCCCGGTCGAGTCGGCGACCTGCGCGCCGTCGATCCCGCGGAAGTAGCGGGACTCGGTGAAGGAACGGCGGTCGAGGCCGTCGCCCTTGCGGACCTGGATCCGGCCGTAGCCGCGGAAGTCTCCGTACGTGCGGTCCTCGGGCTTGGTGAACTCGTCCTCGCCCTTGGCCCAGGCGGCGCCGCCGAGGTAGCTGTAGCGGGTGACGACGTCCGGGGTCTCGGCCAGGTTGTCGCCCTCGTCGACCTCTTGGACGAGGTACTTGTTGAACCAGTCCAGCTTCGCGGTCTCGCCCTCGAAGGCCCACTTCACCGGGTAGCAGGTGGTGGTGTTCGTCGCGTCGGCCGGCGGCAGGGTGGTGGCGGTGCAGCCGGGGGCGGAGTAGGTGACGCCGATGCTGCCGCCGGTGTCGGTGTTGATCTGGTAGACGCGGTAGCGGATGAAGGGCGCGAGCCCGTCGCCGAGCTTGTCGACGCGGTTGGCGAGCTGCTGGCCCAGGAAGGTCACCTTGGGCAGGGTGATGCTGCCGTTCGTGTGACCGGTGCGCTGGATGGTGGACAGCCACAGGGGGCGTGCGGTGCCGTCACCGGAGGGCGGGAAGGTCTGCTCCAGGGCCCAGGAGTCGACGTCCTTGTACGCGCCGCCGGTCAGTACCTTGGCGGTGATGCCGGTCAGCCGCTTCTTCGACCAGTAGGTCGGGCTGTAGTGGCCCTCGCACTGCGCGGCGCCGTCGGCACAGTTCTGGTCGACGGGTACGTCGGGCCAGTTGTCGGAGTGGTCCTTGTCGAACAGGGTGCACTCCGCGGTGCAGCGGTCGGCTACGTCGAACTTCACCTGCGCCATGGCCGGGGCGGAGTACACGGAGTTCGAGCGCAGACCGTACTCGATCCGGTCGAGCCAGCCGCCGCGGGTGTACGCGGTGGGGGTGCCCTTGTCCGCGCTGGCGACGGCGCCGCGGTCGTAGTTGTTGGTCTCGGCGTTCCAGTAGTACGCCTGCGCGTTGCCACGGACGTCGACGACGTGGTCCAGCTGCCAGCGCCAGGCCTGCTTGCACCAGCCGTCGGCGAAGGAGGTGTTGTGGCAGGGCTCCCCGGCATGGTTGCCGTAGACCGGCACGGTCCAGGCGGAGTTGGTCTCGGACGTGCCGTCGGACCAGCCCGGGAGGCGGTTCAGCCCGAAGAAGTACTGGGTGCCGTCGGTCCCGGTGACCTTCCAGTACTCGCCGTCGTCATCGCCGTTGGTGGCGCCGGTGAGCTTCTCGATCCGCTCGCCGTTCTCGGACTGGGCGTGCCAGCCCTTGCCCTCCTCGAAGACGAGTTCGGTGGTCCGGCCGCCGAGGCTCAGAGTGGCGTTGTCGTTGAACCAGCATTGGTCACCGGACTTCTCGGTGTTGGTGCCGCCCTCCATGTCGTCGTTGCAGGAGCGGTAGCGGCGTTCGATGAAGCCGGGCTCCATCGACCACCCGTCACCGACCCAGCCGGGCTGGTTGTTCGAGGCGGAGGTCCGGCCGTCCACGCTCTGCGAGGAGTAGCCGAGCGACAGCTTGGGCGCCGAGCCGCCGGGCACGGCGGGGAAGGCGAGGGGGTAGTTCCAGCTGAAGCCGCCCGAAGAGCTGCCCGCGCTCCAGGAACCGGAGGCCTGGAGGGAGGTGGCCTTGTAGTCGCCGTTGGTGCCGGAACTGCCGGCCTCGGCGGCCAGGACGGTCGCCTCGGCGCTGGAGAGGAGTGAACGGGCGGAGGAGGCAGCGACCTTGGGGTCCGCGGTCACGGGGGCCGTGGTGGTCAGTGTGCCGGTCTTGGTGTCGTTGACCGTGGGCAGGGGGGTGCGCACGCGGCAGCGCGGTACGGCGGGGGTGGTCAGCGCGCAGCCCGGGAGCTGGACCAGGCGCAGGCGGGAGGCCCAGTCGCCGCCATAGGCGCCCCGGAGGGCGGAGTAGTCGACGCGGATCTTCGCCCGGCCCGGGGCGGTCGAGGTGCCGGCCATGCTGAACAGCAGCCCCTGGACTCCGGAGGCCCGGGCGGCCTTGTGGTCGGCGACGGTCACCTTCACGCGCTGAGAGGGCTTCGCGGGTGCCGCGTAAGGCGCTCGGCCGGAGAGCGAGACCAGGGTGACGGGGAAGGACCCGGTGACCTTGGCGCCACTGGCCACCAGCTCGGCGGAGTCCGGTTTCGGCAGAAGGTGACTCGAAGCCGACTGACGCGACTTGGCCACCTTGGCCAGGGCCAGCGCCGTCTGGTCCGGCTTTTTGAGAGCAGCGCTGTGGCCGGTCTTGGCCGGGCTGACGGGTATCGCCGAGGGCTGCTTGAGCTGTGGCGGCTGCCAGCCCGAGGCGGTCACGGCCGCGGCGCTCGCTGGGACAAGCCCGGCGATCACCAGGGTGGAGGCGAGAGCGTGCCGTACGGCCCAGCTCAGTGGCCTGCGTACCCGGGGCGAGCCCCCCGCGGAACGTCTTGTGAACCTACTCACTTCAACTCCCAGGCTGAACCACATGGTTGGAGGCAGGTACGCTAACACCGCCGGATCAACCGTAGTTGATTCCATCACAACTGGAATTGATGACCTCCATTTGGGACAGCCGAAAGTGAGCGATTGGCGCGATCCATGGTGGGGCGGTCATGGTCCGCCGCAACATCAGCCCACAAAGGAGCAGTAGGTGTCTGCCTTGCGAGAAAGACCGTCCTTGCGGTTCCTCGGCCGCCGGGTCGTGGCCGCCGGATTGGCGACCGCCATGCTGGGCGCCGTCGCCGCCCTGCAGTCCCCGATACCGCAGGCACCGAGCCTGCTCCCCGTCGCCGACGCCGCCCCCACCGGGGCCGAACCCACCGAGGCGGAGACGGCCTCGGCCCAGGCGAAGGCGACCGGGAAGCGCGTCGAACTGCTCTCCCGCCGGACCGAGAACTCGGACACCTGGGCCAATCCCAACGGCTCGTTCTCGGTCGACCGTTACGGATCAGCGGTCCGGGTGCTGGTGGGCCAGGACTGGGCGCCCACCGACCCCACCCTGGCCTTCGCCGCGGACGGCCGGGTCGTCCCCAAGGCCGCCACGGTGGCCATGTCCTTCTCCGGCGGCGCGGGCCCGATGGCCCAGGTCGCCGAGGACGGCCGGCAGTTGGAGCTGAGCTGGCCCAAGCCGCTGCCCAAGCCGACCTTGAACGGCAACGTCGCGACGTACGCGGGCATCCTCCCGGACGTTGACCTTCAGCTGAAGGCGGACGTCGACGGGTTCTCCCAGCTGCTGGTCGTCAAGACCCCCGAGGCGGCCGCGCATCCGGACCTGGCCACCCTCAAGCTCGGCATCGGCACGGTGGGGCTCTCCGTCACCGCCGACGCCACCGGCAACCTCTACGCCCGCAACCCCGCCGGCCAGGCCGCCTTCGTCAGCCCCGCTCCGATGATGTGGGACTCCTCCGAGTTCACCTCGACGGGGTCCGGGACGGCGCAGGCGACGACCGGGGAGGGCGCCGACGACCCCTTCGAGCCGGCCCCCGGCGCCAAGGACGCGCTCATGACCACCAAGGTCGTGGGGCAGTCACTGGAGATCACCCCCGACCGCAACCTGCTGACCGACCCGGAGACGGTCTACCCCGTCTTCATCGACCCGTCCTGGGCCGAGGGCAAGCGGCAGAACTGGACCCGTGTCTCGGCGGTGTACAAGGGCAACTCGTACTGGAACGCGAACGACGTCGCCCGCGTCGGCTACGAGAACAAGACGAACGGGCTGTCCCGCTCCTTCTTCCAGCTGGACACGTCCAACATCAAGGGCAAGGACGTGAAGGCGTCCACCTTCCGGATCAAGAACACCTGGTCCTGGTCCTGCCAGGCCCGCGTCGTCCAGCTCTGGGACACCACCGGCGGCATCCACGCGGGCACCAACTGGTACAACCAGCCGGACCAGAGGACGCTGCTGGCCTCGGTGAACGAATCCAAGGGCTGGAAGGGCAGCTCCGACTGCCCCGAGGGCAACCTGGAGTTCGACGTCACCAACAAGATCCGCCAGGTCGCGGCGGCCGGTGACAACTCGGTCACTCTGGGCATGTACGCCGCCGACGAGGGCGACACCTTCGCCTGGAAGAAGTTCGACCCCAAGACGGCCGTCCTGTCCACCGAGTACAACACCGCCCCGGACGTCCCGACGGAGCTCGGCACCAACCCGAGCAACCCGCTGATCGGCAACACCAACATCAGCGTCCACGCACTCATCAACGACGCCGACGCCGGAAACCTCCAGGCCAACTTCCAGGTGTGGCAGCCCGGCCAGGCCCCCGTGGTCGACGAGCACATCTCCGCCCAGCGCGGCCGCATCGCCACCCTCGCCCTGCCCGACGCGAAAATCCCCACCGGTTCGTACCAGTGGCGGGTCCGCGCGAAGGACCAGGACGGCGCGTACTCCGGCTGGAGCGCGGTCAAGTCCTTCGAGGTGGACCGCGAGCGGCCCAGCAAGCCGCCGACGGTGGCCTCTCCCGAGTACCCCAACGGCGACGCGGGCTGGCCCGCCGTCACGGGCAAGGCGCGCGTCACCGCCGGTAAGTTCACCTTCGGCGCGGCCGGCATCGGCGACGTGGTCGCGTACCGCTACCGCACCAGCTGGGACCCGCAGGAGCGCGGCGTCAACGTGAGCAGCGCGCCGGGCAGTTCGGCCACCGTCACCATCACCCCGCCCGCCGTCGGCCCCGGCTACGTCTACGCGTACAGCCTGGACCGGGTCGGCAACCGCTCGGACGAGCGCGCGTACCTGCTGTACGCCAACGGCACCGGCGCCAAGGACCGCCCCGGCGACCTCAATGGCGACGGCAACTCCGATGCCTGGTCGCTCGACCCCTCCGGCACCCTGCGCAGCTACCTCGGCCAGGGCAACGGCAAGTTCGGCACGGCCGCCTACGGTGGCGCGGCCCTCCAGGGCGGCCTGATCAGCCACCGCGGCGACTGGAACAACGACGGTATCGAGGACCTCCTGGTCCGCCGGTACGACGACGTGGACAAGCGGCAGAAGCTGTACGTCTACCCCAACACGGGCTACGGCATCGTGCGCCCCGAGGACGCCTACGAGCTCACCGTGGCCTGCCCGCGCCACGCCGCCGAGGCAGGCGACTGCCAGGGCCCCGGCACGGACTTCTGGCACGACGACGACACCCAGATCCTGGCCATCGACGACCTCACCGGCGGACCGCGCTCCCTCAACGGCACCCACGCCCTCGCCGACCTGCTGGTCCGCGAGGGGGACAAGCTGTGGCTCTACTACGGCTCCGAGAGCCGGTACCTGGACGAGCAGAGCGACCCCATCCAGATCGGCGGCAACAGCTGGCGCGGTCACACCCTGATCGCTCCCGGCGACACCACAGGCGACGGCATCGCCGACCTGTGGGTGCGCAAGAACGACACGGGTGACGTCTACCAGTACGTCGGCAAGAAGACCCCGGACGGGCGCTTCGACCTCGGCTCCTGGGGCGAGTCCGCCCAGCCCGTGAAGATCCTCACCGGGGCCGGCGCCTCCACCTACCCCGAGCTGTCCTCCAGCACCGACCTGACCGGCGACGGCCGCCCCGACCTCTGGGGCCGCGCACAGGGCAACTCCCTGACCGTCTGGCCCGGCAAGGGTTCCACCCAGGGCGGCTACACGTTCGACACCCCGCTGACCGCCGGCTCCACCCACACCGGGCCCAACCTCGCCAAGGGCGTCCAGGTGACCGCCACCGCCAGCTACGAGGCCGACGGATGGAGCAAGAGCGCCCTGGTCGACGGCCGGCGTGACTCCGCGCCCGGCTCGAACGGCTGGAGCACCACCACCGCCAGCCCCAACAGCGACCGCACCGAATCGGTGACCGTGGATCTCGGCGTACGGCAGGCCCTGAACTCGGTCGACCTGTACCCGCGCAACGACGGCGCCAACACCGGCATGGGCTTCCCCGTCGACTTCACCATCGAGGTCTCCGAGGACGGCACCACCTGGGACAGCGTGATCGAGCGCACCGGCTACCCCAAGCCGGGCAACTCCGCCCAGTCCTTCTCCTTCGAAACCGCCAACGCCCGGTACGTCAAGGTCACCGGCACGAAGCTGTCGACCGACCCGCACGGCGACTACCACCTGCAGTTCGCCGAGCTGGAGGTCTACGGACCCCAGAAGCTCGCGACGGGTGCCTTCAACTTCGCCAAGGACATGACCGTCACGGCCAGCAGCAGCTACGAAGGCTCCGGATGGACCCTGAACGGCCTGGTGGACGGTAGCAACAAGGGCGGCTGGAGCAGCGCCGACAACACGGGTGTCAGCCACACCGAGTCCGTCACCGTCGACCTGCGGGCACCGCGCTCGGTCAACTGGATCAACCTGCGTCCGCGCGGTGACGGCGCCAACACCGGAGCCGGCTTCCCTGTCGACTTCACCATCGAGGTCTCCCCGGACAACACCACCTGGACCAAGGTGGTGCAGCGGACCGGCTACCCGCGCCCGGACGCCGCCGCGCAGGAATTCCCCTTCGACACCCAGCAGATCCGCTACATCAAGGTCACCGGCACGAAGCTCTCCAAGGACAATCTCGGCAACTACCACATGCAGTTCGCCGAGCTGGAGGCGTTCAGCGACCAGGCCTACGATCCGCGAGTCCCGGACCTCGCCGTGGGCACGGCCGTGACCGCGAGCAGCAGTGCCGCGAGCGGACCCGCCGGCGCCCTCGTCGACGCGAACGCCTCCACGTGGTGGAGCAGCGACACGTACTTGGCCAACCACACCGAATCCGTGACGGTGGACCTCGGCGCGAGCCAGTCGCTCAACTGGGTCAACCTGCGCCCGCGCAACGACGGCGCCAACACCGGTATGGGCTTCCCCGTCGACTTCACCGTCCAGCTGTCGGGCGACGGCACCACCTGGGGGACCCCGGTCGTCAGCCAGACCGGTTACCCCCGGCCCGGTGACGCCGGCCAGTCCTTCTGGTTCCAGGCGCAAAGTGCCCGCTACATCAAGGTGACCGGCACCAAGCTGTCCCAGGACAACTTCGGCCGCTACCAGATGCAGCTGGCCGCGCTGGAGGCGAGCGGCGGCCGCTACCTCCTCTCCTCCGCCGTCAACCTCGCCAAGGGCGCCCCGGTCACGTCGACGAGCAGCTACGAGGCCGACGGCTTCAGCCGCTCCAACATCGTGGACGGCAAGCGCGACTCCACCGCTGCTTCGCAGGGCTTCAGCAGCAACGACAACACCGGCGCAAACCACACCGAGTCCGTCACCGTGGATCTGGGCACCCGCCAGTCGGTGAACTGGGTCAACCTCTACCCGCGCACCGGCACACCGGAGTCCACGGGCTACAGCTTCCCGGTCGACTTCACCATCGAGGTGTCCGAGAACAACACCACCTGGACCAAGGTCGCCCAGCGCGCCGGCTACCCCCGGCCCGGGAACGCCGTCCAGCCCTTCCCGTTCAACAATCGCAACGCGCGCTACGTCAAGGTCTCCGCGACCAAGCTGGCGGTTCCCGGCGACTACCGGCTCCAGCTGGCCGAGCTCGAGGTGTACGGCCAGAAGGCCTTCAACTCGGCGGCGCCCAACCTGGCCCTTGGCGCCGCGGTCACGGCCAGCAGCAGCTACGTGGACGCGACCTGGAGCCCGGGCGGCCTGGTCGACAACAACACCGCCACCGGCTGGAGCAGCTCGAGCGACACCGGCGCGAGCCACACCGAGCACGTGACGGCCGACCTCGGCACCCTCCAGAGCCTCAACTGGATCACGCTGCGGCCGCGCACGGACGGGGCCAACGCCGGAAACGGCTTCCCCGTCGACTTCGCCATCGAGGTCTCCCAGGACGGTACGACCTGGACGAAGGTCGCCCAGCGCACCGGCTACCCCAAGCCCGACGGCTCGCCGCAGCACTTCCTCTTCGAGCCGCGGCCGGGCAAGTTCATCCGGATCACCGGAACGAAGCTGAGCACGGACAGCCGCGGCGAGTACCACATGCAGTTCAGCGGACTGGGGGCGTACAGCGGCAAGTCGCTGCCCCGGGAGAGCCGAAACGTCGCGAAGGGCGCGGCAGTGACCGCCAGCAGCAGCTATGCCGGCCCCGGTTGGACGGCCGCCGCGCTCACCGACGGCAACCCCTCCGCACTGCCCGGCCTGCAGGGCTGGAGCAGCGACAACACGCTCACGGCCAACCACCAGGAGTGGGCCGAGGTCGACCTCGGCGCGTCCCTGCCGGTGGGCTGGATCAACCTCTACCCGCGCAACGACGGCGCCGCCGACACCGGGAACGGCTTCCCCGTCGACTTCGCCGTCGAGGTCTCCCAGGACGGTACGACCTGGACCAAGGTGGCGCAGCGCACCGGCTACCCCAAGCCCGGCAACGCCGTCCAGCAGTTCCCGTTCCCGACCCAGAACGCCCGGTACATACGGGTGACCGGCACCAACCTCTCCAAGGACTCCTCCGGCCACTACCGGATGCAGTTCGCCGAACTGGAGGCGTACGACCCGTCGGCGTCCTAGCCGACGATCGCAGGACCGAGTGAAACAGCGCGGGGCCGCCGGTGTGACCGGCGGCCCCGTCGTGTCCGGCCCGACACACGGGTGCCCGCCCGCGGATCGTCCCGGGCGAGCCGCTGGGTGCGGCGTACGAAACCTCCGCGAGCGGCGGCCCTTTCCCACTCCGGTCCAGGGGCGCCGAGGCCGTCAGCCGGCCGTCGGCGAGCTTTGTCCCCGCCCGGCCTGGAGGCCCGGCACTGGGGCGACCGCGGGCAGTTTTGGAGCCGGTGCCGTCATGGCGGGGTGTCAGGTGGTTCCTCGCGTACCGCCGCCTCGGCATCCCCCGAGACGAACTACCCCCTTCTTCAACCGGGTTGCTGCGACAACCCGGCGGTGAATTGGATCTACCCAGCGCGGTTTACGGCGCGATCTCGAACGCCGGCGGTTGGAGGCCTGCGAGGCATGATCTGTCCGGCGCGGTCGGCGTGTTGAAGAACGAGCGGGTGATCGTCTGCGCGCACGGCGAGTCGGCGAAGACGACATGGGCGACGTAGGGGACCGTGACGGCGGTGGACCGGCTCAGCGTACGGGCGGCGTAGGCCCCGCTGCTCTGCGCCGTCTGGGCGTCGAACCCGCCGGACAGGACGAGCGCCGGGATGTCGCTGCGCGTCACGTCCCGGACCGAGGGCGGTGCCGCGGGGACGTTCCAGGCGCGGCAGTCCTCGTGGAGCCAGGTGAGAAACGGAGCGTTGGCGAGCACCGAGCGGGGGAACGACGGGAACAGGCGCTGCCCTGCCCGGATCACGTCGGCCTCACTCTCGTACGGTGTCCACTCGCTGCAGAAGATGCCGTAGGCGAGCCCGTGGGAAGTCCGCCCGATGGCCTGCGGGCTGAGCTTCCCGCCCGCCCACTGCTCGGCGATCCGCTGCGGGTTGCCGCGGGCCAGTTCGTCGATGGAGCGGGGCACTCCGGCCGCCACATGGGTGGCGGAGGCCAGCCAGTTCACCAGGACTCCGCCGTCCAGCGTGACCTTCACCGGCTGCGGTTGGCCCGGGACCGTGACAGTGGTGGTGACCGGTCTGGCCTCGACCTCACTGACGAGGCGCTCGAAAGTGGCCTTGAGGTTCGGATAGCGGGTGTTGCAGGCGGGCTGGTCCGCACAGGCCTTGAACAGGCCGTCGTAACCTTCACGTGCGGCCTGCCAGGTCACGGCCCCGCCGGCCAGGGACGGCGGCAGGACGCCGTCGATGCCGAACGACCGGATGCCTTTCGGGTGCAGGCGCACGTACTGGAGCGCCAGATTGGTGCCGTAGGAGATGCCGAACACGTTCCACTGCTTGAGGCCCAGCGCCTTGCGCAGACCGTCGTAGTCGGCGGCGCTCTCGGGGCCGTTGTACGCGCTGAGGTCGGCCCCGCGTCGCACCAGCTGGTCGCGACATTTCCGCGTCTCCTCGACGTGCAGGCGTCCGGTGGACGGCGCGCCGAAGACGAGATCGAGGGAGTCCGCGGCGAACTCGTCGACGTTCGGGCAGGTGAGCTGCGGGTCGGCCGAGTACGTCCCGCGCTGGGACATGAAGATCACGTCGCGGTCGCGGTTCAGGCCGCCGGCGACCGCCATCGGGATCTCGGAGACCGCGTCGTCGCCGGGCCCGCCGGCGAGCCACACGATCGGGTCGGGTGCCGGCTTCTTGGTGGCCGCGGGGATGATCGCGACCGCGAGGGTGATCTTCCGTCCCTTGCGGTGGGAGCGCTTCTCGGGAACGGTGAGCGTTCCGCAGCGGGCGCGCTCCAGATCGGGGATCGGGTCCGCCGTCCTCGGGCAGGGGCCCGGCTTGTAGCGGGCGTCACCCGCCGTCCGGGCGACCGTTCCGAGCGGCGCTCCGTCGCCGGACTCGGCTTGTGCGGGCATCGCGGCCAGGCCGACGACGAGGGCACCGGCCGTGGCTCCGGCCAGCGTGGCCGGGAGCCGGCGCAAGGCGCGCCGGTGTCGGGATGGGCAGAGGGACATCATGTTGTCTCCGGTTCAGGGGTGATGGTGAACGGTTTCGGCGCGAGTCCCGCCACGCAACCGGTGTCGGGCGCGGTCGGACGCGTGAGGAAGGAAGCCAGGACGCTCTGCGCGCAGGGCGACTGGGGGACCACGAAGTGGCCGATCCCGGGAATCTGCACGGCGGTCGAGCGCGGCAGCGTGCGGCCGGTGTACGGCCCCCAGCGCGCCCCCGTCTTCGAGTCGAAGGTTCCGGAGATGATCAGCGTCGGCACCTTGCTGAAGGTGGTCACGCGCTGGATCGCGGTGCGGTCCGGGACGTTCCAGACACGGCACAGGTCGTACTCGAAGGGCAGCTGCGGCGCCTGGGCCAGGACCGTGTCCGGCCACCCGGTGAACGCCCGGCGCCCCGCCTCCAGGATGTCGGCCTCCGAAAAGCCCGGCGTCCACTCGGCGCACGCCACCGAATGCGTCAGACCGTGGGCCTGGGCGACGTCGGGCGGCGTCGCTCCGGCGGCCTGTGCCTGCGCGAAGCGCTCCGGGTTACCGCGGGCGAGTTCGTCGAGCGCCGCGGGGACGTCGACGAACGGGAGGGCGGCGCCGTTGTGAACCAGCAGGTTCACCAGCGTGCCTCCGTCGAGAACGACCTTCACCGGGTTTCCGCCCCCGGGCCGCTGCACCGTCAGGGTCAGGGGGTTCGCCTCAAGGCGGCGGACCTGTTCCGTCAGCGTGCGCGGGAGGTCCGGGTAGCGGCTCTTGCAGCGCGGCTGGGCCTCGCACGCCGCGAAGATGTTGTTGATCCCCTCCTGCGCGCTGTCCCAGGTCCAGGGCAGGCTGACGATCTGCGGAGGCGAGACCGAGTCGATGGCCACCGAGCGGATCCCCTCGGGGTGCCGGCGCAGGTAGGTGAGGGCCAGGTTGGTGCCGTAGGAGTAGCCGTAGACGTTCCACTCCTTGATGCGGAGCGCCTTGCGCAGGTCTGCGAAGTCGGCGGCGTTCTCGGTGGTGTTGTAGCTGTTCAGCCGGATTCCGTCAGCTGTCAGACGGTCCCGGCACTCCTTCGCTGCGCGCACCAGGAGCCGCCCGGTCGAGGGCGCGTCGTAGGGCAGCCCCACGGCGGTCGCGTTGAACCGGTCGAGCTCCGGGCAGGCGAGGTACGGCTGTGAGTAGGGTCCGCCGCGCTGGGTCATGACGATCAGGTCGCGATCCCGGTTCACGCCGGAGTCGATCAGGAAGGGGATGGCCCCGATCGCGTCGCCGCCGGGACCCCCCTCCATGAACACCACCGGGTCCGCGGCCGGCTTCGTCGACGTGGCCGGAATGATGGCGACGGCCAGCTTGATGGTCCGTCCGCCGCGGTGGGTCCGGTTCTCGGGCACCTCCAGGAGCCCGCACCGTCCGGGGATCGGCTCGGGCGCCTGCGGGCAGGGACCGGGTGTGAACCGCGCCGGATCTCCTGGATGGGGCCCGGTGAGCGGGGGTGACACGGCACTGCTGGCTGTCGGAGCGACCGCACCCAGGAGTGCCAGACCGGCCGCGACCAGCGCCACCCCGGTGGGCGACCGCCGGGAGCGTCGCGGTGTGTATCGGCGCTGCGCCCGCCTTCGTAGGGACCTGCCGCTCCCGCGAGCGAACGGCAGGCAGCGTGTTCTGATGCCCTGTTCCGCCATGTGACTCCGTCTTTCTGACGACCTCGGCCGCGCCGAGACTGAGAGGATGCTGCGCGGCTCCGCCCGTCCCCGTACGCGTCGGGTGGCGGCCACCGCGTAGGCCAGCCTCTGCCGGTGGACCGACGCCCACCACTGGTGGGCTCCACTCGGAGCAGTCCGTCCTCGCCTGCTGACGGGGCCCGTCCCTCTGCGGCTGTGGTGCTCCGTCAGCCGATCGGCGACGACGTGTGGCGGGTGTCGTCTCGGGCGAGGGCTCTGCGAACGCCGGTGATCACCACGGCGATCAGGCAGAGGGCGATGATGGTCTCCGCCCACAGGAAGGCGAACCAGTCCAACACACAGCCGATCGGGGGCGTGCCGGGGGCGTTGTTGCGGAACGCCGAGAGGGCGAACAGGGTGGCGGCCATCCAGGCAAGGGCGGGCCAGACCAGGCCGCCCTGGCCGCGGGTCGTCAGGTACCAGGCCCCGATGAGGACGGACGCCGCCAGCGCCCACATCACGGCCATCATGAAGACCGCGAAGACGAGCAGGCTGCCCGATCGGGACAGCGCCAGCCCCACGGCGGCCTCTTGCGGGGAGGGCGTGCGTGTCGTGGAGATCGAGAAGAGCGTGTCGTTGTTGGAGAACATCACCCGCACCGGCACCTCCTTACCACCCAGCAGTGCCCAGAACTCGATGTCGGTCTCGTAGGTGTCGAACGGGTAGTCACTGATCGATCCACCGGTGATCGCGACCTCCACGTCCCTGGTCGCGAGCCGCTCGTGCGCCTTGAACGCCAGATCGCCGAGGGTCGCCTCGGAGGTCTGGAGGATGAGATCGGCCACCGGGGCGCCCCCCTCCTCCTCGCCGAGGGTCCCGCGCGGGGTGACCCGGACCCGCAGTACCAGCTCTCTGGCCGCGGCGTCCACGCGTTGGACGGTGGCCTCTACGTCCACACGGTCGGCGGCTCCGGATCCGACCATGTGGACCGTGTCGCGCGCCTTCTGCTCGGTGTACTGCAGCCACGACCCCACGGACACCGCCACGACGATCAGGACCGCGATGGGAAGCAGGACGGGAAGGATCGACGCCCCGGAGCGGCGTGGGCGAGGTGAGTCCGAGGGTGGGGCCATGGTGACTCCGACGAGGTGGGAAGGGGAACGGACTCGTCCGGCCCGACCCCGGGAGCGGGCCGCGGCGTCCACGCGGCGAGGTCTGCCGAAGCGGGGCACGATCGTCGCGGGCAGCCGTTCTCTCCGAGACACCGGGCGGTGGCCGCAGTGCGATCCTCGTCGACCGGGCCGACGATCCACCGCATCCGGGCAGGCGTGTCGGCGCCGACGGACAGCCCCATCCGACACCACGACGATCGAGCAGCCGACCCGTACCTCCTCCCCCGCTACGCCGGCTGCCGCTGGAGTCGCCCTGACGAGGCGGATGTCGCCTCCGCCAGGGCGCGGGTGTATTCGAGATCCCAGACCAGGCTGAAGGCCGCCAGCGACGGTCGATCGGCGTGTACGGCGTGGAGCAGGCATCCTGTTGCGATCGCGCCGGTGACGGCGCACCGGTGAGCCGCCGGCGGTCGGCAGACCCGACGGGCGAGGCGCAGCAGCCGGTGCCGATGACGCAGGTCGTCGCGCACCGACGACAGCCGTTGCGAATCGGGCACGAACTGATCGATGAGAACGTCGAAATGCGCGCTGAGGGCTGGGATGCGGGTCCAGTTCCGAAGGGTGCGATCGCTGTCGTGCCAGACGACCGCGACAGGATCGAACGCGAACCGGCAGCCCAGTCGGAAGAGCCGGAAGCCCAGTTCGATGTCCTCCTGTCTGGCCAGACGCTCGTCGAACCCGCCGACGGCGCGGAAGTCCGCGCGACGGACCGCGAGGTTGCCGGTATAGCAGTGCGTCCACGCCGGGGTGATCTCGCCGCGGCCCAGCCGAGCGTATTCCCGTCCCAGACGGTCGGCGTCCCAGTGCGTCCAGGGCGGCATGCGCCGCCCGGGCGGGGAGAGGATCGGGCCGAGGGACACCGCGGGTCCGGCGGCACGGTCCAGTGCGGCGTGGTGCCGGGCGACCAGCTCGGGATGGGAGATGCAGTCGTCGTCGATGAACAGCACGTACGGTGCGTCCGACAGGGCCACACCCTTGTTGCGGCTCGCGGCGGGCCCCGCCGATTCCGCGTTGCGGACGACCCGGATCCGGCGGGTGGGGTGGGACGCCTCGACGCGACGCGCCACCGGGTCCCGGCTGCCGTCGTCGACCACGATCACACCGAAGTGCTCGAAACTCTGGCGCCAGAGCGCGCCGAGACAGGCCGCCAGCTTGTCGGGCGGGCGGTCACGGGTCGCAATGACGACGTCCAGCTCGGTGTCTCGTCCTGGTCCCTGCATGTCCGCCATCACGTCCGCCTTCCCGGTACGCGCGTGTCCAGCGGCCGTCCACAGCCGCATCGCGGCGTCACCTGTCGTGCTCGGAGGGGGCGACGCACGCGGGGGTCGCTCGCGGCGTCGATCACGTCCACCATCGGCGCACCACCTTCTCGGCTTCCTTGCCGCGCGGCGTGTAGTCGAGCACGTCGTCCCGGCTGCCGTGGGGCGTCACGTCCCAGACCCACCAGAAGACACCGGCCCACCAGGGCTGGTTCCGGAAGCTCGCGAGCAGCGCCTCGTAGCCGGCCGCCTGCTCCGCCTGATCCGGCATCGTGCTGATCGTCCAGGAGTACGGGGCGGTGGTGGAACCGCGCTGGCTGACATAGCCGGCTTCGGTGAACAGGATCCGGCGACCATGTTCGGCCGCGAACGCCGCCAACTCCTCCCGGATGGGTGCCCAGGATCGTTCCAGCGCCTGCGCATCGTGGGTGGGCCGCGTGCTCAGGGGCCAGTAGGCGTCGACGCCGATCAGGTCCACGGCGTCCCAGAAGGCGACCCGGGGGTACTCGTCGTAGTTGGCCGCGTACACCAACGGTCCCGGATAGCGGGCACGCACGGCCCGGATGACGCCCAACCAACTGTCCCTGTCCCCCGAGACCCCCTCCAGTTCGGTCCCCACGGCGAATTGCTCCACTCCGGTCCGTGCCGCCAGATCCGCATAGTGGGTGATGAAGGCGGTGTAGGAGGCGAACCATGTCGCGCGGTCGCGTGGTCGGATGTTGCCCCGGCTCTCGGCGCCCGGCAGATCGACATGCGGTTTGAGCAGGACCTTCAGTCCGCGCTCGTGGGCCAGGGCGATCACCTTCCGCACCCCGGCGTCGTCGGGCGTCTGCCATACCGCACCGGCAGGCGCCCGGGTGATCTCGTCGGCATCGGCACCGGCCTGGTACCACGTGGGTGCGATCTGGACCCATCCCGCACCGACGTCGGCGATGCCGCGGAGGCGCCCCTCGAGTATCTGCGTGTCGCCGTAACCGTCATGGGAGTACGTGGGCAGGGCGAAACCGTGTTGTCGCTGCTGCGCCGGGCCGGGTGCGGGGTCTCCGGACCATCCGGACGTCGCCGTGGCGACGAGCACGATGCTCAGCACGACGCCGGCCAGGCACCGTGCGTGGCGCGTCAACGCGCCATGCGGACGGCGCCCCTTGTCACGAGAACACCTGGTGGCCGGCACGAGGCATCGTCTCCTCACATCCGCCGCACACGCGGCCGGGCCCGCTCCGGCGCACCGCTGCGGGGCGGCGACAGCGGTCTCCCCGAAGTGGCATCGGCACCGCCGCTGAAGCAGACGGCGACCAACAGGCCCATCACCGCGGTGACACCGAGGGCGTCGAAGGCCGGGAAGGTCACGCTGACGAGGAGAAGCGCGAGCAGGGCCGCTCGGCTGCCGATCCGGAGGGTGTGCCACCGCCACTCCTCCCCGGGCGGGCCCCGCCGGGCGACCGCCGCTGCGATCACGAGCACGAGGAAGGCCGCCGCCGGTATCCCGATCTTCCATGCCAGCCAGAGGTACCCGTTGTGGACGAAGGGGGTCGTCAGGGTGTTGAACGTATCGTCCTTGCCCCAGGTGATCGTGGCGCCGAAGCCCGATCCGGTCAGGGGCCGGCTCCTGATCTCCTCACCGACGATCTGCGACTCGATCACCCGGTACTCGTAGGACTTGTCGACCTCGAGCCGAGTGACCGAGAGCAGGCGTTCCACGGCCGTACGGACTTCGCCGGGTGCGAGCACGAAGAGGCCCACGAGCAGCGACACGGCGCCGATGGGCACCCACCTCGCCGCGATCCGGCGCGCATGGGCCCCCGACATCATCAGCACGACGGCGCAGGCCACCGCCGCGGCCACCCAGAAGGTCCGCTCGTACGTCAGCCAGGCGCAGAGCGCGTTCAAGCACACGATCGCCGCCAGCAGCCACCGCACCGGGCTCGACCGCACGCGACCGGACACCAGGGCGGCCCAGGCGAGGGCCACGGCGACCGGGTACGCGTACAGCCCGCCCTGCAGTGAGCCGCGGCCCGATGACGTGAGGTCCACGCCGTGGCGCACGCCGATATCGGCCGCGCTCGTGTAGCTGATGGAGAACCCCCACTGGAGCAGCCCCCAGGCCCCCAGAGCCAGCCCGAGACCGATCAGTGCCTTCTCGAGACGTCGTCGGGCCGCCTCGTCGCGGACCACCGGCCACGCCAGCACGAACGCACCCACTCCGAGCATCACACGACGGGCTTCATGGCCCGCCTCGCTGACGGCGGCTCCGTTTGCGATTCCCCACGCCAGGGCCCCGGTGAGCACCAGGGCGACGGCCGCGGCGGCGAGGAGCGGCGCGTCGATCCTCAGCCTGCGCGAAAGGATCAGCCATCCGACCCGGCACAGTCCGAGGACGAGGAGGACGTCGGCCAGCAGCAGCCCGGGGCGGCCGGATCCGCCGATGACGGAGAACTGGTCCTGTACGGAGAAGGGCACCAGCACGGTGAGGGCGAGCAGCGTGGACAGCGCGGCGACCGGAGCCCAGAGCGCCAGCGGGATCACCACGATCGCGGCGACGGCCGCGAGCGGGGCACTGGGGAGGAGGGCCCCGAACACGAGCGCCGTCAGCACGGCGACACACGCCGTGCCCGTGGCGCGACGGCGCGATCCCGACGCGGGCGGCGGCAGCCATGGCGCCCGGTTCCGTCCCACCGCTGCCCAGGTCACGGTGACCGCCTCCGGACGACGGGCCGCAGCAGCCAGAACCCGCATGCCGCCAGCCCGGCGGCGACCGCGGCGCAGACGGCGACACTGTCGGACGTCCCCGAGGCCCTCAGGGGGAAGAGCAGGGCGAAGGTCACCGCCAGCTGCCAACCCACCGCGGCCACGATCGGGCGCACGGCATGCCAGAGGTCTCGGGCTGTGGTTCCGGCGAGCCGTGCACCGACGGTGGCGTACACCGCCACGTACGGCAGGAAGACGACGAGGTGCGCGAGTGCGGCCCCACGGATCCCGTCGATCGACACGAGGATCCACAGGGCGACCGCGGTGGCGATGCAACGGGCGGCCATGACCTTCGCGCGGAAGGCGATGTGTCCGATCCCGGAGAGCGCCTCACCTATGCAGTTGTCGATGGCGTAACCGATGCCGGCGACCCACAGCACCTGGAAGGCGACCACCATCCCCGCCCATTCGGGCCCCAGGACCGCCGGAAGCACCACCGGTGCGAGCAGGATGCCGGCCGGCAGCAGCGGCAGCAGGAGCGCCGACATCAGGCGTACGGACTGCACCGTCCGCTCCCCGCTGGTCTCCGGGCTGGATGCGGCGGCGGCGAAGAGCACCTTGCCGACCTGCTCCGAGAATTGCGTCGTGGGCGCCATGGCGATCGTGAAGGCCAGGGCGTAGAGACCGACGAGACTGGCGTCACTGGAGAGGCCGACGATCAGGTAGTCGATGTTGGCGGCCACCATCAGGGTGGCGCCGAACAGGAAGAACCACCGATCGCCGGTGCGCTCGTGTTCCTGGGCACCGGAGGGGTACGGCAACGCCGACCGATGGCGGAGACCGGGCAGACACAACGCGGTGGTGAGCACCGCCAGCAGAGCGAACAGCACCACTTGACGTGCCACCAGCGACCAGACGCCCGCGCCGGCCAGGACCGCGGCCACGGCCACCGCGGCGGACACGATGTTGGCGGCGGCCGTCGCCCCGGCGAGCCGCCGGAACTGCATCGACTTGTGCAGCAGCGCCGTGGGGATGACGGAGATCGCGTGCAGAGGCAGGCAGACCGCGAGCAGCGCGACGGCGGGTGCGTCTCCGCCGTCCGCGAAGGTGCCCACCAGCGGCCCCGCAGATGCCGCCATCGCCGCGCCGAGTGCTGCTCCGATGAGGAAGCAGCGCCAGAAGGCGCGTACGAGGTAGGCCCGGGTGAGACGTGGATGCACCATGATGGCGCCGTAGGTGCCGCGTTCCACCAGCAGGGTCGCGATGTAGACCACGGCCGTTCCGACCGCCACGGTCCCGAAGCTGGCGGGCGGTAGACGTCGTGCGAGGAAGATGAGCGATCCGTACGCGAAGGCCTGGGCGACCAGATGGCTGCCGGTCATCCACGAAGCAGAGGCGATCAGGCCGCGCCCGGTCAGGTCGCGCGGCCTCGAGACCACGTCGGTGCGGACCTTCACGGCCGTGCCGGGCTGCCGGCTGACCTCGCCGATGTCGCATCGCGCTGCCACCGCACGCGCAGGGCGTCGACGGCCAGGCGAGCGGCGGGGGGAGCCCCTTGGATCAGGTAGCGGCGCCAGAGCCAGGGCTGCCGCGCGAGCCGCCAGGCCCACTCCAGGCAGAGCCGCCGCACGATGTCCGGGGGACGTGTGCGATCGCCGTTGATGAAGTCGAAACTCGAGCCCACACCCACGAACCAGGTGCCCGGCAGGGCGGGGCGCAGATCGGCCATGACCGATGTCTGGCTCGCGAAGGGCAGGCCGAGGAAGACGATGTCCGGCGACGAGGCGATCAGTGTGCGCGAGAGGGCCGCCAGTTGTCCGGCCATGGTGTCGGGCCGGACGTAGCACGGGTAGGTTTCGGCGCGCAGCCCCGGGTTCACCTGAGTGAGACGGTCGGCGGCCCGCTGTGCCTCGCCGGGACGCCCCCCTGCGAGCAGGATCGAACGCCCGCGCGCACCTGCTCCCGCGGCCAGTGCCCAGAGCATGTCCGTGCCGGTGATCTGCCGGGGCACCGGGGTTCTCTGGATCCGCAGCGCGACCACCAGCGGCATTCCGTCGGTGACGACGAGCTCGGTGTGTTCGAACATCCGCCGCAGGTCCGGCGAGCGCCGGTACTGCCGCAAGATCTCGATGTTCGGCGTCAGCACTGTCCCGCCCCGGCCGTCCGCCAAGCTGTCGAACACCTGGTCGACGGCCTCGTCCAGCGTCACTGCATGGATGGGCATGCCCATGAGACGTGGGATCCGCCGGAGCGGCGGCGATCCAGGAGGCAACGACATCGGATTCACCTCCTCAGGATTTTCGGTGAGGACACCGAGAGCTCGCGTCCGTCGACCGCGAGGTCGTCGCTCTGCGTGCGGCGCCTGAATCGCTCGACCCCGAAGGCCGCGAGGATGCCGACGAACATCCCACCGAGTCCCGCCATGCCGATCGTCACGACCGCGGGCATCTCCTTGACGCGCACCGGCGGACTGGTCGACTCGATTCCCACGGTGGGGTCCGCGCCGGACTCGCGGACGAATTTGAGCAGTTGCAGCTTCCGTGACTCCTCCCCGGTGTTCGGATCGGCGGCGGTGTTCTTGGCCGCGAAGGCGATGCGGCGGTCCAGTTCGGCGGAGACCGTCTGCCACCGATCCTTCAGAGCCGTCTCCGCGAACGTCTGCGCCAGGCGGACCGCCTGGCCCGGGTCGGCCGCTCGGGCGGTGATCCCGATCAGGTTCGTTTCGCCGACCGGCGCGACGTCGACGGCGTCGCGGACGGATTCGGGCGTCCAGCGTCCTCCGAGGGACTGGGCGGTCGCGGCCGCGACGCGGTGGGAGTCCAGCAGTTGCGCCGCCATGGAGGAGGTACGGGTGGCATCGCCCGCATCACGGATGAGGCCGGTTCCGAGGAACGTCTCGTCCGATTGCGCGAGCGGCGTCAGCGGCATCCTCGTGGTCGCGCTGTAGGAGGGGGCTCGTACACCCAAGGCCACCAGGCTCGCCACGAGGGCGACGAGCGTGGTGAGCGCCACCAGTGGCCACCAGCGCGCAACGACGCCGTCCGTCGGCGTGGAGGGCCCGGGGACGAGGCGAGACCAAAGCCTGGTCATGGCGACTGCCCGTATGCGCGAAGGTGCACGGTGACCGCCAGGTTCTCGTCGAGGGACGGGTCGGGTGCCACGGTGCGGGCCAGCTGGGCATCGATGGCACGGTTGAGATCGTGCGGGTCGCCCGGCTCGAACGTCTGTGAGGCGAGTTCCCGCAGGCCACCCACGTTCGCCGCGGCGGTCGGGGTGCCCAGCTGACGGGCGACCGCGAGCACCCCGCTCTGGCTCGCCTTGTCATAGGGCAGGACGACGAGATCCGCCGCCGAGATCGCCGCCGAGAACTCCGCGAGTTCGAGGAACTCCACTCGTGCGGCGACGTCGACGCCGTAGGCCTCCGCGAGCTCCGCGCAGTGAACCCACCCGCCACGGTCTTCGCCCACGACGGCCAAGCGCCGATTCGCGGGCCAGTCGCGAGCACTCTCGATGAGCACGTCGAGCCGCTTCTCGGGTCGGATGCATCCCGCGAAGAGGACGACGGACACGTCCGAACCGGCCCGCCACTCGTTGCGCCACTTGAGCCGCTCATCGTCCGAGGCCTCGGGCACGAGTTGGACGAGTGGAGAACGGTGCGCCTCGAGACCACGGCGGCGAAGAACCTCGACGTCCGCATCGGAGTAGACGATGATCGCGTGCGGAACTCGCAGGGCGAGCCGCAGCAACGCGCCGTCCACCCGGCCTCGGCGCGAGAACGTGTCGTGCGGT
Organism: Streptomyces sp. NPDC059875; assembly: GCF_042731085.1. Classification (NCBI taxonomy): domain Bacteria; kingdom Bacillati; phylum Actinomycetota; class Actinomycetes; order Kitasatosporales; family Streptomycetaceae; genus Streptomyces; species Streptomyces sp. NPDC059875. The sequence goes on from NZ_JBHWJZ010000001.1 coordinate 293,356, forward strand.
GAGTAGATCACCAGGCGATCCCTGAACCGCGCAACGCTCAGTGCGAGAAGGGTCAGTGCCCCCGCCGCGGCGATCCCCTCCACGTGAAGGACCGCGCCGCGTGGCACCGTGGCGTGAAGGTGCGGCAGCGTATGGCTGACGAACCTGCGGGCGATGGCGCCGGAGCGGCGAGCGCCGGCATCACGATGACGTGGCCACCAGGAGCACGGGCACAGGTCGACGCCCTCCAGGCGCACCTCCTCGTGCTCGTGCCCGGTGTGGAGCACCACACGCCGGCCGGACTGGCCGAGGAGCTGACCGAGGCGGCAGGCGTGTTGGAAGACCCCGGCGTATCCCGAAGGTTCGAACAGGTGGATCTCGGGGCGGGCGGACGTGGTCGAGCCCTCACGGCCGGGGACGTCCTCCGGCTTCCGTTGCGGATCGGACGGTCCGGCCGGGGCCGGCTTCCGAGCCCTCTGCGTCGTGACGGCGACATCGCCGTTCATGGCTGCGCGGTAGGACGGACCCTCTGGGGTGGTTCGGTCGGGTTCGGGGCGCATGCAAGCAGTCTGCGGTGGGGCCGAGGCGGGTTCATCGGCAACCGGACCCAATTTTTCGCGGCGGAATACCCAGATACGCCGAGCGACGACGCGGTCACTCGGAGCCCGGTCGCCGGGACGTGCCGGGTGGTGCAGGACGCGACCGGCGCACTGGAGTGGGCGTGAAAGCGTTCCCGCCCGAAGATCCTTAGACTGAAGGTGGATACACGACGCATCCACGCTGGGGACAGCCGTGACCGACCTTCTCGAACGCGACGCCGTACTGCAGAATCTCGCGGACTGCCTGGAGCGGGCTGAACACGGCCACGGACAGTTGGTGCTGTTGCGCGGTGAGGCGGGTATCGGCAAGACCGCGGTGGTGCGACGCTTCGCGGAGGAGCGGGGCGGTACCGGGCGCGCCCGGGTACTGCTCGGGGCCTGCGACCCGCTCTCCGCGCCGCGCCCCCTGGGTCCTTTGATGGACATCGCCGCGCTGCTCGACCCGCCGGTGTCCCAGGCCCTGGAGGCGGGCCTGCGTCGGCGTACCGACCCGGTCGGAACCTTCGGCGGAGTGCTCACCGCGCTCGGCGGCCAGGCGGGAGGGCAGCCGACGCTGCTGGTGATCGAGGACCTGAACTGGGCCGATCAGGCCACTTTGGACCTGGTCCGCTTTCTGGCCCGGCGGATCGACCGGATCCCCCTCCTGCTCCTGGCCACCTATCGCGACGACGAGGTCGGCCCCACGCACCCCCTGGCGGCGGTACTGGGCGACCTCGCCGCTTTCGCCGCGGTCCACCGCTGCACACTGGAGCCGCTGAGCCGCCGAGCGGTCGCCGATCTGACCGCCGCGGCCGGGGACCCCGTGGACGCCCACGAGCTGTTCTGCAACACGCATGGAAACCCGTTCTACGTCACGGAAGTCCTGGCAGCCCGCACCCCCGGCGTCCCCACCACGGTGCGTGAAGCGGTACTGGGCCGCATGGCCCAGCTCCCGGACCGGGCCCGGCAAGCGGCGGAGACGGTGGCCGTCATCGGGCCCCGCGCCACCGAACCGTTGATCGCCGCCGTATCACCGGACGCCGCCACGGGGCTGGAGGATTGCCTGGCAGCGGGTGTGCTGCGCCCGGACGGTCCGGCGCTGTGCTTCCGCAACGAGCTGGCACGCCGGGCCGTCTGGGAGTCGCTCCCGGCCTACCGGCGCGCCAGGTTGCACGGCCGCGTCCTGGCGGCCCTGCGCTCCGGCCCGGTCGATCCGGTCGATCTCGCGCAGCTCGCCTTCCACGCCGAGCAGGCCGGGGATGAAGCGGCCGTGGCCGAGTACGCCCCGCGGGCAGCCGCCTACGCCGCGGCGCTCGGCTCGCACCGGGAGGCCGCCGAGCTGTACGGGCGCGCCGTGCGCAACCCGGCTGCCGCACCGCCCGCACAACGCGTCGAACTGCTCGAAGCCCAGGCGCACGAGAGCTACGTGACCGGGAGCCTTCCGGAGGCGATCGAGGCCTGGGACGAAGCGGTCCGACTGCGCCACGAGCAGGGCGACCGGCGCGGCGAGGCAGAGGACCTGCGCCGGCTCTCCCACATGCACTGGCTGGCGGTCCACGCGACCGACGCCTGGCGAGCGGGCCTGGACGCCGTTCGGGTGCTGGAAGGCGAAGGCGCGACGCGGGAACTCGCCTGGGCCTACGCCAACCTCGCCCAACTGGCCTGCCTCGGCTACGACCCCGCGACGACGGCCGACTACGCGGGCAAGGCCGCCGAACTCGGGCTGAGCCTGGGCGAACCCGCGCTGAAGACCCATGCGCGTCTCTACGAGGCCCTGGTGAACGTGGCCGGCCGCGAGCAAGGCTGGCAGGATCTCGAGGACGCCTGGCAGGCGGCCATGGCCGAGGACGGCATGACGGACGACGCCTGCAAGATCGGAGCGGTGGCCTGCTGGACCGCGGCACTCCACCACGATCTGCCGCGCCTCGATCGACTGACCGTCCGCACCTGCGCGTACTGCCGCGAACACGAACTCCCGACGTTCCTCGTGCTGGCCCTCGGAGCGGCCGGCCTGGGCATGCTGCACCGGGGCCAGTGGGCACGGGCCGCCCAGAAGGCGGGCGACGTGCTCGACCGGAACCCCCAACCGCTGCACCGGCTGCTGCCCTTGGTGACGTCAGCGCTGGTCAGGGCCCGCCGAGGCGAACCGGGGGTGTGGCCGCTGCTGGACGAGGCACTCTCGTACGGCGAAGAGGCGGATCTCCTCCTTGCGGGTCCGGTGTGGGCCGCCCGCGCTGAGGCGGCCTGGCTCGAAGGGGACGACGGCCTCGCCGTGGCGGAGGCCGAACACGGCATGAAGGCGGTCACCATCGACAGCGACCCCTGGCTCGTCGGCGCGATGCTGCGCTGGTCCCGCCTGGCAGGCGGCGAGCTCTCGCAGACGCGGGTGGCTGAGCCGTACGCCCTGGAACTGGCCGGGCAGTGGCGGGAGGCGGTGCGCGTGTGGGAGGAGCTCGGCTGCCCGTACGACGCGGCGCTGGCCGGTCTCGGCGGTGACGTGCCCGCCATGCGGCAGTCCCTGGAGACCTTCCGCTCCCTGAGGGCCCGACCCGCTGCGGACCGCGCCTGGGAACGCCTGCGGGCGGCCGGGGTGCGGCGCACCCCGTACGGCAAGCGCGCCTCGACGCGCGCCAACCCGTACGGCCTGACCAAGCGGGAGCGGGAGGTCCAGCGCCTGCTGTGCGAGGGACTCACCAACAGGGAGATCGCCGCCCGGCTCTACATCACCCCCAAGACCGCCGCACATCACGTGGCCGCCGTGCTCGCGAAACTCGGCGTGCACACACGCGAGGAGGCCGCGATCCCGCTTGACGACGACGCCTCACGGTGAGCCGCGGGCAGTGAGTCACGCGATATCTGGGCATCCCGTCGCGAAAAATTGGGTCCGGTTACCGATGAACCGGCCCCGACACCACCGCAGACTGGACGCACCGTGAGCCTGAAGGCACGCAACGCCTCAGGCGCGCGGCACAGAGCTGAGCAAGTCCTCAGAGGTGGCACATGTCGAGACGCATCCGCGTGGTCACGTTCGTCGGGACACGGCCCGAGGTCATCAAGATGTATTCGCCCATTCGGGCGCTGCGCGACCAGGATTCGACCTTCGAGACGATCGTGTGCTCCAGCGGCCAGCATTCAGAGCTGTTGTCCGATGCTCTCACGACGTTCGGGATGAGCGCCGACTACGAGTTGGCGGTGATGCGAAAGAACCAACGGCCTGCCGAGGTGGCGTGGAAGGTGGCCCAATGGGCCGCCGACATCTGTGACCGGCTACGGCCGGACGTTGTCATGGTTCAGGGCGACACCACGACCACGATGGCCGCCGGCGTCGCGGCTTTTCATTCCTCCACGAGAGTGGCTCACGTCGAAGCCGGGCTGCGGACCTATGACAACAGTGCGCCTTGGCCTGAAGAGGGCCACCGGCGGATCGTCGGCGCGATCGCGGATCTGCACTTCGCCCCCAGCGAGACGGCCGCGGACAACCTCGTACGCGAGGGGGTGGCACCGGACCGGATCCACCTCACCGGGAACACCGGCATCGACGCGCTCTACTGGGCCCGCTCGCAGCCGCGTCAAACGGCCGCGCCCCCCGAAGGCCAACGCCGAATTGTGATCACCGCGCACCGGCGCGAGAGCATACCCGACGGGATCAGATCAATTTTCGGCGCTGTCCGGCAGCTGGCGAGTCTCTACCCCGACGTGCAATTCCAATTGGTGCGTCACCCGTCTCCGCCGGTCATCCGGATGATCCAACAGACCCTGAACGGAGCCTGTCCCCGGAACGTCGACGTGCTGGCGCCATGCAGCTACATCCCCTTCACGCACATGCTCGCCGACTCCTATCTGATACTGACGGATTCGGGCGGCATCCAGGAGGAAGCACCGGCCTTGGGTAAACCGCTTCTCGTGGTCAACCGTCGTACGGAACGTGAGGAGCCCCTCAGGGCTGGGACATCCAACCTTGTCGGAACCGATGAGAACGACATCGTCGCAGCGGTGGCCGCACTGCTCGAGGACCCCGTCCGCTATGCACGCATGGCCACGTGCCATGACCCCTATGGGGACGGCCTCGCCGGCGAGCGGATCGTGAAGATCCTCGGAGAGGTGATCGCGCCAGCGGCAGGAACGGAGTCCCGGCCATGACGGAGACGTACCCGATCACCGGTACCGGGTTGTCTCCCGAGACAGCGGAGGCTGCCCTGCGCATCGAGCGATGGTTGCTGGAGAGCGGGGTTCAGATCGAGGAGGGCGCCCAGCGCGGAGCGGTCGCCGGATGGCTGGATCGGGAGGGGCAACCAGAGTTCGTATACCTCGAGATCACCGGCTACTACCTGACCACGATGGCCTGGTTGGCGTCGGGCGCGGCGAGCTCTCCGGACCGTGCCGCGGAGGCGCACGAGCACGGTCGGCAGGCGTTGGGATGGATCACCCGCACCGTGTCGGAACAGGGAGTTCCACCGACGCGGCTGTACCTGTCGGCCGGTCGCTCCGACTGGCGGAACGCCGGCGTGTTCACGTTCGACCTGGCGATGGCCGCGCGGGGAGTCGCCTGTTTCGGGGAGGTCGACCGGCACGGCGCATGGGAGAACCTTGCCGCCGGCCTCTGCACCACCATCGAAAGCATTGGTTCGGGAGCTGCCGTTCTGCAGTCCCATGACGCGGTCGACGGCGCGCCACTTCCCGACCGTTGGTCGACGCAACCGGGTCCGCACCACCTGAAGGCGGCTGCGGCCTTGCTCCGGATGCCTGATGGCGTGCTCAGGACCCCTCTCAGCCGGGTCTGCCACCGGACCTGCGAGCATTGGAAGGCGGTGTTGGAGGAAGCCTGGCCGTGCCGCGAGCTGCACCCGCTCCTCTACGGGATCGAGGGCCTGCTCATCGGGGCGCTCCACACGGAAGACGAAGCGCTGGAGGTCATCGAGAGGGTCTACGCCCGCCTCATGGGACTCCAGTCCGTTGACGGAACCCTTGCGGAGACCACGGGAGGGGGGATCGTGCGTTCCGACGTTCTCGCCCAGGCCTTGCGCATCGGCCTCCTGCTGCGCGGCCGTGGATACCTGCGGGGGAACCACTGGGCCGGACGTCTGGAGGGGCTGACTCGAGCGCTGCTCGGCTTCGTGCGACCGGACGGCGGAGTTCTCTTCTCAGGCCATCAGGACATCGCCAACGTCTGGTGTGCGATGTTCGCCCATCAGGCACTGCTCCTTCACTCCCGCAGCGACTCCCGCAGCGCCGAGCGGGCCCCCCTGACCGCAGAGTTCTCGGAACTGTTGGTATGAGCACAACTGGTGGTATGAGCACAACTGGTATGAGCACAACCTCAATAGGCGCCGCGGTGCTCGAGCACGGCCGGTACCGTTCTGATCAGCAGCCGGATGTCCATCACGAGGTCCCAGTTGGCGATGTAGTCCAGATCCATCCGCACCTGTTCGGCGAACGCGACATCGGAACGGCCGCTGACTTGCCAGATGCAGGTGATTCCGGGCTTCACGAGCAAACGCTGCCGCTCCCGCGGACCGTACTGCTCACACTCCTCCGGAAGAGGGGGTCGCGGGCCGACGAGACTCATCTCGCCGTGTATGACGTTCAACAACTGTGGCAGCTCATCGATGCTCCACTTGCGAAGAACGTGCCCCACCGGGGTAACCCTCGGGTCGTGACGAATCTTGAAGAGGGGACCAGCGCATTCGTTCAGGTCCAGATACGCCGACCGCTGACGCTCCGCATCCCGACGCATCGAACGAAACTTGAGCATCCTGAAAGGCTTCCCGTCGCGGCCGACGCGCTCTTGCAGGTAAAGGACCGGCCCTGCGGAAGACACCTTGATCGCGCATGCCGTCACCAGAAGTATCGGCGACAGCAGGATCAGTGCCAGCAGGGCGAGAACAATGTCAAGAACACGCTTCCCGAGCAGTTGGCGGCCGCTTGCTGCAAGAAGGCCGCGATCGGGGACAGCCTTTTGCATCGTGACGGCGACATCGCCGTTCGTGGTTGTGCGGCGGGACGGACCCTCTGGGTTGCTTTGGCCGAGTTCGGGACCCATGCAGGCAGTTTGCGGTGGTGCAGAGGCAGGTTCATCGGCAACCGGACCCAATTTTTCTCGGCGGGATACCCAGATACGCCGAGCGACGACGCCGCTACTCGACTCCGGGTTCCGGGCTGACAGACAGCCGTCGGCCACTGGCCCTCTCCGCGGCGGGGCGCACGGGGGCGCAAGGTGGAACTGCCGTGCTCCAAAGGGCTCATGGCCTGCGGTGCAAGCCACGGTGACCTTTGTTTTTCCTCTGCTAGCCTCGTGGCCCACCACGGCGAGTGACGCAAGGGGGAGCAGCATGGGGCGGCGACTCGAGGGGCGTGGAGCATGAGTGGGCGACGGGTGGCCGAGCGGCTGCTGCACGATGCCGTGATCATCGTGCCGGGCATCATGGGGAGTGCGCTCAGGGACGTCGAGAGCGGCAAGCAACTGTGGGGCGTCAAACGGCTCTTCGAGTACTCCGCGCGCATGCACGCCGATCGGCTGCGCGCGCTCGGTGTCACCGAGGAAGAACGCACGGAGGCCACGGGGCGGGTCGAGCCGACCGGCGTGCTGAACGTCGCCGAGTGGATGCCCGGGCTCGGTTCGGCGCAGCCCTACAACCACCTGGTGAGCGAGTTACGTCACGAGGCCCTGCACCGCAGCGCCGTCCACCCGTTCCCCTACGACTGGCGGCTCTCGGTCGAACACAACGGAGCGCTGCTCGCGACCGCGGCCCGTCGGCACCTCGAAGCCTGGCGCGAGCACGCCGCCCACCGCCACTACCTCGGCCTGCATCCCGAGGCCGGCCCGGCCCGGATCGTCTTCGTCGCCCACTCCCTGGGCGGGCTCCTCGTACGCGAACTCGTCCACCGCGGCGACCTCGGGCCCGACATCCGCGCCGTACTGACCGTCGGCACCCCCTTCAGCGGATCGGTCAAGGCGGCCGTGATGCTCGACTCCGGCAAGGGGGCGCCGCTTCCGCTCCCCCGCACCGTCCTGCGGGACGCCGCCCGGACCATGCCGGGTGTGTACGACCTGCTCCCCGGCTACCGTGCGCTCGACCTCGGCCTCGACTCGCGGGTACCGAACGCCGACGACCTCGTCGCGCTGGGCGGCCGGCGCGAGCTGGTCCTGGAGTCCATGCGGTGGCGCGACAGCAGGCAGGGCCTCACGCTGCCCGACCACAGGATGGTGGTCGGTCTCGGCAAGCGCACGTTGCAGAGCTATCGCATGACGGCGGACGGCGTCGTGGGCCAGGATTCGATCCTCGAACGGGATCCCTCCGACGACCGTGTGCTCTTCCATCCCGATGGCCGGCCGCGACGCGAGAACCGCGAGGGCGACGGCACGGTGTACCAGTTCGCCGCGCATCTGCCGGGCGCCCGTGAGAAGGCGATCACGGTCTACCAGGAACACGGCGCGCTCGCCCGCAGTCGGACCGTCGTCGACCTGGCGCGCGGCATGCTGCGCGGCCTGCGTCACCCCGACGAGCTCGGAGCCATGCTGGGGGACGGATCCTTCGATCTGGACGTGCCGGAATGGGTCGAGCCCGGCTCTCCCCTGACCATCGAGGTGTCCGGCTGGGACGGCGTCTTCGACCTCCACTGCACCGCCAAGGAGGTCAGCGGTCTCGACGAGGTCCTGTACCCGGAGCTGAAGCCGGTGCCCGACCGGGACGGAACGCTGGTGGCGACCTGTGTGGCCACCCGGCCCGGGCTGTACGAGATCGAGGTGGTGGGCGGCAGCGAGCCGGTGACACGGCTCGTGCTCGTGGTGGCATCGGAGCGGCACGTCTGACGCCATGGCCTCTGATTTCGACGACATGGGGGCCGATGTCGCGGACTCGTTCGCCGTCCACGCGATTCCGGTGGGACCGGTGGCCGGGTTCCCGGACGCGGACACGGTCGACGAGGCCGCGCGTACCGTGGCCGTACTGCGGCGGATGGGCGGGCAGGCCGTCGATCCCGTCTTCGCCGGCGACGCGGTGGAGTCGCTGACCGACGCCGACGAGGCGCTCGCGCACTGGGCCGGGGAGCGGCGTGGCGACGACGAGTCCCGCCCGTCCGCGCTGCTGTGGTTCGGCCACGGCCGCGCGGCGGCGATGGGTGCCGTGCTGCTCGTGCCCGGCTCCAAGGACCGTGGGGACGCCCGGGTGACGCCCGACATGGTCGCCCACTACGTCCATGCCGAGCAGCGCAGGCGTGGGCAGGACGAGAGCCACTGGGCGCTCGTGATGATCGAGGCGTGCAACTCGACGCGCTTCGTCCAGGACGTGGCCCACAGGTTCAACGGCAGCGGTCAGGCCGGCGTGCGCTCCCTGCTGATGGTCGCCACCGGACAGCCCGAGGCACAGGGCTATCTGGGCACGTTCCGCGACGTGCTGGAGCGGTACCTGGACGCGAAGACCTCCAACGACGAGGTCTTCAGCCTGCGTGACCTGCAGGGCCACTTCAACCGCCACCGCATCCACGCGGAGCTCGTCGGCGGCGAGACGGGCGCCGAACTCCGTCTCGTCCTGCGCGACAGGGTTCCGCTCGCCGGGGCGACCACGGTGGCCGACCAGCGCCGGCTGCAGAGCCGCTTCGACGACACACCCGACGCACTTCCACACATGCCGGCTTCGGACAAGGTGGGGTTCCTCGAAGTGGTCCACGACTTCACCGGCCGGGCGGAGGACCTGCGTACCGTCGCCGCCTGGTGCGCCGATCCCGCCGGAGCGGCCGTGCTTGCGGTCACGGGCGCGCCCGGCGCGGGCAAGTCCGCGCTGCTGGGCGAGAGTCTGCTGCGGTGGTCCCGGCCCGAAGGAGAGGGGCGGGAGACCGCGCGTTCCCCCCGGATCGTGGCAGTACTGCCACTGACGGGCAGCACCCCCGCGGATGTGGTCCGGCAGCTGGCCGACAAACTCGACGCGTACCCGGGTGATGACGCGCACTCCGGTGGTCCCGGGCCGGCCGGCGTCCTCGGGGGTGGCGAGGCACTCGACACCGTACGCCGCCGTCTTGCCGAACTCACCGGCGGCACCCACGCGGCGGCGGGAGCGCCGACACCGGCCCTGATAGTCGCCGACGCCCTCGACGAGGCCAGGGATCCCGTCCGGATCGCCGCCCTGTTACGGGACCTCGTGACCGTTCCGGGTGTACGGCTCCTCATAGGCACCCGGACTTCCCCGTACGCCGCCGTCTCGGGCGCCGGCCGGCCGGCGGAGGGGAGCGGACACGTCGACCTTCTGGAGGTTCTCGGTTCGACCACCGGACACGCCCGGGTGCTGTCCCTCGAACCGGATCCGTCGGCGGCCCGCGACTACGCCGAGCGCAACGTACGCGCGATCCTGGGCGAGCGTCCCGCCGGTGACGCGGACTGGCACGAGACGGTCACCCGCACCGTGGCGGATGCCGTGGAATCCCATGTCCGCACCGGATCCTGGCAGTTCCTCCAGGCCGCCCTGGTGGTCCAGGAGATCGAGCAGCGGCCCACCGTGCTGTCCCCCGGCGCCGGCGGGCGGACCGCACTGGCCCAGATGCTGGAGCGCGACCAGAGCGGACTCTTCGGGGCCGCCGTCCAGCGGATCACCGCGGGACTGCCCACGGCCGAGCCGCTGCTGCGGGCCCTTGCCTACGCCCACGGCCGTGGGCTGCCTCTCGCGGACGGCATCTGGGCGTGCGCCGCCGCGGGCATCGCCGGGGCCGATGTTCCTTTCGACGACGAGCAGTTGGAGCTGTTCCTGAACCGGGCCGCGGCCTACGTCCTCGTGGACGGGGAGGACCGGCGCAGCGTGTACCGGTTGGCGCACCGCACCCACACCGAGCAGCTGCTCGGCGACGGCACGCCGGACCGCAGGTACGAGATGTTCCTCGCCCTGCTCGACCTCGCGGCCGCGCAGGCCGGTGAAGGACAGCCGCTCAGCCCGCATCTGGCCGGCCGGCTCGCGGAGTACGCGGCCGACTGCGGTGCGGCGGGCTGGGCCGCGCTCGCCGGGCGGCCCGCCGTCGTCGACCGGCTGCCGCCCGCGTCGCTCAGCGCTCTGGCCCTCACCCCGGGACCGGGTACGGGTACCGCTCCCACCGATCTGCCCATCGAGGTCCTGGGCACGGTCGCGTCGGCGCATCTGATCAAGGAGTCCGAGCAGGGCGACCGACCGGGTCTGCGCCAGCTCGGCGGGCTCCGGGCGACCGGCCGGACGCACGACGGGGGCCCCGACGCCGCCTGGGAGGTCGCTTGGGGGCGGTTGCGCCGCGTGCCGCTGCATCTGCAACTCGGCGGCGCCGACACCGTGGTCACCACCCTCGTCACGCGCCCGGACGCCACCTGGCTGGTCACCGGTTCCGTGGACGGGTCCGTGATGGCCTGGGAGCCGTGGCGGGAGCACCACCCCACCCTGTTGCTGAGCGGGTGCGCCAGCCCGGTGAGCGCGCTCGCCGCTCACGGCTCGGCCACACCTCGGCCGGACGGCGGCGACGCCGAGGGCGAGGAGTCGGGCGGCGAGGGCGCGCAGGACGCGCGAGCGGGCGAGGGGCGAGCGGACGGCGAGGGCGTCGGGCCGGGCCTGTTGGCCGTCGCCCACGACGACCGGACCCTCCAGCTCTGGGACACGGACGCCACCACTACCGCAACCGGCACCGCCGCCGGCGAGCGCCCGGAGCCGCGCACCACGTCGTCGGTCGAGGTGGTCCGCGTGATGGTCGCCCTCCCCGACAGCACCCGACGGTTCGTCGTCGCGGGCGAGGCCGGCTACCTCGCTCTCCTCGGCCCGGACGGGACGCTGTCGACGCCCGCCGTGGGCGTCTCCGGAGGGGACGTGGTGGGTCTGGTCTCCCTCTCGGGCCCGGACGACGTTCCGCTCGTGGTGGCGGCCTACCGGTCCGGCCTCCTGGGGCTGTGGTCGGTCGGCGGCAGAGTGCCCTCCCTGGTGGACCGGTTGAGCGCGCGGACGGCGCTGGCCGGTCTCGTGGGTGTACCGGGCCCCGCGGGGAGCGGCCGGCTGATCACCGTCTCCGACGAGGGCCGCCTCGCGCTCTGGCGGGTGAGCGAAGGTGAGGGCGGCCCGGCGATCGTGGCCGAGGCAGAGGGGCCCCTCACCGGCGTGCAGAGCAGCGGCAATCCGGTCCTGGCTGCCCTGCCGTCGACCGGGCAGGGCGTGGTGCCGGTGGTCGGCGACAAGCGGGGCATCGTACGGGTCGTGGGTCCGGCCACCTCCTCCGGTCGTCCCGCACTCCTGGAGACGTCGACCGGAAGCAGAGCGATCACGGCGATCGGCGCGCTGCGCGGGCCTCAGGGCGGGAGCGTCCTGGTCACGGCGGCGGAGCGGGATTCCCGGGTGCACTTCTGGGACCCTTCGGCCACGGCGCGCGCCGGCGTCGCGTCGGTGGGCCGTGCCTCCTCGATCCGCGACCTGCGACGGCACGTGTCGGCGGACGGCACGGAGACGCTGGTCGTGACGGAGCGGTGCGCCGGGCACTCGACGGTGCGGGTTCTGCGCGCGTCGGACGGTGCCGAGCTGGACGTACCGGCTCCAGCCGACGCAGCCGACCCGGAGCAGGAACCGCTGCCCGCGGGGGCGGACGACGAGCACACGCGCACGATCGGCTGCGTCGCCCTCGACGCACCGGTCGCCCTCGACGCACCCGACGCCCGCCTCCACCCGGCCCGGCTGCGGGCGACCGCCGGGCGCGAAGGAACCGTCGTGGTGTGGCGCGAGGAACGGACGTCCGGCTGGCGGCCGGTGCGCCGAATACCGCTGGGATCACCGTGCACCCGGCTCACGCCACTCTCGTCGGGACGGCTGGCGATCGCCGCCGACGACGGATTCGTGGTGCTCAGGCTCAATCCCGTCGCGTGCGGTGGCGACGGCGGGGGAACGGAGGAGACGCATGGATGACGAGCTGGCGCCCGAGTACGTCGAGGACCTGCTGGACGACCTGTTCACGGGGAAACAGGCCCGGCACGGCCGGTACCGCTTGGTGGGCGGTTACCAGGAGCTGATCAGGGAGCGTCTGCTCCACTTCGTCCTGCGGAGCCTGGACCACCCCACGGACGTGCGCGAGGTGGCGCTGTTCCTCAACGTCGAGCAGGCGGGAGGGGACCTCTGGGACCACGAGGTACGCAATCTGTTACGTCTGAAGATGCTCGGCCATCCGGCGTTGCCGGAGATCGTGGAGGGCAGGTTCGACCGGAGCTGCCGTGTCGCGTTCATCATGACGCGCCAGGAGGGGCAGCCGCTCGCCCAGGACTGGCGGTCCGTGGTGAACGAGTGGGCGACGGCCTTCCCCGTGGTGGCGTTCGAGCAGTTCAGTCTGCTGGTGGACGCGTTGGGCCAGCTGCACGGCACACGGATCGTGCACCGGAACCTGACGTTGGCCGCCGTCCGCGTCAACCCCGCGCCGCACAATCCGGGCCGGACGACGCTGGCCCTGGCGCGGTTCGAGCTGAGTGCCCTGCTGAACAACCTGCTGCAGTCGGTCCACGGTCCGAGCAGCAAGGCACAGTACGACGAGGCCGTGAAGGCGCTGTTCCTCACTCCGCCGCCCGGTGTCGCCAAGGCCCACCACCTGGCCTACCTGGCACCGGAGAACCATCCCTCCGTCTTCTGCGACATCCGGCTGCGTCACCTGGACCACGGCAGCACCGACGTCTTCGGACTCGGTGTCCTCGGGTGGGAGTTGTTCGTCGGCTCCCTGACGGACAAGCTGCCCGGCGAGTGCGCCGCCGTCGAGGCGGCCGAGGGCGAGGAACTGCCCGCGGCGCTGGCCCGCCTCCACCGCGCGATGCGCCGTGAGCTCAACCTCTCCCTCAAACTCCCCCGCCCGCTCCGCCAGGCGCTGCTCGACATGCTCGACCCGTCGCCCACGGGCCGCAGCTCCTCGTTCGAGGCGTCGGCCGCGCTGCAGCGCAACTGGTCGGGCATCTGCCTGGCCCTCGATCCGGCGCCGACCGGAGCGCGACCGCGGCTGCTGGCCTTCATGCCCGACCAGTCCGTGGTGACGATCCACACGAGCCGGGGCTGGACCGACCACAGTCCCGACACCCCTCAGGGCTGCCAGGAACTCCAGGCCTTCCTGGAGGAGGAGTTGCGCGAAGCGGAGCTGGTGCACTGGCACGGCGGCGCGGTCGGTTTCGTGGACGGCGACCACCGCTCGCTCAGTGAGGCCCAGTGGGTGCTCATCGGGCAACAGGCCGTGTGGTTCTGCGCGTTCCTGTACGAGTACGACGCGATGGGCCGCCGCACGGTGACGCGCACCGACACGCTGGTCATCAAGTACCTCGTGGACAGACGCTTCGCGTCGGAGATCCTGTCGGTCAGGCCCAAACGGCGCATCGGCAAGGTGGATCTGGTGCCGTTCCGGCTGGGGCAGCCGCTGGAGGACGAGCGGGCCGACCGCCCGTCGTGGGAGGAGCTGACGGAAGCGGTCCGGAACACGGAGCAGAGCGCGCAGGGTTCCGACGTCCAGGAGATGCTGCGGGCCGTGTCCTTCATGCTGGACTACCAGGGCGCGGTGCTCCGGGCCCGGCAGTACCCGTACACGCTCAGCGAAACGGGCGACGGCCGACTCGTGCTGACGCATGACAGGGGCAGGGAACGCAAGTGGATGCACGGCGACGAGCTGCTCACCGCCTACTGCGCCGATCCCCGGCACCGGCCGGCGCTCGGCGACTTCGCCAAGGGCCTTCTCGCCGAGGACGACCGGGCGTCGGTCTCCGTGGTGTACGACCGGCACAGCCCGTACTTCGGCAGCGGCTCCGTCTCGTTCCGGTTGAAGGAGCGCCTGGACGCGGAGTCCATCGTGGTCGAGCAGGCGCCGGGTAAGGAGCTTCCGGTCAAGGGGTGGCTCAGGCCCGACACCGACCTCGGCACGGAGGTCCAACTCCGGCGGGAGGCACGAGGGTTGGCGTCGCTGCGCCAGAAGGCCGGTCTGGCGCGCGTCCTGCACACGCCCACGTCCATCGAACTGCGCGGGCGGCGGGACGCGACGCTGGAGATTCCGGCGCCGGTCGGCGAGAAACCTCTGCGGGGCAAGGCTGCCCGGATCATCGCAGACATGCTGCGACTCCATCCCTTCTACGCCCTCCAGGGGCCCCCGGGCACGGGCAAGAGCACCGTGGTCTCGCACGCGCTGCGCGACTTCCTCAGGACGGAGCACGGCGCCCGTGTGCTGGTGAGCGCGCAGTCGAACGACGCGCTGGACGAGTTGGCCGGCAAGTGCGTCGAGCTGCTCCGGCCGGTGATCGACACCCAGTCGGTGCTGATGCTCCGGGAGCTGTCCCGCAAGATGGACCCCTCCGATCTGCGTCCGGAGTTGCGCCGGTTCACGGCGGAGGCGATCGCCGAGGATCTGGTCACGCGGATCCGCGAGCGGGTCGCGAACGGCCACCACGGGGCCCGCAACGCGTCCGAGGAGAAGGTGATGTTGCGGTGGGCCGATGTGGCCCAGGAGAACATGGTGGAGTTGACCGAGCGCATCCGGGCGAGCGCCGACGTCGTGCTGGCGACGTGCTCGATCGCGGGCACGCTCACCGACGACGTGCGGGATCCGTCCGACGTCTTCGACTGGGTGATCATCGAGGAGGCGGCCAAGGCCTGGCCGACGGAGATCATCATGCCGCTGGTCCTGGGCGTGCGCTGGACCCTGGTGGGCGACCATCTGCAGCTCGGCCCGCACCGGGCCCAGGACGTCAAGACGTTTCTCGACAGCCTGTCGTCGCACCCCGACGAGCGCATCAGGCTGCACTACGCGGCGCGCGAGAGCTATCTGAGGTTCGTCCAGATGTTCGGCCGCTTCTTCGAGGGACGGGACTCGACCCAGCGCGCCGAGACCACGAGCCCGATGGACACCCTCGACACGCAGTTCCGTATGCACCCGGCCATCGCCCAGCCCTTCGCCCGGGCCTTCTACCCCGACGGCGACGGCGGCACGTTCCTCGCGCCGGACCCGGAGATCGACGAGTTCCATTCCGCCACCAAGCCGGAGTACGTGAAGGGCGCGCCCTTGATCTGGCTGGACACGTCCCAGCACACGAGCTGCGAGGACCTCGGGTACTGGTGGAACCCCGGCGAGATCGAGCTCGTGGAGGGCCTGGTGCGCGAGCTGGGGCTCGATGCCCAGAACGACCCCCGGAAGCTGACCGTACTGACGCCGTACCGCAGACAACTGCGGGAACTGGAGCGCGGGTTCCTCAAGGGGCGGGTGCACACGGTCCACTCCTTCCAGGGCGGTCAGGCGAAGACCGTGATCGTCTCGCTGGTCCGCAGCTCGGAACGGGGCACGGACTCGCGGCAGAACGTGGGGCACACCGCTCAGGCCGACGTGATCAACGTGATGCTGTCGCGGGCGCAGCAGTTGCTCGTGGTCGTCGGGAACCTGCCGCATTTCGAGCGCCATGGCGGAAGCGCCTGGCAGTCGGTGATCAAGACCTTCCGTGAGGTCGGAAGGATCGTCGACGCCTCGACGGGAGAGATCGTCGTGGACGCCGCGGCGGGAACGGGGGACAACCGATGACCGAGACCGCTCTTGTCGCGATCCCCTGCCGTGTCATCACCCTGCGGATGGAGCTCGGCGCCGAGGAGGGCGCCTCCACGCTGGAGGAGCTGGTGCTCCGGGCCGTGGCCGCGGGACGCACCACCGTACGGGACCTGGGGCAGCTGTTCTCCCTGCCGAACCGGCTCATGCTGGACGTGGTGCACGGCCTGTGGAGCAGGGGGTTCCTGGCCGTCGACTTCTCCACGAACACGCTGGAGAACACCCAGGCGGCCCAGACGGTCCTCGGCGATCACGACGGGGACCGGCCGGTGTCGTCGAAGGTGCAGGCGCGCAAGTTCCTGTTCGACCCGGTGACGGCGGCCGTGCTGCTGCACCGCAAGGGCATGGACCGGGTCCCCTACGGGGCCATCGCGATGCCCCTCGCGCGCGGGATCTCCGAGACCGACATCCCGCAGACCGAACTCCTGCGCGCGGTCCGGGAGGCCGTCCGCACCGACCGCAGGCAGCGCGGGGTGCGCCAGCGCGTGCTGAACGTGTCGTTCGCCAACCCGATGCTGAGCCCTCCGGAGGCCGTCCACTGGAACACGGTGGAGGTCGTGGTCAACCGGGATCCCGTGACCGGGACGGTGACCGCCACCCCCGTCCAGATGCCGCCGGGCTGGGGCAGGCGCGCGCTGCAGCTCTTCCAGGCCAGGGTCAGCGACCTGGTGCGCAACCGGCCGGACAGCCGGTTCGCCCAGCAACTCCGGTCCCGCCAGGTCCTGGAGGTGGTACCGCCCGACAACCTCCGCTCCCTGCTGGTCGGTCTGGACCGACTGGCCGAGGGTCTGGGCACCATCCCGCCGGAGCAGCTCCCGGCTCGCCATCACGAGCTGCGCGCCAAGGCGACGCGGGTGCTGGAGCAGCTGGCGGAGGCGCGCCGTGGGCGATGCTCGCTCCAGCGGGTGGCCCCGGGTGCCGGCGTCGAGTGGGTGGTCCAGGACCTGATCGAGCAGGCGGCGCACCAGCTCGTCCTGGCAGTGCCGCGGATCACGTACGAAGCCCTGCATCCGGTGCTGCCCTCGCTGGAACTCGCCGCGAAGCGAGGCGTCACGCTCGTGTTCCTGTGGGGCGGCACGCCGTCCGCCAAACTGGAGGGCAAGGTCGCCACCGCCCTGTACGACCTCCAGAGCCGCTTTCCGGAGAACGTGCTGCTCGAACAGCGCAGCAGCAGCAGTTCGGCGTCCGCGGTCGTCTGCGACGACCTGTACGCGTACGTGGGCTCGCGGAGCCCGCTGGCCGAGGACACCGGGGCGGGTGTCCTCGTACAGCCGGCCGAGGGCACGGACGAGCCGCCGGGCTGTGTCACGGACCTGCTGAGCTGGGCCCGGCGGACCTATCCGTACTGGGAGGCGGGGCAGAGCATCGCCCTGCTGCCGGCGGACTTCGGGAGGCGGCGGGGCGCGGACCACTCCCCGCCGGACGCGGGCACCGAGTGGCGCGGTGTCTCCCTGCCGGACCTCGCGGAGACGTGGGCCGAGGACGAGGTCGGGTACCGCGCGAAGTGGTCGGCCCGCTGGGGCCGGGTGCTGAGGGAGCTCGTCGACGCGGTGGAGGAGGTGTACCGGGGCGATCCGGTGGTGCGAGCGGTGTGGGACGGCATGTACGTCGACCTCGTCCAGCGCTCCGTCGACGGCGCCTCCGAACGGCTGGCCGTCACCGACGACTCCGCGGAGGGCGAGGCCTGCACGGACGCGCTCGGGCGCCGGCTGCTGGGGCTGAGGGACCGGGGCGTCGTGGTCCATCTTCAGCACCCGCCGCTCAAGGACGGGCGGCGCACCGCCCGCGGCTATGCCGAACTGCAGCAGCGCCTCGGCGCCGATCGGACACTGCGGAGCACCAAGGCACGGGCGCGCGCGGTGCTGTCCGACCACGAGACCGTCATCGGCAGCTACCGTCCGCTCGGCAACCGGTCCGTGAACCCCGCACAGGGTCCCGCCCCGAGCGAGCTCGGTCTGCACATCATGAGCACCGGTTTCACGGCCGAGTTCGCCGAGGAGCTGGGCATTCGGGACTGGTTCGGGGACGCCGGGGACGACCCCGGCGCCGGTGGCCGGCACGAGTATCTGCCGCCGCTGCCCTCGCTCGCCTCGGTCCCTGTCGACGCCGACGACTGGAAGGTGCTCGACGACCGCCTCGAGGCCGGAACCGCGTCCGAGCGACTGCGCTGCGACTCCGCGGCGTTGCTCTTCGGCTCGACGGGAGACGAGGAGCAACGCCGGCGATGGGGTCGCTGGATCCTTCACGACGCATGGCAGCGTCATGCCTTCATGGAGGCCTACCTGCTGGCCCCGCGGCTCGGCGACGCGGAGACCATGCCGCCGCAGCTGGCGGCCGTGGCCGTACCGCTGGAGCACGGTCCGCTCGGCGAGCAGCTGTACTTCAGCGCGATGGAGCTGGCCGAGGCCCCGCCGGAGCACCGCACCGTGGCCCTGGTGGGGGCGATCGCCGAGATGCTGCTGCACGGTGGTGACATCGGCCTCATGGTCTGCGAGTCGCTGGCCTCTCCCGGCAGCGCGGCGGCGTCGGGCGTGCCTGCCGCCTGGCTCCGTCTGGCGCGGGAGGCCGCGAGCTGCTTCGCCGTGACACGGGCTCCGGTGCCGCTCCAGGACATCAACGCCTGGGCCGAGCAGCAGAAACGGACGGCGGACGTACGGGACGGCTGGCGTCGCCTCGTCGCCGAAGTGAACGATCTGGAACGGTCCGACCAGCATTTCAAGTTCCTCGACGGGCGGGCGATGCATCGAGCGATGTTCCGGCTGCCCGACGGTCTGTTCGTCCGGGTCCTCGCCATGGCGAGCCCCGACGCGACCGCCGAGTTCAGGACGGGCACCGCCGCCGAACTGCCGGGCACCGCTCTGGAAGCGCGGCTCCACATGGACCAGCTCGCGACGGATCTGGGCGTCAGGAAGGTCGAATGGAGCAACCACTTGGCGTACGCGCGACGGGTCGCCGACGTGATGGCCGAGGCGCGCCGGCTCGCGGTGCTGCCCGCGACCGAGGCCGAACAGGAGACGGCGGCCTCCGGATCGGCCGCGCTGCTCCCGACGCTCGCCCCTGAACAGCATGCGTTCGCGCGGCTCCTCGACAGCACATGGCACACGCTCCTCGAGGAGGCCGACGGGCTGGGAGAGCCGGCCCGTCATCCGGCGAAGGCGCTCCTGAGCGCTCTCGTCTCTCTGCCGGTGATCGGAAAGGACGACAGGTGACCGGAGTTCCACGCGCGCTGTTGGAGACATGGCCGGGCCGTGTCCGGTTCCCCGGTGTGCTGATCGCCCTGGCCGAGCAGGGCCGCCCCGCGGAGGAAGGAGAGCACGACGGCCCGTCGCCGACGGGCGGCGCGGCCGAGCTGGACGGCGGCATGCTCGCCGAAGCGGTCCTCGCCCACGCGGGGGGCATGTCACCGCGCGCCACGTTCGAGGCGCTGCTGGACCAGGGGGAGCACGACGCCGCCGAGCGGCTGCTCCTGGGCGACGCGGTCCTTGACGAGCACCAGGCCGAGCTGCTGGCGCGGAGGCTGGACGCCGCACGCGAGGCCGCCACGGAGTCGGTACGCCAGCGCGTATCGGAGCTGACCAGGCGCGCGGAAGCGGCGGGAGTCGCCTTCGAGCAGCCGGAGATGGCGGCGTTGGTCGAGAGCGCTCGATCGCGCAGTGCGGCCGCCGAAGCAGTGCTGTCCGAGCACGAGGGCGAGCTCGGTGCGCGGGTGGGCGCCGTCGCCGAGGAGTTGGAGCGGCTGGTCGCGGAACAGGAGCAGGCAGCCGCCGGCGGCGCGGATCAGGCCGGCCCGCACCAGGACGGCGACTTCGCCGTGGGCAGGGTGCGGGCACTGCTCCGGGCGGGCGAACTGGTCACCGCCCAGGCGCTGCTGAACCGGGAGCCTCTGGGTGTGCCCGTACCGGAGGCGCTGGCACCGCTTCCGGTGTGGGACAGGGACTGGACGCCCGACACCCTCCTGGAGTACCAGCTGAATCCGGCGATGCGCAGGCCGCCGGAGTTCGCCGCGTGGAAGGCCGCCGACGACGACGCCGCACGGCTGCTCGCCGCCTTCGACCGCTTGAACCGGGAATCGTCCCCGGAAGCGGCCGAGGGTTTCGCGAACGCGCTCGGGCGGTTTCTCGGCGGGCCGGGCGAAGGGGCCGTGGCGCACCGCATCGACGGCGGCTTCTTCACCTTCTTCGACGGCTTGTTCAGCGCCGAACCGCTGACGGGCCTGCATCCGACGGGCCGGGTCGACCTCTACGTCGCCGAGCCGGGAACCGCCGCGCCACCGGCGGAACTCGCCGCGCACGGTCCGCATGTCGCGGTCGGCCCGGGCCTGGTGTCCACCGGGTACACCGACCGTGCGGCTACTGCCGTGCTGAGCCTGCGCGACCTTCTCGGACTGGCCGTGCTGCCGGCGGACCGGGCGGCCCGCACCCTGGGCATCCTCGCGCCGCAGTGGCCCGTCGAGGCCCTCATCGGCGACAGTCCGGCGGTGCTCGGCCGGATCCTCGGTCCGGTCCCCGACGCGGCCTGGCGGACCCTGCGGTGGATCACCCACATGTCGTTGCGGGGAGGAACCGCCACGGTGCAGGCGATGGAGCGCTGCACCGGCATGGATCCCGGGCTCCTCTGGGTGATGCTCCGCTATGCCCAGAGCGTGGACGACCGCTCCGCCCGTGGCGACCTCTGGGCGGCGGAGACCGGTGGCTGGCGGAAGGACAAGGCGCTCGTCCACACGTTGCGGGCCGAACTGCTGGCCCGCTGCGGCGAGCCGGCGGCCCGGGCCGCGTGGTGGGCGGCCCTCTCGGTCTGCGATCCCGAGGACGGACGTCTCGCCCTGGGGGACCTCGGAGACTGGGCCGAGATCTGTTCCGGCCGGCCGGGTGCCAGGGCTCGGGTCCTGGCGGCCACCGACACGCTCGTGGCCCGCGGTCTGCTCGTAGGGGCGCGGCTGACCACCGACCGGGTGCCCGCACCACGGGCGGAGGGGGTGCCTGCACCGGGAGCGGGAGCGGACGGGGAGGCGTCCTTGCGGGTACCGCTGTGCGGGGCCGTGCGGGCCCTCCGTCCCTCGGCCGACACCGAACTGACCGTCCTGCTGGCGGAGATGGAACGCGCCGGCGATCTCGAGGACGGGGCGGACGACACCGCGTCGGTCACGGCGGATGCCGGGGCGGTTCCCACCGGCTGGACCGCGTGGCACCGCAACCGCTTCGCCCCGGCGCCGTCGTACGCCCGGTACGTGGAAGCGGAGCAGCGGGGTGCCGATGCCGAGGAGCTGGCCGCCCTCGCGGCCCTCGCGGGCGGCGAGCTGCTGGAGCACTCCCCCGACGACCTGGTCGAGCAGGCGGTACCGCGGGTCGCGGACCTGGGGGCGGTCCTGTCGGATCTGACGGCCCGGTGCCAGGAGCAGTACCGGGAGGTCCGTGTCGACCTCCGCTGTCCCCCGTCCCTGTGGGTGGACGTTCCCGAGCCCGTGCTGCGTGCGGTGCTGTACGAGGTGTTGGACAACGCCGCTGAGGCGCTCACGGGCCTCGGCGCGGCTCTGGTGCAGGTCTCCGTGTCGCAGGAGAGCCCGGAGGTGCTCGTGGAGGTGCAGGACAACGGCCCGGGGCTGCCGGCCGAGGCGCGGGGCCGGAGGGTGTTCCAGCCCGAGTGGAGCACCCGTGGCGCGGATCGGGGATGGGGGCTGCACCGCGTACGGAAGTTCCTGCGGGCGCTGCCCACACCGGCGGTGGAGGCCGAGGCGGAGGTCTTCCGTTCCTCGCATCCGGCGCTGACGGGTGCCGCGCTGCGGCTCGTCCTTCCGGAGCTCGAGACCGTCACGCCGGCGGGTGTCTGACCCCTGCGTCCGCTCGGGCGTCCGAGCCCGGGCTACGCGTCGTCCTCGGACGGCTCGGGGGTGTCGCTCGGCTCGGGGGTGTCGCTCTGGGACTGGGCGCGGCGGCCGACCACGGCCGCCGCGGCCAGGGCGCTCGCGAGGAAGGCGGTGGCGACGACCCAGGGGCGGTCGACGACGTGTCCGGTGGCGTGGTCGAGGGAGTAGCGGCCGGCACCCGCGACGCCGATGGCGGCCGCGGTGAAGCCGAGGAAGGCCGGGTACTCGTAGCCGCCCGCAGCGGCGAAGAAGCCCGCGGGCAGATGGACGGCGACCGCGCCCGCCATGGCTCCGGCCGCGGCGGCGCCGGCCGCCGGGGTGGCCAGGCCCAGGGCGAGCAGGGCGCCGCCGCCGGCCTCGCCGAGGCCCGCGGCGATCGCGCTCTCACGGGGCGGGGAGAAGCCCATCGCCTCCATCCCGCGTGCCGTGGCCTCCAGGCCACCGCCGCCGAACCAGCCGAAGAGCTTCTGGGTGCCGTGCGCGGCGAGGACGGCACCGGTGCCGACCCGGAGCACGAGGAGTCCGAGGTCGCGTCGGTTCAGGGTGGTCATCTGAGGTCTCCCGGGACAGGCCGATGGTTCGGACACCTCCCACTCTCACCGCCGCGCGGTCCGGGGCCGCAGCGTTGCTGCTCCACCCGGGTCATCTTTTGCGGCGTTTGTCCGGTCCTGCTTGAGTGGGAGGGCTTCTGCCGCTCGGGGGTTGGCCGCAAGGAAGTGGGTACGCATGTCCGCCGAGTCCACCGAGACCGCCGCGCTCCGCGCGAGGATCCGGGAGCTGATGCCCCGGGCCAAGGAGGACCTGACCGAGCTGGTGGCGATGCGATCGGTCGCCGACCCGCGTCAGTTCCCGCCCGAGGAGTGCGCCAAGGCCGCCGACTTCCTGGTCCGCGCCTTCACGGAGGCGGGTCTGAAGGACATGCGGCGCGTCACCACCCCGGACGGCACCGACGCGGTCGTCGGCCACGCGCAGGGCCCGGAGGGCTCCCCGACCGTACTGCTCTACTGCCACTACGACGTCCAGCCGCCGCTCGACGACGCCGCCTGGACCACCCCGCCCTTCGAGCTGACGGAGCGCGACGGGCGCTGGTACGGACGCGGCACCGCCGACTGCAAGGGCAACATCGCCATGCATCTCACCGCCCTGCGCGCCCTGGGCGGCGGCGACGGGCGCGGGTTCCCGGTCTCGCTCAAGTTCGTCGCCGAGGGCTCCGAGGAGCAGGGCACCGGCGGCCTGGAGCAGTTGGTGCCGCAGCGGCCCGAACTCTTCGCCGCCGACTGCCTGTTGATATGCGACACCGGCAACTTCGCGCTCGGATTGCCCACCGCGACGACCTCGCTGCGCGGACTGACCGACGTCGTCGTCACCGTCTCCACGCTCAAGGGCGAGATGCACTCGGGGATGTTCGGCGGTCCCGCCCCCGACGCGCTGGCCGCGCTCGTGCGGATCCTCGACAGCCTGCGCGACGAGCACGGCAACACCACGATCAAGGGCCTGGACGGTGAGGGCGTCTGGGACGGCGTGGACTACCCGGTCGAGCAGTTCCGTACCGACGTGGGCGCGCTGGACGGCGTCTCGCTCCTGGGCACGGGCTCGGTGGCCGACGAGTTGTGGGCCCGGCCCGCCGTCACGGTGCTCGGCATCGACTGTCCTCCTGTGGTGGGTTCGTCCGCCGCCGTGCAGGCGAGGGTACGGGCCCGGGTCAGCCTGCGTGTCCCGCCGGGCATGGACGCGGAGGAGGCGCTGCGCGCGCTCACGGACCATCTGACGTCGGCCGCGCCGTGGGGCGCCCGGGTCGAGGTGGAGGCGGGGAGCGCCGGGCAGCCGTTCCGGGCCCGCACCACCGGACCGGCCTATCGGGCCCTGGGCTCGGCGATGCGCCGGGCGTACGGCAGGGACATGGTCCAGTCGGGGCAGGGCGGTTCGATCCCGCTCTGCAATGTGCTGGCCGGGCACTTCCCGGACGCGGAGATCGCCCTCATCGGCGTGGAGGAGCCGGGCTGTCTCATCCACGCCCCCGACGAGAGCGTGGATCCGTCCGAGATCGAGCACATGGCGCTGACGGAGGCGCTCTTCCTCAGCACGTACGCGATCCCGCTCCGACCGGACTGGAGAGTTCCATGACGCAGACACATGAACGCCCGGACGCCGATCCGGATGGGGGTGTTCCGCCCGGGCCGCTCGGCCTGCTGGCCGGGGTCGCCTGGCAGGCACTGCTCGTCGCCGGAATCGCCTCCCTGGTCCTGGGCGTCCTGGTGCTCATCTGGCCGGGCGCCTCACTGTTCGTCGCCGGCGTGCTGTTCGGTCTCTATCTGCTGTTCAGCGGCGTGATGCAGCTGGTCGCCGCCTTCGGTACGCACGCCTCGACGGCGCTGCGCGTGATGGCCTTCATCAGCGGCGCCCTGTCGATCCTGCTGGGTCTGTTCTGCTTCAAGGGCGAGACGCAGTCGACTCTGCTGCTCGCGCTGTGGATCGGCATCGGCTGGCTCTTCCGCGGGATCACCCAGACCGTCGCGGCCACCTCCGACCCGGCCATGCCGGCCCGTGGTTGGCAGATCTTCCTCGGAATCGTCAGCGCGCTGGCGGGTGTGGTGCTCATCGTGTCGCCGCTCGAATCGGCCGCGGTGCTGACCGTGCTCGCCGGCGTCTGGCTGCTCGTCGTGGGTGTGGTCGAGATCGCCACCGCGTTCATGGTGCGGACGCGGGCGAAGGACCTGCCGCCGGGCATCTGAACCGTACGACCTTCGAGGGACCCGGCCGCCCGGCCGGGTCCCTCGACGCATGCGCTACATTTTGCCGGTCCTTGACCGCGATCATTCACGATCCCTCTCTTCTCGGAGCCAGCAACCCATGAGCGACATCGTCAACGGCCTCGGCCGGGCCACCGCCTACGGCGCACTCGGCGTGGTGCTGCTGATCCTCGGCATCGTCCTGGTGGACCTGCTGACGCCGGGGAAGCTGGGCCGGCAGATCTGGGAGGAGCGCAACCGCAACGCCGCGACCCTGCTCAGCTCCGCCCTGCTCGGCATCGGCGGGATCGTCTTCACCTCGATCTGGACGACCTACCACGACTTCGGCAAGGGTCTCGCCTCCACGGCCGCGTTCGGCCTCCTGGGCCTCGTGATGATGGCCGTGGCCTTCCTGGTCGTGGACCTGGTCACGCCCGGCAAGCTGGGCGCCACCCTCGTCGACCCCCAGCCGCACCCGGCGGTCTGGGTGACGGCCTCCTGCAACATAGCGGTCTCCGCGATCGTCTCCGCGTCCATCGCCTGAGCCGGTCAGCGAACCATCGGCTCGACCTCCAGGAACCGCCTGCGGCGCGGCCCCCGGTACAGCAGCGCCTCCCAGCCGAGCCGCTCCAGGACGGGCACGCAGGCGGCGAGCGCGGACTCCTCCTCCCCCGCGGCCCCACCGCCGGGCGGCCCCACCCACTCCACCACGGCGGTGCCGGGCCGTTCGCCGGCCGTGACCCGGTAGCCGGTCGCAACCCGGACTCCGGTGGCGTCGACCGCCGAGGGCGCCGTCCGTGCCGCCTCCAGGGCGAGGGACACCGCCCGGACCGGCTGTCTTCGCTCCCACTCCGCGGGCACCTCACCCGGGTCACCGCCGACCTGCCGGTTGGCCAGCCGCCTGATCTGGAGCAGCCCTTCAAAAGCCGCCCGCACCTCCCGGGACCGCTGCTCCGCCTCTCCCTCCGGCAGCGGCGGCCCGTCCCCCGTGGCCGCCTCGAAGGTCCCCCGTCGCGTCGTCATGCCCGAAACCGTAGGGCCCGCCTCTGACAACCGCCCGCCGCAACCGGGGTCGGGCGTAGGCTCCCGGGCTTCGGGCGGGTATCGTCTCGGCCGCTCGGTCAGCAGGCTCGAGCCCGCATCGAAGACGTGCCGCAGAATTTTCGGCGTTTCCTGTTATCCGGGGGATGCCCTGCGGTCTCCCAGCTGCCGGGCATCGACGACAGGCGGGACAGGCAGAGTGAATCAGGGCATGGATACACAGCACGGTACGGAGCTGGTGAGGGCTGCGCAGAGCGGGGACCTGTGGGCGCAGGACCAGCTCATCGCCGCCTATCTGCCCCTGGTGTACAACATCGTGGGCCGGGCCATGAACGGCCACCACGACGTCGACGACGTCGTGCAGGAGACGATGCTGCGGGCGCTCGACGGGCTCGGAAGCCTGCGCGCCCCGGACAGTTTCCGGTCCTGGCTGGTGGCGATCGCCATGAACGGGATCCGCAGCCACTGGCACAAGCAGCAGTCCGGTCTCCACACGAGCGTCCTCGACGATGCCCGTGACCTTGCTCACCCCGGCGCGGATTTCGTGGACCTGGCCGTCGTCAAGCTGCACCTGTCCGGGCAGCGGCGCGAGACCGCCGAGGCGACCCGCTGGATGGAGCCGGACGACAGCGCGCTGCTGTCGCTGTGGTGGCTGGAGTGCGCCGGTGAGCTGACCCGCTACGAGGTGGCGGCGGCCCTTGAGCTGTCCACGCAGCACACCGCGGTCCGGGTGCAGCGGATGAAGGCCCAGCTCGACACAGCCCGCGTCGTCGTACGGGCCCTGGCGGAGAACCCGCTCTGCCCCACCCTCCGGTCCGAGCTGGGCACGTGGGACGGCCGCCCCTCCGCTCTGTGGCGCAAGCGCATAGCCCGGCACGCCCGCGGCTGCGCGCACTGCGCCGGCCTCTGGAGCAACCTGGTCCCCGCCGAGGGTCTGCTGGCCGGCCTGCTCCTGGTGCCCCCGTCGGCGCTGCTCCTCGCCGCCGTCCAGGGAGGCGCCGGCTTCGGCCTCACGGCGGCGACCGCGGCGACCGCCGCGTTCCCGGCAGCGCAGCCGTACGGCTACGACACCGCCTACGGGGCTTCGGCGCCGTACGAGGCGACGGGAACCTACGAGGCGCCGGGCGCGTACGGGGCGCAGGGGCCGTATGAGACGCCGGGTCTGTACGAGACGGCGGGGTCGTACTCCATACCGACGCCGTACGACGGGTCACCGTACGGGACACCCACCCCGCACGAGACGACCGCGCCGTACGGCATACCGACGCAGGCACCGTACGAGAGCCCGGCACCGTACGGGACGGACCGGCAGGACTGGCAGGACTGGCAGGGCGAGCCGGCCGAGCCGATGGCCGCGTACCAACCGGACGCACCACAGAACGAACCCGTCACGCCGTACGGGACCCAGAGCACCGTCAGCCCCGTCGGGGCGGGCCCCCGCAGCTCGCGCAGTGCCCGGCGGCGGAGGGAGCAGGAACGGCGGCGCGGTCGCCGCAGGGCCGTCGTCGCCGCCGGCATGGCTGTGGTGGCGGTCACCGGCGGCTCCTTCTACCTGAGCACCGGACCCGACGGGGACGGTGAGGCGCTGGAGGCGAACCGCGCCGCGGCTCCCGGTCCGGACACGCCCCTCGCGCAGAAGCCGACCACCCTCCTGGTGACGCCCTCCCCCTCGGCGTCGACATCGGCCAGTGCCACCGCGACCCCGTCCGCCCGTCCGAGCCGGACCGTGAAGGCAACGCCGTCGAAGACGGCCGCCCCCCGTACCTCGTCGCCCGCGCCCAAGCCGAAGCCCACCGCCGGCTCCGGCTCGGACACGGGCTCGGGCTCGGGCTCGCAGGGCGGATCCGGCTCGGAATCCACCGCCGACCAGGTGATCAGTCTGGTCAACGCCGAGCGTGCCAAGGCGGGTTGTGGCCCGCTGACGGCGAACTCGCAGCTGACCAGGGCGGCGCAAGGGCACTCCGACGACATGGCCGCGCGGGACTTCTTCGACCACACCAACCCCGACGGCAAGGGCCCCGGCGAGCGCGTCACGGCCACCGGGTACCCCTGGTCGACGTACGGCGAGAACATCGCCATGGGGCAGAGCAGCGCGGAACAGGTGATGGAGTCCTGGATGAACAGCCCGGGCCACCGCGCGAACATCCTCAACTGCTCCTTCAAGGAGATCGGGATCGGCATCCATAACGAGGGCGGCCCCTACTGGACCCAGGTCTTCGGCGCGCGCTGACGACGGGGCCTCAGCGCTGGCTGCGGCCGCTCGTCACCGCGTAGTACTGCAGGTCCTGCTTGTCGACGGGCCGCCGCACCGGGTGGCGGCTCGTGACCGTCGTCGTGGTCTTCCCGGCCCGTACGGCGGTCGCGGAGCTGTGCCCGGTGCGCAGCGGCAGGAGACGCGCGTACACCCCGGCAGGCGCCTGATGGCTGCCGTCGGTGGAGCCGGTCGTCGTACGCACCTGGGCGGGTGCGGTGAGGAAGGAGAGCACCTCCACGGTGTCCCGGGGCGTGGCCGTGCCCTTGCGGGGCTCTATCACCCGCGGTTGGCGCGAGGCGGGCGGGGTGTCGTCGACGAACTGGACGCGTGAGGTCAGATAGAGCGTGTCGCGGACGATCCTCGGCCAGGCGCCGGTCTTGAACCGGGTCAGGTAGTAGGAGGAGAGGTCCAGGTAGGCATAGCCGTTGTGCACCGAGGGCGCGAAGTGGGTGCCTTCGGAGTAGTCGTTCCAGGTGGTGAGCTGGACCCAGTCGGCGCCGGAGGTGATGGCGGCTCCCCAACTCGCCCGCAGGGTCTCGGTGTTGCCCGCCTCGTCGTAGACACCCTGGTTGGGGCGGGCGTCCTGGACGGAGACCGGCTGCATCCAGATCTTGCCGAGCCGGTGGGCGCGGTCGGCGTCGGCGCCGTCCTGCCGGTTGGCGCTGCGGGCGCCCCACTCGGAGAAGCCGTGGCTGATGGCCGCGTACCGCTCGCGTTCCGGGGTGAAGTCGAGGAAGAGGGGGACGAGGGCCGTGCGGATGCCGTGCCGGGTCTCCAGCTCGCGCATCATCGCCCGCCACCAGTCGGGGTCCTGCTCCTCGGCCTTGAAGGGGGAGACGACGAGCCGGCCGTCGGGCAGGCGGTGGGCCGCGGGATGGCGGGCCAGCCCCGCGAGCGTGTCGGCGAGGGAGGCGGGGGTGGTGCTCAGCGAGGTCATGTCGGGCATGAGCTGGATCCGGAAGCCGGGG
Organism: Streptomyces sp. NPDC059875; assembly: GCF_042731085.1. Classification (NCBI taxonomy): domain Bacteria; kingdom Bacillati; phylum Actinomycetota; class Actinomycetes; order Kitasatosporales; family Streptomycetaceae; genus Streptomyces; species Streptomyces sp. NPDC059875. The sequence goes on from NZ_JBHWJZ010000001.1 coordinate 322,293, forward strand.
TCCTCCTCGTGGGCGGCCCGCAGCAGCAGTTCGGCGCGGTCCCGGTTGCGTCCGCTCTCGGAGAGCAGGTCGAGCGTGAAGCCGTCGAGCCCGGCGTCCCGCGCGGTGCGGATCTCCTGGCGCAGATGGGCCAGTTCCCAGTTCCCGGTCTCGGGCGCGGCGGGCAGCGGACGGTCGCGCAGCAGCCCTCCGTACGCGCGGTGCTTGCCCTTCTCGCCGTCCGGGGTCAGGTAGTTGCGGCTGTAGTAGTCGCGATCCGCGGGCTCGTTGTCCAGGGACAGCGGATACGGCGTGAAGTAGTGGGCGAAGACGAGCTTGCCCGAGCGGCGCAGTTCACGGGTCGGAGGAAGGTCGAAGGGGAGGGCGGTGCTGTACGCCGGCGGGGGCGCCGCGGCCGGCTCCGCCGGGGCGTCGGCGCGGAGCACGTCGGCCGTACCGATGCCGGCCCAGGTGCCGAGCAGCAACACGCCCAGCGCGAGTCCCGGGAGCAGCCGACGGCGGCCCGGTGCCCGATGGGTCCGGGCTGGGGGCTTGTCCGCCATGGGCTTCCTCACGGTCGTGCGTAGGTGGATCGGGGCTGCCGCGGGCGTGCGGGTTGGCTGTAGTAGAACCGATCGCGGGCAGCGGAACAACCACCGTCGGGCGCGTGGCGAACGGGCCGCGGAGACCCACCGCGTACCGCTTCCGGGAAGGTCGGTGCGGTGACCGGCGACGCAGTGGGACACGGCGGCGTTCCGCATCGCGACCCTCAGCACGTGGGAATTTCCTGCGGCAGCGGGAGCGCCCAACTGGCCGCGTTTCGGGCTCACTCGGCGACCGCGGGGGTGTGCTTTCGGCCACAGCCGTGGCACCCTCCCCCACGCCGACCTCGCCGCCCCTCGTGCACGCTCCCGCCCCATCGCCCACGGCTTCACGTGCACCAACTCCCTTCGCACGGACGTATCATGCGTCCCGCCGTGTCCACACCGGCCCCGATGCCACGGGATGAATACGTCGTCACCTTCTGAGGTCGTTCGCGTGAACAGCAGCGGACGTGCGGGTGTTTGTCGTACTGTTCCGGCGTTGCGACGCTTGTTCTTCGATCAGGGGGTCGACGAACGGGGTGTCGCACGCTGACACGTGCCTGGGGGGTACATGTGGCATGCCCGCACCACTGAGACCAACTCTGCCGGAACGAAATCCGGTTCGACGGCGACTCCGCCGCATCCACGCGCCAAGGCGCGCTGGTACCCGATCGTCGCGCTGACCGTCGACATCCTCGGCGTGGGGCTGCCCACGGCACTGATCCTGGGTGTCGAGCGTCAGCCGTACGCCTACCTCAGCGCCCTGGTCGCGGCGTTGACGTGGGCCGGGGTCCGCGCGCTCCGAAGACGGTACGCGCGGCGGGAACTCGGCGAGTCGCGGGGCAGTCTGCCCGTCCTGCACGACTGGCTGATCCTCCTCGGGGTACTCGCCGTGCTGCGCGCCGCCGCGGATCTGCACCATCCGGCGCTGCTCTGCCTCGCGGCGCTCGTGCCCTCACCCGTACTCACCCTGACCTGCTCGAAACTGACGTGGCATCACCTGGTGGCGGCCCGCCGCGAGGCCCAGGTCGTCACCCGGGTGCTCGTCCTCGGCGAGCCCACAGCCGCCGGCGATGTCGCCGAGCACCTCGCCGGACGCACCGAGCACCCGTACGTGGTGGTCGGAGTCGTCGCGATCGGGGAGGACCCGGTCGGCACCGGCGCGCCCGTGGCCGCCCGGCTCGGCGTCCTGATGCCGGAGGCGGCCGATGGGGACACCACACCCGTCCTGGCGGCCGCCCGTGAGCTGGAGGCGGATGTCGTCCTCGTCGCGGCCGGCCCCCGGATGGCGGGCGAACGGCTGCGGCGTCTCTCCTGGGGGCTGCACGACGCCGGCACCGAACTCGCCCTGGCTCCCGGCCTGGTGGAGTTCGCCGTGAAGCGCCTGGAGACCACGTCGGCCGCCGGCATGGCGCTGGTCCGGGTCGCGCCACCGCTGCGCGGGGGTGTGCAGCAGGTCCTGAAGTCCGTGATGGACCGCGCCGGAGCGACCTTGGGCCTGCTCGCCCTGTCACCGGTGTTCCTCGCGATCGGCGCCGCCGTGCGGCTCACCTCGCCCGGGCCGGTGTTCTACAAGCAGGTGCGGATCGGGCAGGGGCGGAACCCGTTCGTGATGTGGAAGTTCCGCACGATGTTCCTCGACGCCGATGCCCGCAAGGCGGAGCTGTCGCAGGCCAACGAGCACGACGGGCTGATGTTCAAGATGCGCCGCGATCCCCGGGTGACCCGGGTGGGACGGCTGCTGCGCCGCACCTCGCTGGACGAACTACCGCAGCTGATCAATGTGTTTCTCGGTTCCATGTCCCTGGTCGGGCCTCGCCCGCCGCTGCCGGAGGAAGTGGCGCGGTACGGGGACGTGGAGCTGCGCCGGCTGGCCGTACGGCCCGGGATGACCGGGCTGTGGCAGATCAGCGGCCGCTCCGACCTGTCGTGGGACGAGACGGTGGAGCTCGATCTGCATTACGTGGACAACTGGTCGTTCACCAGCGATGTCGATGTCATGGCCCGTACGTTCCGCGCCGTCGTCGACGGTCGCGGAGCGTACTGACGGGCCGGCCGCATGACGTCAGTTCTGTTCCCGCCACCAGGCGTAGGTGGCGGCGATGCCGTCGGGCAGCGCGACGGCGGGCTTCCAGCCGAGTCCGGTCAGCCGGGACACGTCGAGGAGCTTGCGCGGCGTTCCGTCGGGCTTGCTCGTGTCCCAGGCGATCCTGCCCTGATATCCCGTCACCTCGGCGACGGTCTCGGCGAGTTCGCGAATGGTGAGGTCCTCGCCGCAGCCGATGTTGACCGGCTCGTCGCCGTCGTAGCTCCGCAGCAGTACGGCGCAGGCGGCGGCCAGGTCGTCGACGTGCAGGAATTCCCGGCGGGGAGTCCCGGAGCCCCAGAGCACGATCTCCTCGCGACCCTCCTCACGGGCCTCGTGGAAGCGGCGGATCAGCGCCGGCAGGACGTGCGAGGTCTCCAGGTCGAAGTTGTCGCCGGGCCCGTAGAGGTTCGTGGGCATCGCGGAGACGTAGGCGGCGCCGTACTGCTTCCGGTACGACTGGACCTGCACGATTCCGGCGATCTTGGCCAGTGCGTAGGCCTCGTTGGTGGGCTCCAGCGGGCCGGTGAGGAGGGCGTCCTCGGGGATCGGCTGGGGCGCGAGCCTCGGGTAGATGCAGGAGGACCCGAGGAAGAGCAGGCGCTCCACCCCTGCGACGTGCGCACCGGCGACGACCGCGAGCTGGATCTGGAGGTTCTCCTCCAGGAACTGCACGGGGTAGGTGCTGTTCGCCATGATGCCGCCCACTTTCGCGGCGGCGAGCACGACGGCGTCGGGGCGGGTCTCGGCGAGGAAGGCCGCGGTCCGTGCCGCGTCGCGCAGATCGAGCTCGGCGCGGGTCCGGGTGATCACTTCGTGCCCGTCCGCGGTCAGCCTGCGGGCGATCGCGGAGCCGACGAGGCCGCGGTGTCCCGCGACGAATATCCGGGCCCGCTCGGGCAGATACGACGGGGCTTCCGCCGGGACGGTCGTCGATTCAGTCATGGCCCGGATCATGCCAGGCCGGGAGGGACCGCAGTACACCAGATCCGGGTTTTCTGCCCGAATCACAATATATCCGCAAGATACGGACCGGCTGGGGGCCGGACCGTTCGGGAGGGGCACCACGCATGAGCAAGACCGCACTCATCACCGGCGTCACGGGGCAGGACGGCTCGTACCTGGCCGAACTACTGCTGTCGAAGGGCTACACGGTGCACGGCCTCGTCCGTCGCTCGTCCAGCTTCAACACCGAGCGGATCGACCACGTCTACCAGGATCCGCAGCAGGCGAACCGCTCGTTCGTGCTGCACCACGCGGATCTCTCGGACGGCGTGGCGCTGGTGAACCTGCTCCGCGACATCCGCCCCGACGAGGTCTACAACCTCGGCGCGCAGTCGCATGTGCGGGTCTCCTTCGACGCCCCGATGTACACGGGCGACGTGACGGGGCTGGGCGCCCTGCGGCTCCTGGAGGCGATCCGGGCGAGCGGGGTCGAGACCCGGATCTACCAGGCGTCCTCCTCCGAGATGTTCGGCGCCACACCGCCGCCGCAGAACGAGCAGACGCCGTTCCACCCGCGCAGCCCGTACGGCGCCGCCAAGGTCTTCGCCTACTGGACCACGGTCAACTACCGTGAGGCGTACGACATGTTCGCCGTGAACGGCATCCTGTTCAACCACGAGTCGCCACGCAGGGGCGAGACCTTCGTGACCCGCAAGGTGACCCGGGCCGTGGCCCGGATCAAGGCCGGGCTGCAGGACCGGCTGTACCTCGGCAACCTCGACGCCGTACGCGACTGGGGGTACGCCCCCGAGTACGTCGACGCGATGTGGCGGATGCTCCAGCGCGAGGAGCCGACCGACTACGTGGTGGCGACCGGAGTCCCGGCGACCGTACGGCAGTTCGTGGAGACGGCCTTCTCGCACGCGGGGCTCGACTGGGCGGAGTACGTCCGTTACGACCCCAAGTACGAGCGCCCCAGCGAGGTCGACGCCCTGATCGGCGACGCGAGCAAGGCGCGGGAGCTGCTTGGCTGGAAGCCCTCGGTTCAGGTGGAGGAGCTGGCGCGGATCATGGTCGACGCCGATGTCCGGCTCGTCGAGGACCAGTTGGCCGGCGCCACGGTGCGTATCGACCGCTGACCTGCGGCCTTTACGCGCGCGGCCGTCCCGGGGCGTCACGCCGGGGCGGCCGCGCCCGCGTGACGTAGGGGCCCGCTCCCGTGTGACGCAGAGACGCGGGAGATACCGGATTGGCCAAATAAGCTTTCCCGCTTGTCACTTCGTCGTACAGTTCGCATTCATCACATGGCAGTTGCACCACTTCTCGCCACATTGACTGGGCTATCACGCCTGGGGGGGAACATGCGTAGATCCTGGGGGCTCACTGCTGCCCTCGTCCTCACCGTCGCAGCCGGAGCCGGGGGCTCTCTGGCCCCGACGGCCGCGGCCCTGACGCCGCCGGTGGCCTTCACCGCGGACGATCTGCCGACCTGGCAGACCAACGGCATCGTCTGGGCGCTGGCCGAGGCGAACGACACCGTCTTCGTGGGCGGCACCTTCTCCGAGGTGCGCCCGCCCGAAGGCGGCACCGGCACTCCGAAGGGGGCCGTCAACTTCGCGGCGCTGGACGCGGCGACGGGCGCGCCCACCGACTGCACCCTCTCCTTCACCGTCGGCAGCGGCACGGCGACCGTGCGGGCCCTGGTGGTCTCGCCGGACAAGAAGACGCTGTACGCGGGGGGTTACTTCGGCGCCGTCAACGGCACGCCGGTCTCCAGCCTCGCCGCGATCGACATCGCCACCTGCACGCCGAAGGCGGCCTTCACCCCGAGCTTCCCCGCCACCGTGCGGGCGCTCGCCGTCACCGACACCACCGTCTACGCGGCCGGCGACTTCGGCACGGTGGAGGGACAGACGCGCCAGCGGTTCGCCGCCGTCACCACCGCCGGCGCCCTGCTGCCGTTCACCGCCGACGCGGACGAGCCCGGCCGGGCCATCGAGGTCACCCCGGACGGCCAGCACGTCCTGCTCGGCGGCGACTTCTTCACCGTCAACGGGGCCAACTCGCACGCGCTCGCCGTGGTGAACGCCACGAGCGGCGCCGTGACCAAGGCGTACCCCAACGGCTGGATCCCGCAGAACTCCGTCGTCAAGGACATCGAGACGGACGCGACGGGCTTCTACACCGGCAACGAGGGCACGGGCGGCGGCGTCTTCGACGGCCGTATCGCCCTGAACCTCTCCGACTTCGAGCAGCGCTGGCGCGACACCTGCCTCGGCGCCACCCAGGCGGTCCGCTCCTACGAGGGCGTGCTGTACAGCGCCTCGCACGCCCACGACTGCTCCAGCGTCGGCGAGTTCCCCGACGGCCGCCGCTACCACCTGCTGGCCCAGCCGACGACGTCGACCGGCAAGCTCGGCTGGTTCCCGGACACCAACGACGGTATCGGCGAGGGCATCGGCCCGCGCGCCTTCACCATCTCGGGCACCGGAACGACCAAGTACCTGTGGGTGGGCGGCGAGTTCACCACCACCAACGGCGCCCCGGCGCAGGGTCTCACCCGCTTCGCCTCCGGACCCGACACCGGCGCGCCGACCGTCCCGGTCGTGAGCGCCGCGGCGGTCACCCCGAACGCGGTGCAGGTCCGCTGGCGCTCCAGCCTCGACCTGGACGACTCGAAGCTGACGTACAAGGTCTACCGCAACGGCTCCGCGACCCCGCTCGCGACCGTCCAGGGCGACTCGCTGCACTGGTCGCGCCCGCAGGTCTCGTTCAAGGACACCTCCGTGACCCCGGGCCAGACCTACACCTACCGGGTGACGGCCGGCGACGCGGACGGCAACACCAGCGCCCTCTCCGCGACGTCCACGGTGACGGTCCCGACCTCGCCGGAGCCGTACGCCTCCCAGGTGATCGCCGACGGCGCCGGGCTGTACTGGCGCTTCGACGAGTCCACCACGCCGTACGCCGCCGACTCCTCCGACGGGAACAACAGCGGTCTGTACGTCAACGCGCCCGCCCTGCGCCAGACGCCGGGCTCGGTCAGCGGTGCGTCCACCGCCGTCGCGCTCAACGGCACGGACGAGCAGGCCCACAGCGACCGCCGCCAGGCGGTCACGGGAGCCTTCACCATCGAGACCTGGTTCAAGACGACCACGACCCGTGGTGGCAAGCTGATCGGCTTCGGCAACAACACGACGCGGAACAGTGGTAGTTACGACAAGCACCTCTACATGACGAACACCGGCAACGTGGTGTTCGGCGTCTACACCGGCTCGACCCGGACCCTGACGTCGCTGGGCTCGTACAACAACGGTGCCTGGCACCACGCGGTGGGCACGCAGGGTCCTGACGGCATGAAGCTGTACGTCGACGGCAAGCTGCTGGCCTCCAACACCGTCACCACCAACCAGCAGTACCCCGGCTACTGGCACGTCGGCGCGGACAACCTCTCGGGCTGGCCGCTGCGTCCGACGAGCACCTTCTTCGCCGGCCAGCTCGACGAGGCGGCCGTCTACCCGACGGCGCTGACCGCCGCGCAGGTCGCCAAGCACCACAGCCTGGCCTCCGCTCCGGCCGACTCGGTCACCACGGTCACCGCGTCGGAGGACACGTACGCCAACGCCGGTGCCCCCGGCACCAATTACGGCACGTCCAGCTCGCTGGCCGTGCGCGGTACGGCGGCGTACGAGTCGTACCTGCGGTTCACGCTGCCGGCCGCCCCCGCGGGCACCGTCCTCAAGAGCGCCCGGCTCGCGGTGAAGACCACCACGATGGCGGGCGCGGGTTCGGCGGACAGCCAGTCCGTCGTGCCGGTCACCGGCGCGTGGACCGAGACCGGCCTGACGTACACCAACCGTCCGGCGCTCGCCGGCGCTCCGATCGGGACGCTCAGCGGTGCCACCGACGGCTCGGCGATCTACTCGGCCGCGCTGGACACCTCGGCGATCACGGCGGCGCTCGGCAGCTCGTACAGCGTCGCGCTGACCAGCACCGGGACCGACCCGCTGTGGCTCTGGTCGTCCGAGGCGACGGCCGCGGAGGGCACTCCGCAGCTGGTGCTGACCTTCGGCGCCCCGTAGCCGGTGCGCTGAACCGTCCATCCCAGGATGCGGGGCCCGGCCTGCCGGGCCCCGCATCCGACGTACCACGGGAGTTCCCTCATGCGTCGTCCTCTTCACCGCCGCCCGGCAGCCGCGGCGGCCGTGCTGACGGCCCTGCTCACCCTCGCCGCCTGCTCCTCGGGGAGCGAGGGCTCCGACGGTGCGCCGAAGGCCGCCGCACCCACACGCTCGGCGGCCGTGCCCGACCGGCAGGCAGAGGCGGAGCCGACCGGCCCCACGCCCTCCCCGACGAGGGGACCTGTCGTCCCCGACGCCGAACTCACGCCGGTCACCGGCTCGTTCACCAAGGAACAGAAGCAGTACCTGAGCGGACGGGTGCCGAAGGACACGGACCCGGCCGCCGTGCTCCAGACCGGCGAGGAGTCCTGCCAGCGTCTGGAGCGCACCGCCAAACGCGACAAGGACGCGGCGGTGGGGGCCCTCGTCGCCGGAGACATCCCGGACGCCGAGGCCGCCGTGAACCATCTGTGCCCCGCACAGAAGCCGCTGCTCGCCACGGCCCGGACCGGGTTCCCCGACGGCACGACCAAGCAGCCGAAGCCGGGCACGTACCGTGCGCTCACCACCGCCCCGTCGTGCACCTGGCGGGCGCTGGGCAGCGACGGGAAGGTGCTCGCCTCGGGTCCGGCGCTCGGTGCCGAGGGGCCCGTGAGGGCCGCCGTCCCCGCGGGGACGGCGGAGTTCGTCTCCTCGGCCTGCTACGCCTGGCTGCCGGCCTGACCCTCGCGGACGGACTCGTACACCCCGAGCAGGGTGTCGAGGACGGCCTCCATCGAGAACGCCTCCGTGGCCAGCTTGCGGGCCGCCACGGAGGCGCTGTCGTTCGCGTGGCGGTCGAGCAGCCCGATGACGGCCGGCGCGAGGCCCGCTGCGTCCGTGATCACACGTCCCGCGCCGGCCTCCTCGATGTCGCGGGCGAGACCGTTGGAGGCGGTGACGACGGCCGGCGTGCCGACCGACAGCGACTCCAGTACGGACATGGGGAACGGCTCGTCGACCGACGGCAGGACGTAGACGTGCGCCCGGCGCAGTTGCTCGAGCATCCGCTCGGCGGACAGCGGTCCCGGCCGGTCCACCCGGTCACCGACGCCCAGCTCGGCGACGAGCGCGTCCACGGCGGCCCGCTCGCCCTCGTCCGGTCCGGCGAGGACGAACGTGGCGTCGGGGTGGTGGCGCAGGATCTCCGGGACGGCCGCGACGAAGTCCGTGGGGCGTTTACGGGACTGCAGCCGGGCCGCGTACAGGATGCGGGGCGGACCGGCCGGCGCCGGGCGCGGATCCTGTGCGGGTACGCCGTTGACGAGCCGTACCGCTCGGGAGAGCGGACCGCCGACCACGGCGTCCAGGTCCTTGCGCTCGCGGCCCGTCAGGTGGAGGACGGCGGAGGCGCCCCGCAGCACGCGCCGGACGGCGACCGCGTCGAGCACCTTGGCCAGGAGCTTCTCACTGGGGTCGACCATGCCGTGCGTCTGGAGCACGAGCGGCCGGCCGGCCCGGAGCGCGGCCAGTGCCACGGGCAGGGTCACCAGGTCCCGGGCGAGGTGGACATGGACCACGTCCGCGTCCCCGACCAGCGTCCCGGCCCCGGCGAGCAGAGCGGGTGAGGTGATGCCGCTGAAGCCGAGCGGGAGGATCGAGCGGGCCCGGTAGAGGCGGGCGGGCACGCCGTCGACCTCGGTCGGAAGCCGCTCGCCGAATCCGTCGCCGAGGGCCACCAGGCGTGCCTGGTGGCCTCGTTCGGCCAGTCCGCGGCAGAGGTTGACCGCGACTCTGACCGGACCGCCGAAGGCGTGAGTGGGGCTGTGCAGGGTGACCGCGTGCAGGACGCGCAGGCCGCTCACGCGGGCACCGGGACAGGGCGGCGGCCCTCGGCCGTGTGCAGAGTGAGCTCGGGAAGGTCCTTGTGCAGTGTCGTGCCGGCGGCGACGATCGCGTGACGGCCGACGGTGACCCCCGCGAGAACGGTGGCGCGGGCCGCGACCCAGGCACCGTCCTCGACGGTGATCGGGGCGTTGCGGTAGCGGAAGTCGGCGGCCCGGTGGTCATGGCTGCCCGTGCACAGCAGCGCCTCCTGGGAGACGCAGACGTGCGCGCCGAGGGTGACGGGCTCCAGGTTGAGCAGCCAGGCCCCCTCGCCGATCCAGGTGTGGTCGCCGACGGTCAGCTTCCACGGCCACAGGATCCTGACCCGGTGCCGTATGAGCACGCCGTCGCCTATGGTCGCGCCGAAGGCCCGCAGCAGCGCGACCCGAAGCCGGGCCGGGCAGAACCACGCCATGAAGACCGTGTTCATCACCGCGAACCAGAGAGCCTGCACGAGCTTGCCGCGGCCCTTGTCGTAACCGGCCAGCGTGAAGGCCGGGAGATTCCGCATGAGTTCACCCCCAACGGCGCCTCCCCAGGCACCGAGGCGTTCAGACTAACGGTTGACACGAGGTGACAGGGGGGCGTCGGTAGACTGCCGCGAAGTGACGTTCCGGGGTGGCGCATGAGTGCCGGGGGCCGGAACTCCGGGGATTCCAGGGGGCGGGATGACGACCGATGTGCGCGGTACGGCGGAACCACGCTCCCCCGGGCCCGCGGCGCCCGCCGCGCCCCTGCTCCTCGCCCCTCCGGTGTCCCCACGGACGCTGCTCTCGCGGGCCCTGTCGATCCCGCTGGTGCTGGGCTTCACGGTGTTCCTGCCGCTCCTGGTCGCGATCCAGCCGGGCGCCGGGGTCCACGACGCCGCGTACTACCTCCAGATCGCGTTGACCATGTACGCCGGGGCCCGGCTCTCGGCGATGATCCTCACCCGTCGACGCAAGCTGCTGCAGGGCTCGTTCTGGCTCTTCGTCTACATGGCGATGGGCGTGGCGCCGCTCGCGCAGGCCGTGCTGGGCCGCGTGCCGACACCGGTGGTGGGCCCGCGCTCCGATCTGACGACGGCGGTGGCCCTGGTCCTGGTCGGCTGCGCCGCGTTCGACCTGGGGTCGCTGCTCGCCCGCGGCCGGCCGGGGGGCTCGGGGCGGGGCGAGGAGCGCCCGGCGCTGGTGCACCGGCGGCGGCTGTATCTGCTGGTGCTGCTCGCCTTCGCGTGCAGCGGTCTGTTCGTCGTCAAGCTCGGCGGTCCTGCGGTGTTCTTCTCCAGCCGTCAGGAGATCATCGCCGGTATCGAGGAGGCGGGCGTCTCGCAGGCCGACTCGCAGGCCGGGCAGGCGTTCCTGCGCGGCTTCGGCACGGTCCCCGCGCTCTTCGCGCTCCTGGTGTACTGCCGCTGGCTGGTCACCTCGCGACGGGCCCGGCGGCGCCCCATGGTGATCGCGGTCTTCCTGGGTCTCGTGCTGCTCAACTGCGTGGTGAACAACCCGATTTCGAATCCCCGGTACTGGTTCCTCACGGTGATGTTCTCGCTGTTGTTCACCGTGTTCCCGGTGAGCGCCGCGATGTACCGGTCGGCGCTGAGTCTGGGGGTGGTGATGGCGCTGATCGTCTTCCCGTTCTCCGACCGCTTCCGGTACGACGAGAAGAACTACCGTCCGGTCGAGACGACGTCGGTCCTGGAGCCGCTGGCGCTCAAGGACTACGACCAGGTCGGCATGTTCGCCAACACCATCACGCTGGTGAACTCGGGCAGCAGACACCGCTACGGCCGTCAGCTGGCCGGGTCCGTGCTCTTCGCGGTGCCCCGCTCGGTGTGGCCGGGCAAGCCGCGCGACACGGGCGTGATGGTGGGCCAGTGGATGGGGACGGTGAACACCAATCTCTCCTCCCCCGTCTGGGCCGAGCTCTGGATCGACTTCGGGGCCGTGGGCATGGGCGCCGGGATGATGGGGATGGGCTATGCGGCCGCGCGGGTGGACGGGCGGTTCGCCCGTCGGGGCACGCGGCGGGCGCCCCCGGGCAGTCTGATCTCCCTGGTGGTGCCGCTCGTCGCGGGCTACTCCTTCATCCTGCTGCGCGGTCCGCTGCTCCAGGCATCGGGCCGGGTGGCGATCGCGTTGATCTGCGTCGCCCTGGTCACCACCTGGCGTCAGGACAAGGGAGCGGCGCTGCGCTGACCGTCCTGCCGCGGGGTGGTGGGCTCGGGGCGGGTCCGGGACACGCGGATCCACGCGGCGACGGCCTTCAGCGCGGAGCCGGCGGCCAGACCCCAGGCGACGCCGACGGCCCCGCCGAGGACGTAGCCGCCACCGAGCATCAGGGCGACCGAGAGCAGCGAGAAGACCACCTGTACGGAGAGCGTGGCGCGCGGCCGGAGAACGCGCAGGGTCACCAGAGCGCAGGTTCCCGCCGCCATCACCGCGTACTGGCTGCCCGTGGCGGGCAGCAGCTCGGCGGCGGACTGCCAGGTGGCGCCGAGGAGTTGACGTCCGACGCGGTCCGGCAGGGCGTACAGGACTGCGGCCCAGCCGATCGCGACGAGGGCGAGGACGGCGGCGAGCCCGACGGCGGCCCGTACCGTCGCGCGGCGGGAACCGGCCCTGCCGAGCAGGGGAGGGCCGAAGGCGTTGACCGAGGTGAAGAGCGTGTTGAGCGGGCCGAAGAGGGTGGTCGCGCCACGCAGCGCGCCGACGAGCAGCGGGCTCGCGAGGAGTCCGAGCGCGAGGACGGCGAGCTGGCTGGAGCCGTTGCCGACGGCGAACTCGATCGCGAAGCGCCGGCCGAGGTGGTCCTTGCGCAGGAAGCGGCGAGGATCGCCCGGCCGGTTCCGCACGAACGGCCGGAGCAGCACGAGTCCGAGGAGTACGGCGGGCAGCGCCGACAGGCCCCAGACGAGGACGAGGCGGGCCGGTGAGGAGCCGTGCGGCTGGAGCAGGAGGGCCGGTACGGCGGAGGCGAGCCGGAGGGTGTCGGCGGCGAGCGCCCGGTGCGGCTGCCGCAGCGCGGAGAAGGCGTACCGCAGCCCGTCCTGGACGAGGACGACGGGCAGGACGGCGCCCAGGGCGAGCAGCGCGGTACCGGTGGCGCCGCCGAGGACGGCGCCGGCGGCGAGCAGCGGGGCCGCGGCGGCCGCCGAGGCGGCGGCGGTGAAGGTGACGGCGGACCGGGCGGCCGCGCCGACCTCGTGCTCCTCGCCCTTCTCCAGGACGACGCTCTGTCCGACGTACGCCGCGCTGAGGCCGAGCAGCACGGTGAAGGCGATGTAGACCATCGAGAAGGCCGCGAAGCCGTCCGCGGTGGACGCCCGCGCCGCGATCACGAGGACGGCGATGTTCGTGAGACTGGCCGCCGCCTGGTCCAGGACCGAGGCGGCGACGGTGACGGCACGTCTCAACGGTCGCCCGCGCGGATGTCACCGGCGCGCAGGTCCTCGGCGCGCAGCGAGCGCAGGGTGACGGTGTCGGAGCCGTCGCCCAGGATCACCTGCTCGGGCTCGACGGCGAACTCCTCGCCCCCGGCGGACGCGGGGGCCTGCTGCCTGCCCCGCGCGCCCCCGCCCCGCCGGCCGCCCGACTGCTTGGCGGCGCGGCGCCGACCGCCCGCGGTGTGGACGACGGCGCCCAGGACCGTGCCGCCGGCGCCCGCTATGAGCTCGCGGATGCGCTGGAGGTCCGTACGGTGGACGCCGCGCGGGTCGCAGACGATGAGGACGCCGTCGACGCGGTCGACGAGGGCGAGCGCGTCCGCGTAGTTGAGGACGGGCGGCGCGAGGACGACGACGGTCGAGTTGGGCGAGTCGGCTTCGGCGATGAGCCGGGAGACTCTGGGGGCGGTCAGCGCTCGGGCCACGTTGCGCACCCGCTCGCCCGGCACCAGGCCGAAGGAGCCGGACTCGCCCGCGTCGACGGAGAGTTGGCGCCTGCTGGGCCAGCCGTTCTCGTCGCTTTCCACCGGGTTGCTCCACCGGGGTGCGGCCGCCGCGTGGGCGCGCAGTCGTCCGGCGAGCGTGGGGTTGCGCAGGTCGGCCTCGATGAGCAGGACGTCCTTGCCGGTCTCGGCGAAGGAGGCGGCGAGGTGCGAGGCGACGGCGACGGAGGCGTCGTTGGAGCCGCGCGGGGCGACGACGAGGAGCCGTCGGCGGTCGGCGAAGCGCTGGTCGTAGGCGAGCCGGAAGGCGACGGAGCGGTACTCCTCGGCGACCCGGGCGTCCGTGTGGTCGTCGGCGAGCAGGACGTCGGTCGCCCCGCGCGGGAGGGTGCCGAGGACGGGGGCGCGCACGGCGCGGGCGACGTCGCCGGCGGAGCGCGGCGCGGGGTCGAAGACGAGCCGGACCCAGGCGGCGAGCAGGCCCAGCGCCACGCCGACGAGGGCGCCGAGTCCGAGACTCATGGGGAGACCGGGGCCGTCGGAGAATCCGGGGGCGGTGGCGGTACGGATGACGGTGCCGGGCGACATGTCGAGCGACTTGAGCTGGCTGATCCGCGCGTCGAGTTCGTTGATCCGGTTGAGCAGGTTGGTCTTGACGCCGTACTCGGCGTCGCGGGCCGCCCCGTCGGGCATCCGGTCGAGTTCCTTGGCCTTCTGGTCGTGCTTCTTGGCGACCTCGTCGAGCTGCCTCTGCTGGCCTTCGAGCATCGTGGCCCGCAGATCGGTCCACTGCTTCTTGCGCAGGTCGAGGTAGGCCTTGGTGACCGCGTTCGCCCGGTCGGCCGCGGCCTGCGGCGAGTCGGCGGTGTAGGTGAACTGGAGCACCTGGCTCTGGGGCGGGTTGGTGACCTGGAGGTCCTTCTGCAGCTTGCCGATCGTGCCGGTCCAGCCGAGCTTCTTGGCGGCCTGCTCGACGACGCTGCTGCTGAGGGCGGTCTGCCGTTCGGACCCCATGTTGAGGGTCTTGTCCTGCGAAATGCTCGGGTTGAAGGGGTCGTTGACGGGGGCGCGGAGCACTACCTGGCTGGTGGCGACATAGGTGTCGGCGTTGGACAGGCCGAACCAGACGCCGCCGAGGAGGCCGATCCCGATGCCGGCGCCGATGATCGCGCGGTAGCGCAGGAGCTGGCGGAACTGGTCGCGCAGCAGCTCCGGTTCGTCGTCCTCGACCGCGGTGACGTGCGTGTGTGTCACGTGCTCGGACCCCCCAGAGCCTCGTCGATCAGTGCGTCGATCCGGGCCAGTCCGGCCGCCCGGGTCAGATGGGCCTCGACATGACGGGGCCCCTGGGCGCCGAGCGCTTCGGCGGCCGCCGGATCGTCGCCGAGTCTACGGATCTCGGCCAGGAGTGCGTCGGGATCCTCCGGCGGTACGAGCACGCCGGCACCGGAGCGCAACACCTCGAGGGCGGTGCCGCCCTCGGCGGCCACGGAGGCGACGACGGGGCGTCCGGCCGCGAAGTACGAGGTCAGCTTGGACGGCACGCTCATGTCGAGGACGGATGCCCGCTGGGTGACGGCGAGGACGTCCGCCGCGGCGAGGGTGTCGGGGAACTCGTCGTCGCCGACCGGTGCCATGAAGTCCAGGTTGGGAATTCCGGAGCCCAACTCCTCGAGGTGGGCACGCTGGTTGCCGTCTCCGAGGAGCACGACACGGATCTTCGGGTCGCGCCGGGCCGCCTCCACGAGCACCTCGAGCCCCTGCTTGAGGCCCATGTTCCCGGAGTGCAGGACGACCGTCTCGCCGTCGCCCCAGCCCAGCCGCCGGCGGGTCTCGGCGCGGGGCGCCGAAGGGACCGCCACGTGCGACCAGTTGGGGACGAGCCTGATGCGTCCCGGGTCGACTCCCATGGCCGCGACCTTGTCCACGAAGGTCTCGTGGATGACGCCGACGAGCGCGGCCCTCGTCAGGGCGTACGTCTCCGCCCGGGCGGCGAGCGCGGCGGCCCGGTCGCCGCCGCGGATACCGCTCTGCGCGGCCGCGGCGCCCATCAGGTCCTGGACGACGGGAACGTACGGAACGCGCCAACGGGCCGCGAGGCGGGCGCCGATGATGCCGCCGGCGAGGCTGGGCATCTGGGCGAGGACCGCGTCGGGCCGGGCCATGGAGGGCGGTGCGAGCAGACCGTGGGCGAGGACGGTTGCCTCGAACATGGCACGTTTCAGGGCGGTTTGGCGGGGTGGGACGGTGTGGCGCCTGCGGTACACGACGACTCCGGCGCGCTCCTCGGTACGGCGCCAGGCCCCCGCGTACGCCGGGTCCACCGACCAGGAGGGGTAGTGCGGCATCCCGGCGAGTACGTGGGTCTCGTGGCCGCACGCCGCCCAGTGCTCGGCTATCTGCGTGGCGTAGGGACCGATCCCGGCGTGCTCCGGCGCGTAGTTGGTGGACACCATCAACATGCGCCGTCGTATGACCGGCGTACCCCCACCGCTGTTCACTGCCGCCACTTCCCCCACGCGACCGTCCCTCTCCCCCGTACGTGAACCCGCCCTCACCCTAGTCGTTCACCCTCTCTCAACGGAACGTGCACGCTATCGTCGGAACTCCTTCGCGCTGGGGAGCGCGAACGCACCTGGGGGGTTTCACACATGACCACAGGCAGGCCGTACCGGGTCGGCTACGCGCCGGGCGCCTACGACCTCTTCCACATCGGCCATCTCAACATCCTTCGCCACGCGCGCAGTCAGTGCGACTACCTGGTGGCCGGGGTGGTCTCGGACGAGATGGCGGAGCTGGCCAAGGGACGGCGCCCGGTGATTCCGCTCGTCGAGCGGCTGGAGATCGTGCGCAACGTCAAGTACGTCGACGCGGCCTTCGTGGAGACCGTGCCGGACAAGCTGGAGACGTGGAAGCAGGTCCGGTTCGATGTGCTGTTCAAGGGCGACGACTGGCGCGGTACGCCCAAGGGGGACCGTCTGGAGCGGGACTTCGCCGGGGTGGGGGTGGAGATCGTCTACTTCCCGTACACGATGCACACGTCCAGCACCCAACTCCGGCGCGCGCTCGACCTCCTGACACAGGAGGCCGAGCCGGGCACCGGGATCGGCGGGGTCAGCGAGGGGCTGCGCTGAGTTCGCGGAACCACTTGGCGAGGAAGGCCAGGAGGAACACCGCGCTCGCGGCGCCGAGCGCGGTGTAGGTCCAGCGGAACGCGGAACCGCCGCCGAGCAGCAGGAAGACCAGGCAGAAGACGCCGTGGTCGACGGGGAGCAGCGCCACCGCCCGCAGGGTGGAGGGCTGGGGCGCGGGTGCGCCGGGGGCGGGGCGCGGCTTGAGCTTCTCGGTCAGCAGGCCGCCGAAGAAGGTGACGACGGCGGCGAGTTGGAAGCCGAGGGGGACGAGCAGCCAGCCGTCCGCGGTCGTGCCGAAGTGCTCGGGGTGCCGGTAGAACGCGATCAGCACGGCGAGGTGCACGGCGGTGATCTTCGCGCAGTCCACGACGTGGTCGAGCCACTCCCCCGCAGGGCTGCCGCCGCCGCGCAGACGGGCGAGCTGTCCGTCGGCGGAGTCGAAGGCGAAACCGACGGCGAGGCCGAGCCAGATCAGCAGGCCGAGCCCCCAGGACGGCGCCCCGAGGGCCACCCCCGCGACCGCCGCGAAACTGAACACCGCGCTGATTACGGTGACTTGATTGGGTGTCAGTCCTGCGGCGTACGAGGCGGCCGCGAGGTACCGCCCCACCGGACGGTTGACGAACCGCGAGTACAGCGAGACCCCCTTCGCCGACTTCTGCGCGGATCTCAGCTCGGTCAGCGCGGTCCCGATCGTTCCCACGAACCCCCCCGGGTCATTGTACGACTGTCGTACTTTCGTACGCGATGGCGCACATCATGGCATCACCGGGGGGTCCGGGGTGACCGGTCCTACGCCTCCACCGCCTCCGCGTGGCGGTTCTCCTTGATCGTGATCCGGCCCTTGCGGATGGTCGCCAGGCGCGGGGCGCGGCGGGCGATGGCGCTGTCGTGGGTGACCATGACGAAGGTCAGTCCGTGCTCCTTCCAGAGACCTTCGAGCAGTTCCACGATCTCGTCGCGCATCGACTCGTCGAGGTTGCCGGTCGGCTCGTCGGCGAGGAGCACCTTGGGCCGCTTCACCAGGGCCCGGGCGATCGCGACGCGCTGCTGCTGGCCGCCGGAGAGTTCGGACGGAAGGTGCGCGCTGCGCTCGCCGAGACCGACGGACTCCAGCGCTTCCGCCGCCAGACCGCGCCGCTCGCCCGCCTTGAGGCCCATGGGGACGAGCGCGGTCTCCACGTTCTCCTGAGCGGTGAGCGTGGGGATGAGGTTGAAGGACTGGAAGACGAAGCCGATGTTCTGGCTGCGTACGGCCGTCAGCCGGCTCTCCGGCAGCTTGGCCAGATCGACGCCGTCGAGCATCACGCTGCCGGACGTGGGCCGGTCGAGACCGCCCAGCATCTGCAGCAGCGTGGACTTGCCGCCGCCGGTGGGGCCCTGGATGACCAGACGGTCGCCCTCCCTGATGGTGAGGTCGACCCCGGCGAGGGCATCGACTCTCTCCTGGCCCCTGCGGTACTGCTTGGTGACGCCTGTGAGTTCGTACATGGTGCAACTCCTGCGATACGTGAAGGGGTTCGGGGTACCGGCTACTCGACGCGGCGCAGCGCGTCCGCCGGGCGCAGCCGGGAGGCGCGCCAGGCGCCGAAGCCGCCGGCGACGAGGCCGCCGCCGAGGGCGAGGACCACGGCGAGACCGACCGTGGTGACGCTCACGGGGGCGGTCAGGGCGATGTCGAGGGTGTTGCCGGCGCCGCCGTCGCGGACCGCGGTCATGCCGGGGCCGCCGAGCATCCGGGCTCCGCCGCCGGGGCCGCCGCTGTTCAGCGCGCCGGCGCCGAGTTCGGCGGTGAGGGTGGGGCTGATGGCGGTCACGAGGTAGGCGCCGCCGAGGCCCACGGCGATACCGAGCGCGCCGCCGAGCAGGCCGTTGACGAGCGCCTCGCCCATCACCTGCCGGGTGACCCGGCCGCTCTTCCAGCCGAGCGCCTTGAGCGTGCCGAACTCGCGGACCCGGCGGCTGACCGCGGAGGAGGTGAGCAGACCTGCGACCAGGACGGCGGCGACGAGGACGGCGTACGAGAGCCACTTGCCCACGTTGGTGGCGAGGTTGGCGGCGGTGTCGAGGGAGCCGGAGACGGTCTCGGCGAGATCGGCGGAGGTGGTGACCGTGGTGCCGGAGACGTTCTTCTGGATGGCGGACTTGACCGCCTCGATCTTCGTCGAGTCGGTCGCCTTCACATAGACGGTGGTGATCTTGTCCTTGGAGTCCGACAGGGTCTGCGCCTGCTTCAGCGGCAGATAGACCTGGGCGGCGGCCTGTCCACTGTCGGCGGTGGCGATGCCGATGATCTCGAACTTCACGCCCTTGACCGTCAGCGTCTTGCCGACGTCGAGGCCTTCCTGCTTGGCGTAGGCACTGTCGACGACCACGACCTCGGCGTCGGTCTCGGAGGTCTTGAAGGTACGGCCCTTGGAGAGGGTCGAGGTGGTGAGGGGGCCGAGGTCGGGGGCGGCTACGTCGGTGCCGTAGAGGGTGAAGGAGTTGACGTCGAAGGCGGCGCCACCGCCTTCGACGCGGCCTGCGCCGCCGCTGCCGCCGTTGCCACCGCCGCCCGGGTTGCCGGGCTGGGCGGGCTGCGTCTGCTTGAACTCGCCGCGCTCGAACTCGCCGTCGATCTTGAGGTTGGTGAGGCTGAGACCGCCGACGGCCTGGGCGACGCCGGTCTGCTTCGCGACGGTGGAGACGGTGGAGGCGGGCAGGGTCTGGAACCCCTGGACCATCAGCCGGTCGCTGCTCTGCTCCTCACCGTCCTCCTTGGCGTCGAACTCGAACCGCGGCCGCTGCGCCTGCTCGCCCGCCTTCGGTTCCTCGCGGGCCTTGGTGACGGTCAGGTCGGTGCCGAGTCCGTAGAGGGACTCGAGGACCTGGGTCTGCGCCTGCTTCATCCCGGAGGCAACGGAGTTGACGACGATGACCAACGCGATCCCGAGCGCGAGCCCGGAGGCGACGACGAGCGCCGCCTTTCTGCGACGGCGCAGTTCGCGCCGGAGGTAGGTGAAGAACATGGGCGCGAAGTTAGGCGCGTGCGGTGATGGCCGGATAAGGCCCACGTGAGAGTGGGATGAGAGTCGGGCGGGGAGGGTGCCGCGGCTGCGGGCCCGGGCCTTGGTGGTCGCCCGATCGACGGCGCCGGGTGCCGCGGTCGCGGGCCGGGCCTTGGTGGCCGCCCGATCGACGGCGCCGGGTGCCGCGGTCGCGGGCCGGGCCTTGGTGGCCGCCCGATCAACGGCAGGCGCACCGTCCCGACGGCGACCGGATCGTGCCAGCGGTCAACGTCCGTACGACAGGGGGTCCGCCAGGACTTCGCGGATGGCGACGGCCGCAGCTCCGCGGGCCGCGTCCGCCGAGGTGGAGGCCGGGCGCAGGCGGCCCGCGGAGGGGGTCCAGAGGCCGGAGACGACGCGGCGGGCGAGTTCGGCGTCGACGGCGGGCCCCAGGCGGGGCATCAGGCGCGGGTAGATCCCGCCGAGGACGACGACCTCGGGATCGAGCAGGTTCACCGCGCCGGAGAGCGCGAGCCCGAGCATCCGGCCGCCCTCTTCGACGGCGGCCACCGCCCGCGGTTCCCCCGCCTCCGCGCGCCGCGCCAACTCCTCGACGCCCGAGGCCTCCCCGGGGTCGGCCGCACCGGCCACCCCCTCCTCCTCGAGCCCCGCCGCCCGCAGGAGCGCCGACTGGCCGGCGTACTGCTCCAGGCAGCCGCGCGAGCCGCAGCGGCACAGCGGCCCGTCCGCGTCGACGGCCATGTGGCCGATCTCGCCGGCGAACCCGTGCGCGCCGCGCAGCAGCTCGCCGTTGACGACGATCGCGCCGCCGACGCCGATCTCGCCGGTGAGGTGGAGGAAGCTCCGTACGTCGCCGAGCGCGCCGAACCACAGCTCGGCCAGTGCCGCGACGTTCGCCTCGTTGTCCGAGGCGACCGGCAACTCCGGCCGCCCCGGGCGCAGGGCGGTGAGCGCCGCGGCGAAGATCCGGTCGGCCTCGACCCGGTTCCAGCCGAGGTTCGGCGCCTGGTGGACGGTCCCCGCGGAGACGAGGCCGGGCAGGGCGAGCCGTACGCCCGTCGGGTGGAGTTCCCGTTCCTCCGCGCGCTCGAGGACGCGCGCCGCGATCCGGGCCGCGCGCCCCAGGACTTCGGCGGCACCGGCCGTGCGACCGTCGAGGCGTTCGGTGCTCCGGAGCCGGTCGGTTCCCGCCAGGTCGACGACGCACACGGACACGTAGTCGACGTTGATCTCGACGCCGAGCCCGGCGGGGCCGGTGTCGGCCGCCTTCAGAACCGTCCCCGGCCGTCCCGCCTGCCCGCTGAACGTCTTGCCCGACTCCACCAGGAACCCCTGCTCGAGCAGGTGCTCGACCAGCGAGGAGACGGCGGCGCGGGTCAGCCCGACGCGCGCGGCGACCGCCGCACGGGTCGTCTCGCCCGCCTCGTGCACGGTCCGCAGGACGAGGCTGAGGTTGTGCCGTCGCACGCTCGCCTTGTCGGCCTTGGGTTCCGCCGGGTGCGCGTCCCCGGTTCCCGGAGTCTTCATCATCGTGCGCCGAGCCTAACCCCGGCGAAATCAGTTCAACCACCGAACTCTTTACGCTACTGTCTGCGCCGTGCCCCTTCCGCGCGACTACAGCGGTCAGACCTGTGCCCTCGCCCGCTCGATGGAGATCATCGGCGAGCGCTGGACGCTGCTGATCGTGCGCGACGCCTTCTACGGGGTCCGCCGCTTCGGCGAGTTCGCCGCCCATCTGCGCCTCCCTCGGGCCGTCCTCGCCGACCGGCTGGCCACCCTCACCGAGGCCGGTGTCCTGCGGCGCCTGCCGGACACCGGGCGCCGTGAGGTCTACGGCCTGACCCCCAAGGGCGTGGCGCTCTGGCCCGCCGTCCGCGCGCTCACCTCCTGGGGCGACGAGTTCTACGTGGCGGACGGCGGCCCGCGCCGCGTCTTCCGTCATGCCGACGACGACGCCCCGATCGACGGGGACGGCCGCTGTACGGGGTGCGGGGCCCCGGTCCCGGTCGGCGACATCCTCGTGACCCCCGGCCCCGGGCTCGCCCCCGCGGCCGAGGACGACGACCCGGTGACGACGGCCCTCGCCCGCCCGCACCGCCTGCTCCAGCCCCTGCTCATACCGTCCACGACGCAACGCCCCACGAGAGGTCCGCACTCATGAAGATCCTGGTCGTCGGCGCCGGAGCCACCGGAGGCTACTTCGGGTCCCTGCTGGCCCGTTCAGGACAGGACGTCACCTTCCTGGTCCGTCCGCAGCGCGCCGCCGCACTGGCCGAGCGCGGGCTGCGCATCACCGGCCGCGGCGAGGAATGGTCCCTGGAGCCCCGGCTGCTCACGGCCGACGAGCTGACCGCCCCGTACGACCTCGTCCTCCTCTCGGTGAAGTCCACCGCCCTGGAGCAGGCGATCGAGGACATCGCCCCGGCCGTCGGGCCGGACACGGCGATCGTGCCGCTGCTCAACGGTCTGGCCCACATCGACGCCCTGAACGCCCGATTCGGCGCCGCGCCGGTCCTCGGCGGAGTCGCCAAGGTGGTCACCACCCTGAGCGACGAGGGGGACATCGTCCGCCTCGCGCCGATAGCCCATCTGACGATCGGTGAGCAGGACGGTTCCTCCTCACCCCGCGTGGAGAAGATCCGGGCCGTTCTGGAGGAGGCCGGCATCGACGTCCTGGTGCCGCAGGACGTGATGGCCGCCATGTGGCACAAGTGGGTGTTCATCACCACCTTCGGCGCGGTGACCAGCCTGATGCGTGGAACGGTCGGGGAGGTCGCCGCCGTCCCGGGCGGTGCGGAACTGGGCCCGGCGATCCTGGCGGAGGCGGCCACGGTGTCGGCCGCGGCGGGCCATCCCGTACCGCAGTCGGAGCGGACCGCGACGCTGGACCTCGTGACCGCCACCGGTTCGTCGATGGTCCCCTCCCTCTACCGCGATCTGGTGGCCGGACGGCCGACCGAGGTCGAGCACCTCTTCGGGGACCTCGTGGCCCGGGCCCGTGTCTTCTCGGTGCCCACTCCGCTCCTCGACCTGGCGACCCTTCACCTGCGCGTCCACCAGGGACGGGTCGCGAGTTGAGGCCCTGACCCCGGGGACGGGGCTCAGGCGCGGCCCGCGGCCTTCTGGCTCCTGCGGGACAGGGAGTCGACGACCACGGCGGCGAGCAGGACCGATCCGGTGATCATGAACTGGACGGCGTTGCTGACGCCCATGATGTTCATCCCGGACTGGATGGACCCGATCACCAGGGCGCCCAGCAGCGCGGACCAGACCGAGCCGCGTCCGCCGAACAGACTCGTGCCGCCGATGACGGCCGCCGCGATGACGTTCATCAGGAGGTTGCCGCCGCCGGACGTCTGGCTCGCGGACTGGATCTGTCCGGCCAGGAAGAGGCCGCCGACCGCCGCCATGGTGCCCGAGATCGAGAAGACGGTCATCCGGACGAAGGGCACGCTGATGCCGGCTCGACGCGCGCCCTCGATGTTGCCGCCGACCGCGAAGATCCGCCGCCCGTACGACGTGCGACGCAGGACGAAGTCCAGGACCACCAGCAGGATGAGGAAGATCAGCAGCGCGAGCGGCAGGCCCTGGTACTGGTTGAGGATGTAGGCCGCGACGAACGCGATCGCGGCGATGACGACCGTACGCAGCACGATCTCGGCGACCGGCCGGAACGGCACGCGGGCCGCCTGGCGGCGCCTGGCGTCCAGGAGCGAGGCGGCGAGGAAGAGCCCGACCCCGACGGCCGCTGTCACATAGGCGGCGGCGCTGCTGTGGAAGATGGTCGAGTAGAGCTCGGAGACGATGCTCTCGCTGGGGATGTTGACCGTGCCGCTGGTGCCGAGCACCTGGAGCATGAGGCCGTTCCAGGCGAGGTTGCCCGCGAGGGTGACGACGAACGCCGGCACACCGACCTTGGCGAAGAAGAAGCCCTGGATGAGCCCGACGGCCGCGCCGCCCGCGATGGCGACGAGGAGCGCCAGCCACTCGTTCATGCCGTTCAGGACGTTGAGCACGGCGAAGATGGCCGCGCACAGGCCGCTGACGGAGCCGACGGAAAGGTCGATCTCGCCGAGCAGCAGGACGAAGACGACACCGACGGCGATCATGCCGGTGCCGACGATCTGCTGACTGAGGTCGGAGAGGTTCTGCGCCGAGAGGAACGCGCTGTCGAGACTGCCGAACACCGTCCAGATGATGATCACGGCGATGACGACGGGCAGCGACCCGAGCTCCCCGCTGCGCAGCTTGCGCCGGAACTCCCCGAGGTACCCCTTCAGGCCCTCCTCGCGGACGAGCAGACGGGTGTCGACGGCGGGCATGGCCTCCGGTGCCGGTTCCTGGGCGGAATTGCCGTCGGGTCCTCGGTCCCGTCTCATCGCTCCTCCTCCCGCTTGCGGGCCTGGCGGCGGGTGACGGCGCTGTCGGAGGCGCCGGTGATGGCGGAGATGATCTCCTCGGTGGTGGTGGAGCGCTTGTCGAAGAACCCGTTGTTGCGGCCGAGGCGCAGGACGGCGATGCGGTCGGCGACCGCCATCACGTCCACCATGTTGTGGCTGATCAGGATGGTTCCGAGACCGTGGTCGCGGAGTCGTTCGACCAGGTCGAGGACTTGGGCGGTCTGCTCCACACCGAGGGCGGCGGTGGGCTCGTCCAGGATGACGACCTGCGGTTCGCCGATCAGGGACCGGGCGATCGCGACGGTCTGCCGCTGTCCGCCGGAGAGGGAGGCGACGGGGATCCGGACACTGGGGATGCGGATCGACAGGGTGTTGAGCAGCTCCCGCGAACGCTGCTCCATCCGGACCTCGTCGAGCACGCCGAAGCGGCGCAGTTCGCGGCCGAGGAAGAGATTGCCGACCACGTCGAGGTTGTCGCAGAGCGCGAGGTCCTGGTAGACGGTGGCGATGCCGAGGTTCTGGGCGTCGTGGGGCCGGTTGATGGTGACGGGACGGCCCTGCCATTCGATGACGCCCTCGTCGGGCGGGTTCACCCCGGCGATCGCCTTGACGGCGGTGGACTTCCCGGCGCCGTTGTCGCCGACGAGGGCGACGACCTCACCGGGGTGGACCTCCAGATCGAAGGCCGACAGCGCCTGGACGGCGCCGAACCGCTTGGAGATCCCCCGCAGCGTGAGCACAGGTGCTTCCGGCAACTTCAACCGCCTCCTCCGCACACCCCCGATGGGCTGCTACGGCTACTGGAGTCCGGCCTCCTTGCAGGCTGCGGCGTAGGTGGGAGTGCAGATCTCGTCGACCGTGTACAGACCGTCCTTGACGACCGTGTCGTTGATGTTGTTCTTGTCGACCACGATCGGGGTCAGCAGATTGGCCGGGACCTTCTCGCCACTGCCGCTGGTGACGGTGGTGGGCGTCAGGGAGTCGGGGAGTTCCTTGCCCTCGGCGAGATCGACGGCCATGGTGGCGGCGATGTCTGCCTCCGGCTTGTACGGCTTCTCGACAGTGATCGTCTGCGTACCGAGGAGGATCCGCTGGATCGCGTCGAGTTGGGCGTCCTGGCCGGTCAGCGGCACGTTGATGCCGGCCGCCTTGAGGGCGGTGGCGATGCCGGCGGCCAGTCCGTCGTTGGCCGAGTAGACGCCGACGATGTTCTCCTTGCCCAGGGCGCTGATGGCGCCGGACATCTGCTGGTTGGCGTTGTTCGGGTCCCAGTTGGGGGTGTCGTACTCCTTGCCGATCTTCACCTTGCCGTCGAGGACGGAGTGGGCGCCGGCCTTGAACTCGGCCGCGTTCGGGTCGGTCGGCGAGCCGTTGTGCATCACGATCTGGCCGGTGTCGGCCTTGTCACCGAGCGCGTCGAGCAGTGCCTTACCCTGCAACTCGCCGACCTTGCGGTTGTCGTACGAGACGTAGGCGTCGACGGGGCCCTGCGCGAGGCGGTCGTACGCGACGACCTTCACACCCGCGTCACGGGCCTTCTGCACGGAGGACTGGATGGACTTGGCGTCCACCGCGTCCAGGATCAGCACCTGGTCGCCCTTGGCGAGTGCGGTGTTGACCTGCTGTTGCTGGGTGGTGGCGCTCTCGGCGGCGTTGTAGTAGTCGATCTGGGCGTCGGGCGCCAGTTCCTTGATCTTCTGCTCGATGTACGGCCGGTCGAACTTCTCGTACCGCGTGGTCTTGCTCTCGGGCAGCAGCAGACCGATCTTGATCTCGTCCTGTTTCGCCTCGCCCGGCTGGGCCGCGCCGCTGGTCGCGACGGCTCCGAGCGAGAGGGCGGCGGCCCCGACCAGGGCTATCGCGCCGCGCAATGTGCGGGACATGGGGGCTCCTTCCCTACGCCCCCCTTCCCTTCACCGACAGAGCGCGGGAACGAGGGTGCAGATATGGCCTTAATACGACATTAGCCGCAACCCAGGCACCGGCAAGCGGGTGATGTCACCCCACGCACTGCCTTCGGACCGGCCTTTCGCGTCAGGCGTGCTTCTCCATGCCCGGACGCAGGCGTTCCAGCAGGGCGTACAGGGTGGCACTGTCCTGTGCACCGAGGGTGTCGAGCGCGCCATGGGTCGCCTGCATCTCCTCACGGACACGCAGGATGACCTCCCTGCCCTCGTCCGTCACCACGACGTTCTTGACGCGGCGGTCGGCGGGGTCCGGCTCACGGCGCACCAGCCCGCGGGCCTCCAGGCGGTCCACGATCCCGGTGACGTTCGACGCGTCGCACACGAGCAGGGTGGCGAGCGCGCGCATCGGCATCGGGCCGTCGAGCTGGGCGAGGACCTTGCCCTGCATCGACGTCAGGCCGTGATGGGCCGCGGCGGCGGCGAAGTCACGCCACTGGGCCGAGCCGATGGCGGCCAGGAGCTCCAGCAGCTGGAGCTTGGTGGGTGCCTTAGGGGTCTCAAGTGTCGTCGCGCTCACCCTTCGAGCGTACTCAAGATCCTTGACATTATCAATTGTTTACTTGACCGCCTGAACTATCCACGTCTACCGTCGACCGAGTTACTTGATGACATCAAACATCTACACCCTGAAGCACTGGGAAGGTCCTCCCCGACATGAGCCCCTCCACTCCCCCGCCCACCGCCGGGCCCCGCCGCGAGACGGTCGTCATCCTCGCGCTGAGCCTCGCAGCCATGGTCGTGTCGATGATGCAGACCCTGCCGGTCCCGATCCTGGGCCTCATCCGTGACGACCTCGGCGCCTCGACCGCCGACGTGAGCTGGGTGACCACCGCCACCCTGCTCTCCGCCGCCGTCTTCACCCCGCTGCTCGGCCGCTTCGGCGACCAGCACGGCAAGAAGCCCACACTCGTGGCCGTCCTCGGTGTGATGGTGGTCGGCTCTGTCATCGCCGCCCTGGCGACCTCGCTCCCGCTGCTGGTCCTGGGCCGAGTGCTCCAGGGTGCCGCCACCGCGATCTTCCCCCTCGCCCTGTCCGTCCTTCGCGAGGAGGTGCGTCCGCAGAAGCTGCCCGGCGCGATGGCTCTCGTCAGCGGCACCCTCGCCTTCGGCAGCGGCCTGGCACTCGTCGCCACCGGCCTGCTCACCTCCGGCTCCGACGCCGACTACCGCAGCGCCTTCTGGATGGCGACCGGCTTCGCCGCACTCGCCCTGCTCGCGGTGGTCCTCCTGGTCCCCGCGACCCGCCACAAGACCGGCGGCCGCACCGACGTCCTCGGCGCGCTGACGCTCGGCCTCACCCTCCTGCTGCTCCTGCTGCCCATCTCCCAGGGCCAGGAGTGGGGCTGGACCTCCGGCCGCACGCTCGGGAGCTTCGCCGGCGCCGCCGTCATGACCGTTGTCTGGGTGCTCACCGAGCTCAAGGTCCGCGAACCGCTGGTGGACATGCGGATGTTCGTCCACCGACCGGTGCTCATGGCCAACCTGGCCGGCGTCCTCGTCGGATTCGGCATGTTCGCGAACTTCCTCGGCGTCTCCTACCTCGTCCAGATGCCCGAGGCCCTGACCGGCTACGGCTTCGACGCGTCCGTCCTGCGCGCCTCCGTCCAGTTCCTGCTGCCCGGCGCGATCGCCTCCCTGCTCGCCTCGCCGATCGGCGGCCGGCTGGTCCGCCACCGCGGTCCGCGCACGGCGCTGATCCTGGCCGCCGGCCTCGGCGCCGTGGGCTTCGGCTGGCTCGCCCTCGACCACGTCCACACCGCCTCGGTGATCGGCGCGGGCGTGGTGGTCGGCGCGGCCGTCAGCTTCGGCTACGCGGCCATGCCCGCCGTCATCATGTCGAGCGTCCCGCCCCACCAGAGCGGCATCGCCAACGGCATCAACTCCATCTCCCGCTCCACCGGCAGCGCGATCGGCAGCGCCGTGGTCACCACGATCCTGGCCTCGCAGACCATCGAGCTCCCCGCCGGCGCTCCGGCCCTGCCCGCCGAGTCCGGCTTCACCCTCACCTTCTGGATCGGGGCCGCGGCCTTCGCCCTCGTCGCGGTCATCGGCCGGGTGGGACTGCGCGGCCGGCAGGCACCTCGCACCACGACGGTGAGCCTGCCCGCCACCGAGAAGACGGCCGCCGCCGCGGCCTGACCTCCGGCGGGGTGGTCGTCGCGCATGACGACCGGCGGTCGACGACTGGCGGTCGACGACTGGCGGTCGACGACTGGCGGTCCGCTCCCGCGGCGGGATGATGGAGAGGACCCGTGCTCCGCTCCGTGGACGTGCAGCGGTGACGAGGTGGCTGCGGGGTGGAGGAGGGATGCGGTCTGGATGAGCGCGGCGGCCTTTCCACCTGCCGGCCCGGACCCGGCGAGCGGTGAGCTCGCCGTGGCGCCCGGCGGACTCCTCGACGTACTCGGGGTGGCCGCCGTCGTCGTGGACGCGACGGGGCGGATCGTCCTCTGGAGCCCCCAGGCGGAAGCGATCTTCGGATACCCGGCGGCCGAGGCGCTGGGCCGGCCGGTCGCCCCGCTTCTGGTCGCGGAGCACGATCGGAACCAGGCGCTGTCCCAGTTCGAGCGGGTCATCTCGGGCGGCGGGCCCTGGGCCGGTGTCTTCTCGGTACGCCACAAGGACGGCCGCACGATCCCGGTCGAGTTCCGCAACACCCGGCTCCAGGACGACCAAGGGAGTCCCTACGTGCTCGGGCTGGCCACGGACGCGGCCACCGCGAGACGGGTGGAACAGGACCTCGCCCTGTCCTCCCGGCTGGTCGCCCACTCCCCCATCGGCCTGGCCGTGCTGGACCCCGACCTCCGGTTCGTCCTGGTCAATCCGGCGCTGGAACGGATCGACGGCCGCACCGCCGCCAGCTATCTGGGCCGCACGTTCCGCCAGGCGGTGACGTCCCCGGACGCCGACACACTGGAGGTGGCGCTCCGCGAAGTTCTGGAGACGGGGGTTCCCGTCCTCTCCAGGAACGTGCGGGGTGTCGTCCGCTCCGACGGGAAGGAGCAGATCTGGTCGATGTCGCTGTACCGCCTGGAGACCTCGGGGCACCGCGTCGTCGGGGTCGCCGCCTCGGTCGTGGACATCACCGACCAGCACCATGCCGCCAGGGCGGCCGCACGGGCCAGGCGTCGCCTCGCGGTGATCGCGGACGCCTCCGAGCGCGTGGGCACCACGCTCGACCTGGACCTGACCGCTCACGAACTGGCGGATCTGGTGGTGCCGGAGTTCGCCGACATCGCGGCGGTCGACGTCCTGGAGGACATCCTGACCGGTCCGCACCCCGGGGGAACGAGGGCCTCGGGGCCGGCCGTGTTCCGCGCCCTTGCGGTGAAGGCCGCGTATCCCACCCCGGCGGAGGAGGCCGCCGACCCGGTCGGCAGACCGGCGCGCTACGGCATCGAGCGGCTGGTCACCCAGTGCGCC
This sequence comes from Streptomyces sp. NPDC059875, assembly GCF_042731085.1. Classification (NCBI taxonomy): domain Bacteria; kingdom Bacillati; phylum Actinomycetota; class Actinomycetes; order Kitasatosporales; family Streptomycetaceae; genus Streptomyces; species Streptomyces sp. NPDC059875. Next base: position 351,676 of record NZ_JBHWJZ010000001.1, read on the forward strand.
CGTACCGGCCGCCCGGTTCTCGTCGAGCACGTCACGGACACCGACCTGCCCCGCATCGCCCGGGCCGGCTCCGCCGCCGGACTTCTGCGGCAGGCGGGCCTCCACTCCTACCTCGCCGTCCCCCTTCGCGCCCGTGGCGTCGTCCTCGGCGTGCTCGACCTCAAGCGCGCCCGGAACTCCGTGCCGTTCGACCGCGACGACGTCCTGCTGGCCGGCGAGCTGGCGGCCCGTGCGGCGGTGGCCATCGACAACGCCCGCTGGTACCGGCACCAGAGCCAGGCCGCCCTGGCCCTCCAACGCCATCTGCTGCCGCACGGTCCCGCGCGGTTGAACGGGCTCGACGTGGCCTATCGCTATCAGCCCGCCTCCGCGGCGGTCGAGGTCGGCGGGGACTGGTTCGACGCGATCCCGCTGCCGGACGGCAAGACGGCCCTGGTCGTGGGCGATGTGATGGGCAGCGGAATCAACGCCGCCGCGACCATGGGGCAGGTGCGCACAGCGGCCCGCACGCTCGCCGGGCTCGGTGTGTCACCTTCCGTGGTCCTGACCCATCTCGACCGCACCGTCGCCGATCTGGACGACGCGATGGCCACCTGCGTGTACGTCGTGTACGACCCCGACGAGGGGAGCTGCCGCATCTCCAACGCCGGCCATCCTCCCCCCGTGCACGTCCCCACGGGTCGGCCACCCCGCCTGCTCGACCTTCCCACGGGTGCGCCCCTGGGCGTCGGCGGCGTCCCCTTCGAGACCGTGGAGATCCCGTTCGCGGCGGGCGACGAACTGGTGCTGTACACCGACGGCCTGGTGGAGACCCGTGACCAGGACATCGATGTCCGGCTCGCGGCCCTCACCGACCTGCTCGGCCAGTCCGCCCTCCCCTTGGAGGAGACCTGTGACCTGCTCCTGGGCGCGCTGCGAGGCCCCGACGACCACGACGACGTCGCCCTTCTGATCGCTCGGGCCCGGCCTCCGTCCCGTTCCGAGAACGGCCGAGAGGAGGAGGCGCCGTGAACGACACGCCCTTCCCGGGTGACAGCCTCCTGCCCGTCCCCGAGGGCACCGCGGGTGCCCTGCTCGACCGCCGGGGGCGGATCAGCGGCTGGACACGGGAGGCCCGGGCACTGCTCGGCCGGCCCGCCTCCGACGTCGTCGGCCGTCCGGCGCGCGCCCTCCTCGCGAACCCCGCGACCTGGCCCGCACTCGTGGAGGCGTACGCGCGGGGGGCCAGAGGCGCCGAGGCGGTGCTGCGCACGGCCGGAGGCGAGGACCTGCCGGTCGTCCTCCAGGCGTTCCCTCTCACCGACGACGGCGAACGGGACGGTACGGCGGGTGAAGAGGACGGTACGACGGGTTCGGGAGCGGAATGCCTCGTCCTGGCCGCCCCGGCGACACTGGCCGCCCGCTGGCATCAGGACCGGGCGTTCATCAGGGAGCTGTTCCTCCAGGACCGTGTGGGTCTCGCCGTCTTCGACGCGGAGCTACGGCTCCTGAGGACCAACACCCACCTCCTGCCGTACACCGGCGTGCCGGCCGATCTGCGAGGCCGACGGCTGCGCGACTTCCTCTGGTCCAACGACGCGGAGGCGGTCGAGGAGAAGCTGCGCCAGGTCCTGCGCACGGGCCGGCCGCTGATCCGGGCGGAGGAGCTCCTGCGGACCATCGAGGATCCCGCCGGCGGGGTGGTCATCACGATCTCGGCGTTCCGCTTGCAGGCACCCGACGGGCAGGTCCTGGGGGTCACGGCCCTCTTCACCGACGTGACCGAGCTGCACCGTTCGAGCGAGCGCCTGGCGCTGCTGCACCGGGCCACGGCCCGCGTCGGCGGTTCGCTGTCGGTCAAGGACACGGGCAGGGAACTGGCCACCGCGTTGGTACCCGGCCTCGGCGATCTCGCCGTCGTGGAGATCGCGGACGCGGTGTCCCTGGGCGAGGAGCCGGCCCCTGACCAGGAGGGGCGGCTGCTGCTCCGCCGTACCGCCGTCGCGGGCCGGCCCGCGGCCGAGGGCGGCCCCTCCGCGGCGGACGTCGGCCTCGGCGCCGTCGACGCCGACACCGCCGCGGACACCGGTGGCTACCCGATGACCATGACGGCCCCCCTGCGCGCCCGGGGAATGGTACTCGGCCGCGTGTCCCTGGGCCGGCACGCAGACCGCGGCGCGTACGAATCGGCCGACCGGGACCTGCTGCGCGAGATCGCCGACCGTGCGGCCCTCGCTCTCGACAACGCCCGGCGCTTCACCCGCGAGCGCCGCGCGGCCGTCGGTCTCCAGCGCAGCATGCTGCCGCCCACGCGGACGGAGACGGCCGCGGCGATCACGTCGGGCGCCTACCTCCCCGCCGACACCACGACGGGTGTCGGCGGAGACTGGTTCGACGTGATTCCGCTGTCCTCCGCGCGTGTCGCCCTGGTCGTGGGGGATGTCGTCGGCCACGGCCTCGCGGCCACAGCCACCATGGGCAGGCTGCGCACGGCCGTGCGTACCCTCGCGGATCTCGACCTCGAACCCGACGAGCTGCTCGCCCACCTCGACGACCTGGTCACCCAGCTGCTCGCCGAGCCCGGGGAGACGGAGAGCGAGGACGACGAGGGCAGTCACGGAGGTGAGGCGAGCGACGCCGACGACGACGGCTGGCACATCGGCAACCCGTCGTCCCCCACCGGCGCGACCTGCGTGTACGCGGTCTACGACCCGGTCTCACTGCGGTGCACGGTCGCGTCCGCCGGCCATCCACCGCCCGCCGTGGCGGACCCGGAAGGCAAGGTGTCGTACCTTCCGGTCGACCCGGGCCCCCCGCTGGGGGTCGGCGGTCTGCCCTTCGAGGCGACGGAGGTCGACCTGGCCCCCGGAAGCGTCCTCGCCCTGTACAGCGACGGACTGATCGAGGGACGGGACGGCGACCTGGACGTGGGCATGAGCGACCTCGCCGGTCATCTGTCCCGGCCCGGGGCCCTCGCGGGTCCCTTGCGCGAGCTCGGCCGCGAGATCGTTGCCCGCCGCCCCGCCGACGGCCTCGGGGACGACGTCACCCTGCTGCTCGCCCGCACCCGAGCCGTACCGGCCGAGGATGCGGTCTCATGGCGGATCGAGGCCGAGCCGGCGGCCGTCGGAACCGTGCGGGAGGCCGCCACGACGCAGCTGCGCGCGTGGGGGCTCGAGGAGCTCGTCTTCACCACCGAGTTGGTACTGAGCGAACTGGTCACCAACGCCATCCGGTACGCCGGAGGGCCGATCGACGTGCGACTGATCCGCGCGGGCCGACTGATCTGCGAGGTCTCGGACCCCAGCGCCACCCACCCTCGGATGCGCCGCGCACGCCTGACCGACGAGGGCGGCCGCGGCCTCTACCTGGTGGCCCAACTCACCACCCGCTGGGGCAGCCGCTACAGCCGCCGCGGGAAGACCATCTGGGCGGAACAGGAGTTCCCGCCCACGTCCGGCTGACGCCCCGAAAACGATCAAGGGGGCGTTTCAGATTGCTCTGAAACGGCCCCTTGATCTACGACTCTTTCGAGTCGGGACGACAGGATTTGAACCTGCGACCCCTTGACCCCCAGGAGTGAGGGTCGGGGGTATTTTCCGGACACAACAGACCTAACGGGGGTGCAAGTTGTGTGCAATGGCTCCCGCCGTGCGCCATCGCGCACACCGTGTGGTCCCCAACTGGCCCCCAAGCACGGTGCCTACTTGCCGCCGCGTGAGTCCGGCCCCTTACGTGGGCGGCCACCTTTCCAGCGCCGCAACCAGATGCCGTCGAGGACCCGGGGCAGGCGGAGAGCATCACGCTGCCACCAACAAGATCAAGGCGGGCCCAACCGGCGCCGGCACCTCACGGTATGGCGGGGGCTCGTCCACACCGCCCGCAGACGAGCCCGCAATCAGTCGAGAAGGCTGAGGTTGATCTCGGTCCAGCAGTACGGGCACGCCATGACACGCCCGGCGGGCAGGAGGTCGCGGGCCTGGTCACGCGCGAGGGGCTGGGGGTGGCGGCTGGCCTGCGGCAGTCACCACGGTGGACGCTGTCCGCGACAAGTTGGCCGCCTGGCGGAAGTTTGGACAGCACCCCGGTTGTACCCTGCGGCTGAACACGGGCGGGCCTGATCACCGCTTCACGCTGTTCGACGTCGGCGGTCTTCGCCCGGTCGTCACGCGAGATCACCTTCGCGAATCGCTCCAGGAACACCTGCGTGAGGTCGGCCGGAAGGTCGAACACCATGTCACACAAGGGGCAGGGGCGCTAGCGCTCCAGAGGGCTTCTTCAGGAGCCCGGCCACCTCGATCCGATGCTCTTTGCGCAGCGGCTGCTCTGGAGTAGACGCTGCGTTGCGAAGCGGATGTCGACGATCGACGCAGCTCGGCAGCGGGCCTGCCCGCTTCACTAGGAACAACGGCGCGGGGTAGTCGCTGGATCGATCGTCTAGCACCGCACCAAACGCCGTCGGCGAGGCCCTTCCCGGCCGGCGACGATCTGCTCCAGGACAGCGACGACACGGCGGGTGGCGCCACCAGGCGTCACCCGCCGGAAGCGGTTCGCTCGCAATCCCCGCCTGTTCACATCATGGGCGCTTGGCGTGATAGCGCTGGGCGAGGCGTGCGAGCGCGACGGCACCGAGGAGCAGTCCGAAGTCGCGCAGTGCGACGTCGTAGTGACCCGGGATGGTCAGCAGGTTGACGATGATGCCCGCCAGCCAGCCGGCCACGAGCCAGCCCCCGAAGCGGGGAGCCAGCGCCACGACGATGCCGGCGACGATCTCGATCACGCCGACCGCATACATGGCCGCTTGGGCGCTGCCGGGAACGATGTCGTCGATCCACGGCGCGAGGTAGGTGGGCCAGTCCGTCAACAGGTTGGCGAACTTGTCCAGCCCGAACAGGATCGGCGCCACCGTGAATCCGGTACGGAGGATCACGAACGCCTGGTAGCCGGGATCAGTGAGCGCCTCGCGCCGCCGGGCGGCGGAGCTGGTGCTTGTGGTGACGGAGGACATGGCCCCTCCTTCTATCGGCAAGGTTCATTTCCTATAGAAGCCCTCTCCCGCTCTATAGTCAATGGCTGCGGGTTTTACAATGGGGTTCGTGGACACCCCGAAGGAAGTACGCGACCCGGACGTCTCCGCCATCGCCGCTCTCGACGAGCCGACCCGCAGGAGGCTGTACGACCACGTGGTGCGCCAGTCGAGCCCCGTGAGCCGGGACGAGGCCGCCGCCGCCATGGGACTGGCCCGCAAGACCGCGGCGTTCCACCTGGACCGGCTGGCCGACGAATCCCTGCTCGACGTCGTCTACGAACGCCGCAGCGGACGCACCGGTCCGGGTGCGGGAAGGCCGGCGAAGCTCTACCGACGCTCGACGAAGCAGGTCGCCGTCAGCTTCCCCGACCGCCGCTACGAGCTCGCCGGACGGCTACTCGCCCAGGCCGTGGAGGAATCCGACGCGACCGGCGAGCCGGTACGGACGGCGCTGCACCGCAAGGCCGAGGAGCTCGGCACACAGCTGGGCGAGCAGAACCGGACCGACGTCTTCGAGCTGCTCGAGAGGTACGGCTTCGAGCCGCGCCACGAGGACGACGCCATCGTCCTGGGCAACTGCCCCTTCCACGCCCTGGCCAAGGCGCACACCCAAACGGTGTGCGGCATGAACCTCCACCTGCTGCGCGGCGTCCTCGAAGGCATCGACGAGACCGGGATCGAGGCGTGCCTGGCGCCCGGCCCCGGACACTGCTGCGTCCGACTCCAGCCGGCCGTCTGACGGGACGCGGGCCCGCGGGCGTCACTGTCAGTCATGACCAAGCCATCGGTGCGATGGATACCGGGATTCCCACCGAGCATCCGTGCCACCCAGCCCCATCCCGCGCAGGGCGGCATGGGCCGACTTGCCCAAATGGCCTACTCATGGGTGCGGGCGGATACTGACGGTAAACGGCAGGCGGCTGGTGCGCGCCGGCCGGGCCGGGCTGTGCCCGCGCCACTGGTCAAACAGTCTCGGTCGCCGCCGTCGCCCTCGACGGCTCACAGGGACCACCGCCATGACCAGCACACAACCCTTCGCCCGTATCCCGGACTTCAAGGGCGAGCTCATCGGGCCCGCCAACCCGGACTACGACGACGTCCGCCGGTGTTTCAACCGGGACCACGACCAGCATCCCGCCCTGGTCGCCCGCTGCACGAGCCCCGAGGACGTGCGCGCCGCCATCGCCCACGCCCGAGAGCAGGGACTCGGGGTCGCAGTGCGCGGAGGCGGGCACGCGACCGCCGGGTTCGCCTCCTGCGAGGGCGGCCTGGTCGTCGACACCAGCCCGATGAAGCACGTCGAGATCGACGCGGAGGCACGTACCGGCCGCTTCGGGGCCGGCCTGACCTGGGGCGAACTGGACGCCGCGACCCAGGAGTTCGGTCTGGCCGTGACCGGCGGACGGGTGTCGGACACCGGGGTCGCCGGCCTGACGCTCGGCAGCGGCTCCGGCTGGCTGGAGCGGATGTACGGGCCGTCCGCCTGGAATCTGACGTCCACCCAGGTGGTCACCGCCGACGGACGGATCCTCCGCGCCGACGAGGACGAGAACGCCGACCTATTCTGGGGCCTGCGGGGCGGCGGCGGCAACTTCGGCATCGTGACCGAGTTCGGTTTCCGACTGCATCCCGTCGGACCGCTTCTGTACGCCGGGATGCTGCTGCACCGGCGCTCGGTCGCCGGACCGCTCGCGCGCCTCTACCGGGACTTCATGGAGCGGGCACCCGACGAGGTCACCGGGGCCCTCGCCCTGATCACCGCGCCGCCGGCGGACTTCGTGCCGGAGGAGGCCCGGGGCGAGCCCGCCGTCGGCGTGATCGTCGCGTACGTCGGCGACATCACGCGGGGCGAGGAGGTCCTGAAGCCCCTGGTCGAGTGGGGCGAGCCCTGGGTCCGGAAGGTCCAGCCCATGCCGTACACCGCCGTGCAGCAGATGCTGGACGGCGGGACCCCGACGGGCGTCAGCGAGTACTTCAAGATCGACTACCTGCCCGAGCTGCCGGACGAGGCGCTCGACACGGCGATCGAGCAGGCCGAGGCGGTCAGCTCGCCGATGACCCAGACCATCTTCTGCCCGCTGGGTGGAGCGATGGACCGCCTGGACGGCGACTCCATGGCCCTCGCCACCCCGCCGACGAAATGGGTGTACTTCTGCCTGTCCATCTGGTGGGGCGACGAAGGGCGGGAGCGGCACATCGACTGGGCGCGCGGCTTCCACGCGGCCATGCGGCCGTGGACGACCGGCACTTCGGTACCCAACTTCATCTCCACGGACGAGGGCGCCCGGCTGCGCGCCTCGTACGGCCCGGAGAAGTACGCCCGCCTCGTCGCCCTGAAGGACCGCTACGACCCCGGGAACGTCTTCGCCCTCAACCAGAACATCCCGCCCAGCCGGTAGGGGCGCCTCGCCGGACTCGTTCAGGCCGTGCCGGGGTGCAAGGTGGCCTCGCCGGTGAGGCGGACGCCGACCCTCCGGCCCGGCTCCACCCGCAGCGGAGCCGCGGTACGGATGTCGACCGGCTCGTCCAGGCCGGCGACGGCGACCGTGACCAGGGCGTCGTGGCCGAAGAAGCGGACATCGGTCACGACGCCTTCGGCGTCGGCGCCGTCCGGCTCCGCGAGCCGGAGCTGCTCGGGCCTCAGGAAGACCAGACCCTCGCGCCGACCCGCCGGAGCGGCGGCCAGCGGGATGCGCCCCAGCGCGGTCGTGGCCACGTCCTTGTCGGCGGTGCCGGGCACGAAGACGGCGTCCCCGACGAACGAGGCCAGCCACGGATCCACCGGCCGGTGGTAGATCCACCGCGGTCCTGCGCGACGCGACCCACTGGGACGACGTCGTCATGAAGCTCGGCCACGAGCACCTTCGGCGCCACGACCTCCGGCACACCGGACTCACCTGGTTCGCCGATGCGGGCGTCCAGGTGCACGTTCTGCGCAAGATCGCCGGCCATGGCTCTCTGACCACCACCCAGCGGTACCTGCACCCCGACGTGCACAAGATCACCGCCGCCGGCGCCGCGCTCTCGGCGCACCTCAGCGTGCTGCGCGCACCGCGGTCCCTGCCGAGCCCGATCGTGGTCGCCCGCTGACCCGGTCAAGGCGAGTTGGTCCCCAACTGGTCCCCAAGAACGGGTCAGGGGCCGTTTCAGATTGCTCTGAAACGGCCCCTGACCTGCGACTCTTTCGAGTCGGGACGACAGGATTTGAACCTGCGACCCCTTGACCCCCAGTCAAGTGCGCTACCAAGCTGCGCCACGTCCCGATGCCCGTCCCCCGGGGGTTTGTCCCCGGCGGCTGCGTGCAGGAGAACATTACCTCACTCCGCGGGTCGGATGGACGCACCCCCGCCCGGACGGTGAGTGGCATACCCGCAGGCCGGGCCGCCGCCGGGCCGTCGCCAGGCCGTCGAAGGCCGCTGAAGGGGAGAATGGGCGGGTGGACACGACGCCGAGGGACCGGGACGAGGAGGGGCGGGCGCGCAGTGCGCGGCCGCGGGACGGGCTCGGACGGCCGTTGCCGTACGGGGTCGAGGGGGTGCCCCGGCAGCCCGAAGGGGTGGTGCGGACGCCCGCGCAGACGCTCCGTGAGGCGCAGCGGCTGCTCGACGCGGGGATGCCGTTCCATGCGCACGAGGTCTTCGAGGACGCCTGGAAGAGCGGTCCCGCCGAGGAGCGGGACCTGTGGCAGGGGCTCGCCCAGTTGGCGGTGGGGCTGACCCACGCCGCGCGGGGCAACGCGGCGGGCGGGGCGCGGCTGTTGCTGCGCGGCGCCGCACGGATCTCCGGGCAGCCCGATCCGTACGGCATCGACATCGGTGGACTCGTGGGCTGGGCCCGGGAGTTGGCGGCGCACGCGGACTCCGTGACGGACGCGTCCGCCGAGGCGCCGCGCCTGCTCCCCGAGTAGCGCGGCGCCCGGTGGTCACCAGGTGAGGTGGAGCTCCAGGGGCGAGCGGTGGATCAGGGTCGGCCGCATCACCACCTCCCGGTCCTGAGCCAGCCGGAGTCCGGGGAAGCGGCGGACGAACAGCTCCAGAGTGAGGCGGAGTTGGGTGCGGGCGAGCTGGGAGCCGGGGCAGCCGTGGGCGCCGTGGCCGAAGCTGACGTGGCGGGTGGGGGTCGGTGGCCGCGTGATGTCGAAGACGTCGGCGTCCTCGTGGCGCGCCTCGTCGCGGTTGGCGGAGCCGTACGCGACGAAGACGGTGGCCCCGGCGGGCAGTTCGGTGCCGGCCAGGACGACGGGCCGGGTCGTGGTGCGACGGAATCCCTGGACGGCGGTGTCGAAGCGGGCGGCTTCCTCCACCGCCCCGGGTATGAGTTCGGGCCGGGCACGGAGCAGCTCCCACTGGTCGCGCCGGCGCAGCAGATGGAAGAGCGCGGTGCCGATCAGGGCCGTGGTGGTGAGGTGCCCGGCGATGAGGAAGTTCTGCAGGTTGGAGACGAGTTCGCTGCGCTGGTCCTCGGTGAGCTCGCGGGTGCCGGGCCCGAGTCCGGTGTCCGGGGCCAGGGCGGCGACCATGGCCGAGCACAGGTCGTCGCGGGGGTGGGCGCGCCGCTCGCGGGCGTAGCGGTCGAGGAGGTGCTCGAGGGCTACCACGTCCTCGGCCGCGGCGATCTGTTCGTCCTCGGCCATGGGCCGGAAGAGGAGCTGCTCGGCGCGGTGTCCTCCGTGCACCGCGGCGGGCACGTCCGCCGGCTCGAAGCCGATGAGGCGACCGATGACGGCGCCGGGCAGCTTGCGGGCGTAGGAGGACATCAGCTCCGTGTGGCCGTCGGCTGCGAAGCCGTCGACGAGGGCGGTGGCGACCTCGGCGGCGTACGGCGTGAGGGCCGCGACGCGCGCCGCGGAGAGGCCGCTGTTGATCGGGGCGCGGTGGCGGCGGTGTGCGGCGCCGTCGGTGGAGACGACGGTGGGCCGTTTGCCGAAGCCGCGGGCGAGGACGCCGAAGACGGCGGCTGTGGGCATGACGTCGGGGCGCAGGGCCTGGGCGGAGGAGAAGTCCTCCGGCCGCAGCAGCACTTCGCGGACGTCGGCGTCCCGGGCGACCAGCCAGGCGTCGAGTTCGGGGACGAAGGTCAGACCGTCGGTCTGTCGCGCACGGGCGTAGAGGGGGTACGGGTCGCGCTGCAACGCGTCGAGCAGTTCGTGACGTGCGTACGTCGTCGGGTCCACGCGGCGCCTCCGGAAGGGGAAGGTGCGGAACTCGGTGCGGTCCGGCCATGGTGACCGGCGCCGCGTGCTCCTGGCTACGCCTGGGATTCGGACAGCGCGCGTACGAGTACGGAGGTGTGGCTGACGGACGGGTCCTTCGCGGCGGTGAGGAGGGTGACGGTGCCCTGGGCGGCGAGGGCGCGCAGACGGTCGAGGGCCTCGGCCGCGGCGGGTTCGGCGAGCTCGTCCTCGTACCGTCGGCAGAACTCCCCGTACTCGCCGTCCGGACCGTGGTACCAACGCCGCAGTTCGGTGGAGGGGGTGAGGGCCTTGGGCCACTCGTCGATGCGGGCGTCGGTCTTGGCGAGGCCGCGCGGCCAGAGGCGGTCGACGAGGACCCGTACTCCGTCGTCGGGTGACGGGGACTCGTAGATCCGGCGGACGCGTACGTCGGGAGCTGCGGCTGGCATGGCTCCAGGGTGCCGGAGCCGCGCGGTGGTCACACCTCGACGCGCCCCGCGGGCTGCAGCGCGGGCAGCAGGACCGAGTCGACGAAGACGCGCATCGTCGACGCGTCGGCGAAACGCTCCTCGAAGAGCCGCTCGATGCGGAGCATCCCGAGGAAGCAGGGGGCGACGAAGCCGATCGCCGGGTTGTCCGCGGAGATCTCGCCGCGCTCGACGGCCCGCCGCAGGATCGTGTCGAGCGCCGCGACCTCCGGGCTGATGACGGTCTCGCGGAGCGCCTCGCACAGTTCGGGGTACTGGACGTACGCCTGGCTGACGGCCTCCATCAGCTCGGCGTCGCGGTCGCGGCTGGTCGCGGCCAGGTGGGCCGCCGCACGGAGGTCGCCGACGAGTGATCCGGTGTCGATGCCGCCGAAGAACACGCAGCGCTGTTTGGCGAGGGCAGCCGTCACCAGCTGGTGCTTGGTCCCCCACTGGCGGTAGAGGGTCGCCTTGCCGCACTTGGTGAGGGCCGCGACGCCCTCCATGGTCACCGCGTCGTAGCCGCCCTCGCGGAGCAGGCGGAGGACGGCCTCGTAGAGCTCGCTCTCCCGCTCCGGCGTGATCTTGCTGCGACGGGCGGCGGCGGTCGCGGCCTCTGTGGACATCCCATACCTCCCGGACAGCTCTCTGCACATACGAGAGTAGGGGGTGCACAATCGAGACGCAAACGTATCGAGACGCTTGCGTCTCGATGAATTCGGATCTAGGCTTCCCCCGTTTGCTGACGATTTGACGGAAAAAAGGGGCCGCGCCAATGGCTGCCGGGATACGCGGGACACGGGGGACTCGTCCCGCGGGACCGGAGCCGACCGCTACCCGGAGACCGCCTCTGGTGCGCGAGCTGCTGCTCGTCACCGCGCTGTTCCTCGTGTACAAGTGCGGCCGGCTGTTCGCGAACGGCCACGAAGTGCGGGCCTTCCACAACGCCGACCGGATATGGAACGCGGAGCGGGCCGTCCATCTGCCCGGCGAGGGTTCCGTACAGGCCCTCCTCATGCACGGCGAGCCGCTCGTCCGGGCCGCGAACACGTACTACGCGGCCGTGCACTTCCCGGCCACGATCGCCTTCCTCGGCTGGCTCTACTGGCGCCGCCCGGAGCACTACCTCTGGTCCCGACGCGTCCTTGCGCTCCTGACCGCCGCCGCGCTCGCCCTGCATCTGCTGATGCCGCTGGCGCCGCCCCGGATGCTCGCCGCGTCCGGACTCGTCGACACCGCGCGGATCTACGGCCCGTCGGTGTACGGCGCGAGCCCCGAGACGGACTCGATGGCCAACCAGTTCGCCGCGATGCCCTCGTTGCACTTCGGCTGGGCGGTGATGGTCGCCATCGGCCTGATCGTCGCGACCCGAGGGCGGTGGCGGTGGCTCTGGCTGCTCCACCCACTGCTGACGCTCCTGGTGATCGTCGGCACGGCCAACCACTACTGGTTCGACGCCCTCGCGGCGGCGACGCTGCTCGCTCTCGCGCTCGCGGCCGTACGGGCACCCGGCGCCGGCCCGGCCGACCCCGACCCGCTCGCCCCCGACCCGCTCCCGCGCGCCGCCGCGCCCCGTCCGGCGGAGGCCCTCCGATGACCACCCCCGACGGCATCGTCCTCGCCGTACTCCTGTCCCTGGTCTCCGCCGCCGGGTACGCCCTCGCCGCCGTCGCCCAGTCCCGGCTCGCCTCGTCCTCCGACGGGGGACGCGGCGCGCTGCGCGCGCTGCTCGCGCGCGGCCAGTGGTGGTGGGCGGTAGGCCTGAACGCGGCGGGCGCGCTCGCCCATGTGGCCGCGTTGCACTACGGCCCGCTGACGCTCGTTCAGCCGCTGGGCGCGCTCACCCTGGTGGCGGCGCTGCCGCTCGGGGCGTACTGCGCCCGTCGGCGGGTGACCCGGGCGGAGTGGCGCGGGGCGCTCTGGACGCTGGCGGGCCTCGTCGGCCTGATCTCGGTGACCGGCCCGGCGACGCCGGGCGACGCGCTGAGTCTGCGCGAGTCCCTGATCGTCGCGGCGGCGACGGCGCTGCTGATCGCGGTGCTCGCCTCGGGAGGGCGGTACGGAGGGCGGTACGGAGGGCGGCGTGAAAGCGGCGGCTCGCGGGCGCGGGCGCACGTGGGCACGGGCTCGCGGGGCGGCCTCGGTGCGGGCACAGCCTCGCAGGCCGGTGCGGGCACGACCCCGCGGGCACGGGCCGGTGCGGCGCGTGGGCGGGGGCTCGGGCACGCGACAGCTTCCGGGATCGCCTCCGGGGTCGGCTCAGCGCTGACGCAGACGCTCACCGCCGCGCTCGCGCGCGAGCTGCCCGGCGGCGCGACGGCCCGGTGGCAGACGGCCCTGATCGCGGTGCTGATCTCCGCCTTCGCGGTGGGCGGACTGCTGCTCTCGCAGACCGCCTACCGGGGCGGCCTCGCCGCGCCGCTGGCCGTCGTGAACCTCTCCAACCCGGCCGCCGCGGCGGTCATCGGCGTGGCGCTGCTCGGCGAGACGTTCCGCGCAGGGGTGTGGGGCTGGCTGATCGCGGCCGCCGCTTCGGTGGTGGCGGCACGCGGGGTGGTGCTCCTGACGACGGGGGCGGGAACATCCCCCGTGACACCGCCCCCGTCCTCTTCCTCACCGCCGTCCCCCTCCCAGGTCGTGGCCTCCGGGCAGCCGCAGCCGCTCCCCCTGCCCCGCACCGACGAGCCGGCCACCGCGCCGCTCGCGGGGTGACCGCGCCTCACCTCCCTCACCCGTGCACCCACCCTCCCCTTCTTGGATAGCCGACCTATCCTTGGAGGGCGGAGTAGAACTCCCCGATATCCGTGTCGAGACGATGGGAACGGTGAAACGCATTTGCGCCTCTCCGAGTTGAGCGCCCGCGGCGGCGTGTCCGTGGCCACCGTGAAGTACTACCTGCGCGAGGGACTCCTGCCTCCGGGGACGCCCGTCACCGCGCGGCAGTCGGAGTACGGCGAGGAGCACCTGCGCAGGCTGCGCCTGCTCCGGGCGCTCCTCACGGTCGGCGGGATGACGATCCAGCAGGCCCGGGACGTTCTGGCGGTGGCGCACGACCCCACCTTCGACCGCCACGATCGCGTCGGCGTCGCCGCTCACATGCTGGGCCCGCAGATCCCCCCGCCCGACGCCTCCGATCCCGAGCGCCCGCTGTGGGACGAGGTCTTCGCCGAGATGCGCGGGCTGCTCACCGAGATGGGCTGGCAGGTGTACGACGAGGCACCCGCGCTCGCCGCGCTGACCCGGGCGGTCCTGACGCTCCGCACGCTGGGCTACCGGGGCCGCACCGACGACATCCGGCGGTACGCCGAGGTGATGCACCCGATCGCCGCCGAGGAGTACGCAGTGATGGAGGAGTACCCGGTCCTGGAGGAGGCGATCGAGGCGGCGGTCGCGTACACGGTGCTGTACGAGCCGATCCTGCTGGCCCTGCGCCGCCTGGCCCACGAGGATGTTTCCGCCCACCTGCACAGGTTCCCCCCGCCTCCCGAACCCCCCATTTCATCATCTTGACGAAAAGAGCCCGGAACTCCTATCGTCAACATGACGACAAGGGGGAGTTTCCATGGCCGACATCACCCGCCGCGCCGGCTGGCGCCATCTGCGGTCCGCACCCACCGCTCACATCCGCCACCACCGGCGCGGACGCCTGGTCCACGACGGGACGGGGCTCAGCTTCTGGTACCGCTCACTCTCCGCCGCGCTCTCCGAAGTGCCGGTGAACGACCGGGAGCTGGCGATGGCGTTCCACGCCAGGACCGCCGACTTCCAGGACGTGAGCGTGCAGTCCACCGTCACGTACCGGATCGGCGAGCCGGACGCCGCGGCCACCCGGCTCGACTTCTCGATCGATCCGGACACGGGCGCGTGGCGCGGCGCTCCGCTGGAGCAGATCGCCACGCTGCTGACCGAGACCGCGCAGCAGCACGCCCTCGACGTATTGGCGCGCACCCCGCTGGCGGCGGCGCTTGTCGACGGTGTGGCCGCGGTACGGGACCGGATCGCGGACGGGCTCGCGGCCGAGCCGCGGCTCCCGGCGACCGGTATCGAGGTGGTGGCGGTGCGGGTGGTGGCGATCCGCCCGGAGCCGGAGGTCGAGCGGGCGCTGCGCACGCCCGCCCGCGAGCAGATCCAGCAGGAGGCGGACCGGGCCACGTACGAGCGGCGGGCGGTGGCGGTCGAGCGTGAGCGGACCATCGCCGAGAACGAGCTGGCCAGCAAGATCGAACTGGCCCGCCAGGAGGAGCGGCTGGTCGACCAGCGCGGCACCAACGCACGCCGCGAGGCGGAGGAGAGCGCCGCCGCCGACTCCGTACGGGCGGAGGCGGAGGCGGTACGGAAGGTCCGGCTCGCGCGGGCCGAGGCGGAGGCGGCGCGCGAGGTCGGCGAGGCGCGGGCGGCGGCGCAGGCGGCCTGGCTCAGGGTGCACGGGGAGGTCGACACGGCGACGCTGCACGCGTTGGCGGCGACCCGGGCGGCGGAGAACCTCCCCCGGATCGAGCACCTGACGCTCTCGCCCGACGTGCTGACCGGACTTCTGGCGAAGCTCGGCAGCGGCGGCGGGACCGTGTCGTGAGCCTGGCGCCTCGCGCGGTGCTCGTGCACCGCACCACGGAGTACGAGGAGCTGCTCGCCCGGCACGGTACGCACGGGCAGGCCGCGTTCTTCCTGTCCAGCCGGGGTCGGGGCATCGAGGACGTACGGGGGCGGCACGAGCGGAACCGGCGGGCGCTCGCGGAGGTGGCGGCGGCGGTGCCGCTCTCGTGGCGGCAGGCCCGGGTGGAGCGGGCGGATCTGGACCGTTTCCTGTTCGGCCCCGAGGACGTGGTCGTCGTGGTCGGGCAGGACGGTCTGGTGGCCAACGCGGCGAAGTACCTGTCCGGGCAGCCCGTCATCGGGATCGACACCGATCCGGGTCGGAACGCGGGGGTCCTGGTACGGCACCGGGCGGCGGACGCGCGGGCGTTGCTGCCGGCCGCGGCGGAGACCGCGGCCGACGAGCTCACGATGGTGGAGGCGGTCACGGACGACGCGCAACGGCTCCTCGCCCTCAACGAGATCTACCTCGGCCCGCCCGGCCACCAGACGGCTCGCTACACGCTCACCGTGGAGGACCCGGAACCGTCGCCCGAACCCCAGGCGTCCTCGGGCGTCCTGGTCGGCACGGGCACGGGCGCGACGGGCTGGCTCCGCTCGCTCTGGCAGCAACGCTCCAGCCGTCTGCGCCTCCCGACTCCGACGGACCCGCGCCTCGCCTGGTTCGTCCGCGAGGCCTGGCCGTCCCCGACGACGGGCACGACGCGGGTGGAGGGCGTGCTGGACTCCGCCCAGTCCCTCCACCTCACGGTCGAGTCGGACCGCCTGGTCGCTTTCGGCGACGGCATGGAATCGGACGCACTGGACCTGACCTGGGGCCAGACGGTACGGGTGGGAGTGGCAGGAACAGCGCTCCGTCTGGTGGGTTGAGGCCCGGTCCGCCCGGTCTGCCCGGCGCGAGCGGCCCGGCGCCGTCCGACGCAGTCCGGGCGCCGTCCCACGCCGTCCCGGCGCCATCCGAGGCAGTCCCGGCGCCGTCCAGCACGGTGCCGGTCCCGTCCCGCGTCGGCCGCGGCTGGATACCGTCGTACCGCTCCGCCGGCCTTCCGCGAACTCGCTATGCTCGGGCCGCTTCGCCCGAATCGCCCCCGTCCGTCGCCCCATCGGCCGCCGAAGGAACCGTCATGGCCCACCCCGCCACCGGCCCTCTCAGCATCCACGTCGCCTCCCTCCAGGACTGGGCGGTCGTGCGCGGCTGGGCCGCGGCCGAGGGGTGGAATCCGGGGGTTGCCGACGCGGCCGCGTTCTTCGCTCAGGACTCCGAGGGGTTCTTCCTCGGGCGGATCGACGGGGAGCCCGTCTCCGCCATCTCAGTCGTCAACTACAGCGACCGGTACGCCTTCCTCGGCTTCTACCTCGTCCGCCCCGACCAGCGCGGTCTCGGCCACGGCCTCGCGACCTGGCGCGCCGCGCTCGCGCACGCCGGCGAGCGGACGGTCGGCCTCGACGGTGTGCCTGACCAGCAGGACAACTACCGCCGCTCCGGCTTCACCACCGCCTACCGCACGGCGCGGTACGTCGGCGAGGTACACCCTCCGGCCGCGCCCGCCCCTGACGTCGTCCCCGCCCACCGCGTCGACCCCGCCACGCTCGCCGCGTACGACAGCGCCTGCCTTCCCGCCGACCGCCCGCGGTTCCTCGCGCCGTGGCTGACCACTCCCGGCCATCGCGCGCTCGTCCGGGTCGTCGACGGACGCCCCACGGGGTACGGCGTGGTGCGGCCGGCGCAGGAAGAGGCCCGCGTCGGGCCCCTGTTCGCGGACACGCCCGCCGACGCCGCCGTACTCCTCGACGCGCTCGCGGCAGAGGCCCGGGCGTTCGGCTCGGCGCGGATCGCGGTCGACATGCCGGAGCAGAATCCGGCGGCGGCCCGCCTCGCCCTCGAACGGGGCCTGGAGGCGACGTTCGAGACGGCGCGGATGTACACCGGGCCGATCAGGCCGCACGCGCGGGAGCGGGTCTTCGGCGTCACCACCCTCGAGCTCGGCTGACCACCCTCACCCCCACGTCCCACCCCTCCCCCACCCCCCTCGGGGGGTGACAAGGGTTTTCCCCGTATCGGGTTCATCTCGCCGTTCCCTACTGTCTGCCGCACCGGCAGATCCCATCCCCCGAACCGCGCCTGTCAGGTGCATGTGGAGAGGTGGGTGGTGTCCGCCGGTGACGGCCTTGACCCGGGCCGTCGCGCCGGTGGCGGCGCACGGGCCCCCCAAGCCCAGGGACCGGTGGACCGCGACCCCACTTCGCACCCTGTTCCCGCGCCGCCGCCACTGCTCCGCACCTACGTCGTGCTTGAAAGGGAACACCTTGAACAGTTCCAGGCGGAGAGTCATATCCGTCGTGGTCGCGAGCGCCGCGATCCTCGGCGCCGCTGCCACCTCCACCGGGGCGATCGCCGCCGCCCCGGCCGCTTCGACCCCGAAGCCGGCTCCGGCTTCGCAGACGATGGCCGCGCTGCCCAGCGCCCCGGTCGAGAAGGTCATCGTCACCTACAAGTCCAAGACCGCCGAGGCCGGTTCGAACGCCGCCGCCAAGAGCGACGCGGCCGCCAAGGGCGCCGAGACGGGCGAGGCCCTCTCCTTCGAGCGCCGCCTCGCCGGCGGCGCCGCGCTGGTCGACCTGGGCGACAGCGCCACGAAGCAGGACGTCACCGAGGTCATGGACGCCTTCCGCGCCGACCCGCAGGTCGCCTCGGTCGAGCCCGACATCCGCGCGTACGCGATGGCGGTCACCCCGAACGACACGGACTACGCCAAGCAGTGGGACCTCTTCGAGGCCACCGGCGGCATGAACGTCCCGCCCGCCTGGGACAAGACGACCGGCTCCGGTGTCACCGTCGCCGTGATCGACACCGGCTACGCGGCCCACTCGGACCTGGCGACCAACGTCGTGTCCGGCTACGACTTCATCTCCACCTCCGCCGACGCCCGCGACGGCAACGGCCGTGACGCGGACGCCAAGGACGAGGGCGACTGGAACGCCACCGACAACGAGTGCGGCGTCGGCTCCAAGGCCTCCAACTCCTCCTGGCACGGCACCCACGTGGCCGGCACCATCGGCGCGGTCACCAACAACACCAAGGGCATCGCGGGCATCGCGTACAACGCGAAGATCCAGCCCGTGCGCGTCCTCGGCAAGTGCGGCGGCTCCTCCGCGGACATCGCCGACGCCATCACCTGGGCCTCCGGCGGCACCGTGCCGGGCGTCGCGGCCAACCCGACCCCGGCGAAGGTCATCAACCTGAGCCTGGGCGGCGCCAGCTCCACCTGCCCGAGCGTCTACCAGACCGCGATCAACGGCGCCGTCTCGCGCGGTACCACCGTCGTCGTCGCCGCGGGCAACAGCAACGCCAACACCTCCGGCTTCACCCCCGCGAACTGCTCGAACGTCATCACCGTGGCGTCGACCAGCCGCGAGGGCAACCGTTCGTTCTACTCGAACTTCGGCTCCATCGTGGACGTGGCGGCCCCGGGCGGCGAGACCCGTCGCGGCACCGACACCCCGGGCACCATCACCACCCCCGAGAACGGCATCTACTCCACGCTGAACTCGGGCACGACCACCCAGTCGGCCGAGAACTACAAGCCCTACCAGGGCACCTCGATGGCCGCGCCGCACATCGCCGGCCTGGCCGCCCTGCTGAAGTCGGCCAAGAGCAGCCTCACCCCGGCCGAGATCGAGTCCGCGATCAAGGCCAACGCCCGCCCGCTGCCCGGCACCTGCACCGGTGGCTGCGGCACCGGCATCGCCGACACCGAGAAGACCGTGAACGCCGTCACCACCACCACCCCGCCGGCGGGCAACGTCTTCACCAACGCGACCGATGTCACGATCTCCGACAACACCACCGTGTCGTCCTCGATCGCCGTCACCGGCCGCACCGGCAACGCCCCCGCCGCCCTCAAGGTCGGCGTGGACATCAAGCACACCTGGCGCGGGGACCTGGTCATCGACCTGATCGCCCCCGACGGCACGGTGCGCAACCTGAAGGCGTCCAGCGGCTCGGACAGCGCCGACAACGTCGTGACCACGTACACGGTCGACGCGTCGAGCGAGGTCGCCAACGGCACCTGGAAGCTGCAGGTCCGCGATGTGGCCTCGGGTGACACCGGCTACATCGACTCGTGGAACCTCACCTTCTAGGTCCCACCCGAACCACCCCCCACATCAGCATCATTGCTGGTCAGCGACGCGCTCGTGGTCTATACCACGGGCGCGTCCTGGCGTGCTGCCCGGCAGCCGCTGTCCGTATGTCGGACAAGGGGCCTGGACTGCGCCGGTACGCTCCGTATTCTCTGCCCCACAGGGCTCAGGGGACGGGCCCGAGCGCCGGAGGGTGGTGGAGACGTGACGACAGCGAACCTCCCGCCACGCCCTGGGGGCGTAGGGGGACTCCCGGCGCCGGTCGGCAGGGAGGACCTGCTCTCCCGTCTCGAACGCGTCCTGCAGACCCGGGGCCGCGCCCTGCTCACCGGACCCGCTGGCGTCGGCAAGACCGAGGTCGCCCTGGCGGAGGCGCATCGCGCGGAGTCCCGCGGCGAGACCGTCCTGTGGCTGGCGACCCTACCGGCCGATCGCGACATCCCGGGCGCGGTGGCCGCCGCACTCGTGGCCTCCGTGGCCTCGACGGTGGCATGGCCGGGGGTGGCTGCCCCCGGTACGGTGCTCCCGCCCGGCGGATCGGCCGGCGGCGCCACCGCCTCCGGGATCTTCGACGGGCTGCCCGGGCCCCAGCGCACCGCCGTCGCCATGCTCTGCCGCGAGGCGCCGCTGCTCGACGGCGGCTGGGACCCGATCGCCCTGCGCCTCGGCATCGCCCGGATCCTGCGCGCCCTCACCGCCCGCGGCCCCGCCCTGCTCGTCGTCGACGGTGTGCAGCACATCGACGCGGACAGCGCCGACCTGCTGCGCTTCGCCCTGCATCTCGCCCCGGCCGCGCTGCGGGTCGTGGCCGTCGAGACCCCGGAGGCGTACGGCTCCGAGGACGTCCACGACACCCACCTGTGGGTGCCCTCGGAAGCCGACGTCCTGCTCGTGCCGCCGCTGCACGCCGACGAGATCGCCGCGCTGCTCATCCACCACCGGCTGCCGTCCCGGATGGCCGGCCGCATCCACAAGGCGAGCGGCGGAAACCCCCGCCTCGCACTCGCGGTGGGCCGCTCCCTGGCCGACGCGCGCACCCCCGTGCACCACGCCGAGGCGCTCACCCTGTCCGGGCGGGCCCGTGATCTGGCCCGGCAACTCCTCGGCACGGCGCCGCCCGACGTCCGCGAGACGCTGCTCTTCGCCGCGCTCGCGCTGCGCCCGACCGCGGCGCTGATACGCCGGGCCGGGCGGCCGAACGCGGAGGCGGACCTCGCGGCCGCCGAGCGCGCCGACCTGGTCTCGCTCGCCGAGGACGGCACGGTCGCCTTCACCGCCGGGCTGCTCCCCTCCACCCTGGTCCACGACGCCTGCTGGGCCGAGCGCAGCGCCGGGCACGCCGCGCTCGCCGGGGTCGTCGACGACTCCGTCGAGGCGGTGCGGCACCGGGCGCTGGCCACCGACATCCCCGACGAGGCCCTCGCCGCGGAGGTCGCCGCGGCCGCCGATCTCGCGCGGCGCCGCGGCAACAGCGCGCTCGCCGCCGAACTGGCCCTGCTCGCCGCCGAGTCGACGCCGGTGCAGCACGGGGCGCAGCGGATCGAGCGGCTCGTCGACGCCGCCGAGGAGGCCGCCCGTGCGGCCCGTGCCGACTTCGCGATGCGGGCGGCGACCGATCTGCTGGCCCGGGACGCGGCCCCGTCCGACCGGGTACGGGCCCGGCTCGCCGTCCTCGACACCGCGGGCCAGGGACTGACCGGGCTCGACGAGATGTACGTGCACGCCATGGAGGACTCCGAGGGCGACACCGCGCTGCGGGCGGGCGTGCTGCTCCGACTGGCCGTCAAGTACGTGCTGGCGGACGGCGATCCGCTGCGCTCGCGGGCCGCGGCCGTCGAATCCGCCGCGCTGGCCGCCTCGATGGGCGATCCCCGGACGGCCGCGCAGGCGCTGACCGTACAGGCGCGGATGGACCGGGCGCTCGGGGCCTCGGACGCGGAGTCCGTGCTCGCCCAGGCGCGTGGCCTCGAGATGGCCGAGCGCCCGCTCGGGATCCGCAACGCCGCCCAGATCCTGACGATCCGTCACGCGCTCTTCGACGACCGGCTGATCGACGCCCGCGACCAGGTGAACGCGCTGCTTCCGCTGGTGCAGCGGCGCGGTTCGGTCGAGGACACCATCGAACTGATCCACACCCTCGCGGCGATCGAGTCGCGGATCGGCGCGTGCCCGGCGGCGCTCGTCCACGCGGGCCAGTCCCTCGCGCTGACCCTCGAGGCGGGTCTCTCCCCCGGCCCCGCCTGGTACACGCTGGCGCTCGCGGAGACGTCCGGCGGCAGTTTCGGGCGGGCCGCGAGCTACGCCCGGCGCAGCGTCCAGGCGTCGGAGGAGGAGGGCGACCGGGTCTTCCTCTCCCGCAGCCTCTACGCGCTCGGCCGCGTCCAGCTGGTCAACGGGGACGTCGCCTCGGCCCTGGAGACCCTGCGACGGGTGCAGGCCAACGAGCGGGCCCAGTCGACCGTCGACCCGTCGATGCTGCGCTGGCACGAGGAGCTGGCCGAGGCGCTGCTCGCCAACGACGCGGCGCGGGAGGCGGCGGACCTGCTGGCCGAGGTGCGTCCGGTCGCGGAGCGCCTGGGCCGGACGACCGTGCTCCTGGGCTGCGACCGGGCGTACGCGCTGTATCTGGCCGCCTGCGGGAAGACCGACGAGGCGGCGGAGCTGCTCGCCCGCACCGCCGAGCGGTTCGCCGATGCCGGGCTGCCGCTGGAGCACGGCCGTGCGCTGATCGCACTGGCCCGGGTGGAGCGGCGGCGCCGTCGCCGGTCGGCGGCGCAGAGCGCGCTCCAGTCGGCGGCGGTCGTGTTCGAGCGTGCCGGGGCGACGCCCTGGCTTGCCCTGACGAGCGAGACACCGGCGGGCGAGGACGCCCTGCCGGCGCTCTCCTCTCTGACGGACGCGGAGCTGCGGCTGGCCCATCTGGTCGGCCAGGGTGCCAGCAACCAGGAGGCGGCGGCCAAGCTGTATCTCAGCGTGAAGACGGTCGAGGCCCGCCTCACCCGGATCTACCAGAAGCTGGACGTCCGCTCGCGGGCGCAGCTGGCGACCGCGCTGCGCGGCTGATCGCGGTTCGGCGGTCGAGCACGGTCACACGGTGAACGGCTTCTGGCGGAGGAACGCGGGCGCCGGGCTTCCCGTCGTGTACAGGTTCGGGCTCTGGGTGGCGGGCAGCCGGCTCTGGATCGCGCGGTGGAAGGGGCGGTAGCCGCCGCGGAAGGCGCCCTCGTCCCAGACCTCCAGCAGGGCTTCCGTGAAGGCGCCGTTGACCGCACCGTCGGAGGCGAACTGGTTGTCCTGGCAGCCCGAGATGAGGATCGCCCCGGGCTCCTGCGCCCCGCCGTCGGGGGACGCCTTCTTCAGGGAGCGCTGCAGCTCCTGGAAGAAGCCCTGGTCCCGCTCGAAGATCTGCTGCTGCTTCCATACGGGCATCAGCCGGACGCCGGTCTCGGGCGTCGCCGCGCCGGGCACCTCGATGGCGGTGCCACTGTGGCAGCAGTCGAGCAGGGCGAGGATCCGCACGCCGTCGGCGAAGCCGCGGAACTCCTGGTGCACCTCGTCGTCGAGGAACTGCCGGTCGTACAGCACGAGGGTCTCGTCGAGTTCGTCCGGTTCGTCGTCCGGCCCGGTGACGTCGGGGACCTGCCCGCCGTGACCCGAGTAGGTGAAGAGCAGGATGTCGTCGGGGGCGAGCTTTCCCGCCGCCTGGCGCAGCGCCGCGGTCACGTTCTCGACGGTGCACTCGGCGGTCAGCAGGACGGTGTCGGAGAAGCCCCGTGCGCGGGCGAGCCGGGCCATGTCGCGAGCATCGTTCTCGCAGGCCACGAGCTCGCCGTCCCAGCCGTCGTAACGGTCGGGGTCGACCTTGTTGAGTCCTACGTGGATGGACAGTCCGGCGGCCATGGGGTGCCTCCTTGGGAGTGAGGGAGGGAGGCTCCGGGGGCGGCTGATCGAGTGGCCTGCGGCCCGGCGCCGAGCGCGACCCTTCATGCGCGGTACCTACATCGTATGGAACAGACCGATCCCCCGTCCTCTCCACCGCCCCCGCGGGCGGGCGGGCCGCGCCGAGACTCGCTGGCCGACCGGGCCGGTTACGACGAGGCCTTCCTCGGCCCCGTCGTACCGCTGCCGCTGCCCGTCCGCGCCTCGGTGGAGACGGTGATCCTGCCGTACACCCACTTCAGCGTGGCCTTCCGGCCGGACCGGCGGCTCGCCGCCTCTACCGCGGTCTGCATCGAAGGCGGCCAACTGGCTGAGGACGTACCCCGGGACGACGTCTGGGAGTACGATCCGCGGCTGCCCGAGGAGCAGCAGGCCGGCAACGACATCTACCGGAACAACAGTCTCGACCGGGGGCATCTGGTGCGCCGGCTCGATCCGGTGTGGGGCACCGCGGCGGTGGCGGGACGCGCCAACACCGATACGTTCCACTACACGAACGCCGCCCCTCAGTCGGATGTGTTCAACCAGGGAAAGCAGATCTGGCAGGGCCTGGAGAACTACCTCCTCGACCACGCGGCCGAGTTCGACCGGAAGCTGACGGTGCTCACCGGGCCGGTGCTCCAGGACTCGGACCCGCCCTACCGCGGTGTGCAGGTGCCGCTGCGGTTCTGGAAGGTGGCCGCGTTCATGCAGGACGGGGCGCTGGCGGCGACCGCGTACGTCCTCGACCAGAGCCCCGACCTGAGCCGGGACGCCGAGCGCGCGCTCGCCGGGGCGAAGGCGGGCGCGCCGCCGCCTCTCGGCCCGTTCCGGACGTACCAGGTGCCGGTCTCGGACGTCGCGGAGATCACCGAGCTGGAGTTCGGGCCGCTGCCCGACGTCGATCTGATGCCGCCTTCGCGGGCGCCGGAGGATCGCTGGCGACGCCTGGAGTCGTACGACGACATCGCGATGCAGGGCTGAACCGGCCGTCGGCCGACCCCGCGGATCGCCCGTTTGCCACGGTCCCTGGCCGGTGAAACCATTGTCCTGACAGGTTTCAGTCAGTCAGTCAGTCCGTCCCAGGCTCCCCAGCGGGACGGCCGGGCAGGTGCGGTATGCCGCTCACCGAAACGGAATGGGGACTCGTCACCAGCTGGGTGCGGGAGTACCTCCTCGACACCCCCGATCCGCTCACCCGGCTCGAGCACAGCGGGCTCTCGCAGGATTTCGTGGCGGATCTCGTGCTCACCCCCGACCGCGACGAGAACGCGCGCCTGGTCGTGCGTGCGGCGCGCCGGGACATCGCCCACCAGCGCCGGCTGCTCGACGTGCTGGCCGGGCTCGACGGGCTCACGGGCGCGGGCAACGCCGAGGCGAGGATCCTGCTGACGCGGCTGCGGGAGGACGAGGCGGTGCTGCCCTCCGCGCGGGACCCCTTCCGCACGCTCGTCCTCGCGAACGGCACCGAGGTGTTCATCGACCGGGAGGGGCTGCGCGAGAAGCTCCGCGGTTTCGTCGCCGACCCGGAGCAGACGGTGCTGGTCGTGGACGGCGAGCCCGACAGCGGGCGCTCGTACTCGTACCGCCTCATCCGCCATCTCGGGCAGCACTGCGGCTTCCGTCCGGTACGGGTGACCCTCTCGCGCACCTCGACGGCCGCCCGCCTGGTGGAGCGCCTCGAGGACTTCGTGGCGGGTCCCGGAGTGGACCGGGCGCCGTTGAACCCCACACAGTTGAACGATCCACTGCCCGCGATCGACGACGCCGTGCACCGGATCGTCAGCCGGGCGACCGCTGCCGAGGACCGGTTCTGGCTGGTGCTCGACGAGTGCGACAAGCTCGATCCGAACGCGGACGTCTGGGACTGCATCGGCAAGCTGGCGCTCGCCATCTATGAGCACACCCCGGTACGGGAGGAGGCCGTGCCGCGGCTCGTCCTGCTCGGCTACTCGCCCACGATGCGCCAACTCCCCTACGACATACGCAAGAACGAGTGCCGGGACACGGCCCGTGTCGTCGGGGAGGACGATCTGCGGGAGTTCTTCCGGGAGTTCTTCACCCAGGAGCACGCCGCGTCGGACGGCGCAGCGGTGCCGGCGCTGGTGGAGGTGGCGGTGGCCGAGGTGCTGCGGGCGGTCGACGCCCCTGGTTCCACGGACAGTTACATGCGCCGGGTGTGCACAGCGGTGGAGGAGACGGTACGACTCTCCCGTTCCCTCGCACCGGGCGGCGACCTCACCGGAGTGCTCCAAGGGGCCGTGCGGGACACGGCCGGGGCGCCCCCGCCCGTGCTCCCCGAGCTCCGCACGGCCTACCGCGAAGCGGCCTGCCTCCTCGACGAGTTCGACCCCGCACGGCTGCGGCTGCCGGACGAGAGCCGGGCCACGGGGCGGGCCGCCCTCGCCCTCGTCGACGACTGCACGGCGCTGCCCCCGCACCCCTCCCCGTCCTGGGCCCTCAAGCCTGAGGTCCGGGAGCTGACCCTGAGCGGCCTCGCGGGCCCGGAGGCCGCCCGGCGCGCCCTGGCGGCCAACATCGAGCTCGTCCCGGAGGGGCCCGGCGCCGAGCGCACCGCGCTTCTTCTGCTGTCCGGCGCCGCTCCCGACCCCGGGCAGCAGGACGTGGCAGCGCTCGCGGACACGCTCCAGGCCGTGCTGTGGCTGAACCGGATCCCGGGCACGACCGGGCTGCCCGATGTCGCGGACGTCCAGCACCGCCTGGAACGGGCACGGCTGCTCCAGCCGCTGGAGCGGCTGATCAAGGGAACCTTCCACGGCCGGCAGCGCGAACTCGACTCCCTGCGCGCCTACACCGCCCTGCCGACCGAGCCGGCCGAGCCGCCGGTCCTCATCCACGGAGTGGGCGGCGTCGGCAAGAGCACCCTGCTCGCCAAGTTCCTCGTCGAGAGCCTGCGCGACACGCCCGACGGATTCCCCTTCGCCGCCATCGACTTCGAACGCCCGACGCTCTCCTTCCACGAACCCGCCACCGTGATCGCCGAGATCGCCCGCCAGCTCGGCATCCAGTACCCGCACCACCGCGCCGCGTTCGACGCCCTCGCCGACGAGTGCGAGGAGACCGCCGCCTCGCAGCGGGGTGAACGGAACCAGCTGGACGAGCTGTTCCAGCTCTCCGCCACCCGCGCGACCCTCGGCCGCGACTACTCCGCCGGGTTCCACGCCCGGGCCAGCGCCCGCGAGCAGGAGCTCGCCGGGAAGGTCGCCCAGCTCGTCGCCGAGGCGGTGCACCGCCCGGACGGCGGGATGGACCCTCCGCTGGTGATCGCCTTCGACTCCTTCGAGGAGGCCCAGTACCGCGGTTCGCCGGTTCTCTCCCGCATGTGGGCGATCTGGACCGCGCTGCGCGCCGCCTATCCACGGCTGCGGTACATCGTCGCGGGTCGTGCCCCCATCGACCACCCCGCCAGAGTGCTCACGCCCCGCACCATGGAACTCGGCGAACTGGACCAGCAGGCCGCCGTGGACCTGCTGATGTCCAACGGGGTGGAGGACGAGGTGATCGCCCGGGACCTCGCCGACCGGGTGGGAGGCCATCCGCTCAGCCTGAAGCTGGCGGCCCGGACGGCCGTGATCCTGGGCGCGCGGTCCGAGTCGCTCGGCGATCTCCTGACGAGCCTGCCCTCGCGCAGGCGCTGGTTCCACGACCAGGTCGACCAGATGCTCATCCAGGGCACGCTGTACGACCGCATCCTCAAGCACATCGCGGACGACGGGGTCCGCTCCCTGGTGCAGGCGGGGCTGGCCCTGCGGGTCATCACCCCGGAGCTGATCCAGGAGGTCCTCGCCGAGCCGGCCGGACTCGTCGTCGCCTCGCCGCAGGAGGCCCGCTCCCTGTTCGGGCGACTGTTCTCGCGGCTCGACCTGATCGAGTCGGCGGGGCCGCAGGCCGTCCGGCACCGGGCGGACCTGCGCTCGATCATGCTGCGGCTCTCCGACAGTGCGCGTACGGATCTGATGCGGGCCGTCGACCATCGCGCGGTGGAGTACTACTCCCTCCGCGAAGGGCCCGAGGCGCGCGCCGAGGAGATCTACCACCGACTGCGCCTCGGCCAGAACCCCCGTGCGGTGGAACGGCGTTGGCAGTCCGGCGTCGCCACACACCTGATCGGCGCCGACCGGGACATGCCCGGCCGTTCGGCCGCCTTCCTGCTCGGGAAGATCGGCGGACACGTACCGGACCGGATCATGGCCGAGGCCGACCAGGAGGACTGGGAGCGGATCGCCGCCCGCGAGGTCGAGGACCTGCTCACCCAGGGGTACGTGGAGGCCGCGGCGGAGCGGCTGGCCGAGCGCCGGCCGTGGACGCCGTGCAGCAGGCTGCACGGGCTCCTGGTGGAGACGCTCGCCAGGTCGGGGCGGGCCGCCGAGGCGCGGGAGACCGCCGAGCGGGCGGTGGACCGGGCGGGCGAGGCGGGGTGCTTGGAGATGCAGCTGGAACTGCTCCAGCTGTCGGCCCGGCTCGCCCAGGACGAGGGCGACTTCGCGGACGCCGACCGCGATCTGCAGGAGGCGGAGGACCTGGCGGCCGGGCTCGGCCTCACCCACGAGTCGATGGGTGTCCTGGTGGCCCGCTCGCGGCTGGCCGTGCTCTCCCACGAGGGCTCGGCCGAGACGGACGCCCGCCTCGCCGGCACCCTGCGCGCCATGCCGGACGAGGAGCTCGCCCGCCAGCCGGCCCTGGCACGCGCCGCGGCGGCCACGGCGTCCCGGGTCGATCCGCAGCTCCTCGAGCACACCCTGCGGCTCGTAGGGCTCCCCGCCGACGACGAGGGGGTGGTCGACGCCCTCGCCCGCTGGATCGAGACCGCCATGGCGGACGAGCCGCCCCTGCGCGAACCGCTGACGCGGCTCCTGGAGTCGGCGGCGGGGACAGCCCGGCCGGACCCCCCGCCGGGCGCCGTGGGCGCACCCGCGATGACGTACGCCGAGGTGGCGGAGGCCCTCGGGGAGGCGCGCAGCCGCGGCACGCTGGACAGCCTCGCCTGGCGGTCGCTCATGCTCCGCGACCGGAGCGGCGACCTGGTCGAGGGCGTGGCGGCCGCCATGGACGCGGGCTCCCCGGCACGCGGCCCCCTCACCGAACCGGGCACGGGCGGGGCGGGCACGGGGCTGTGGTCGCAACCGCCGCCGGACTCGGCGGAGGGAGCGGTGCGCAGCGAGCCGTACCTCTCCCCCGAGGACGTCGTACGGGTCCGCAACGCCGCCCTGGACGCGGGGCTCGCCGAGAACGCCGTCCGGCCGCTGCTCTTCGCGGGCACGACCGCCCACTTCCGCGCGAGTCTGCCGACGATGGACACGCCGCTGCGGCAGCTCCACTCCGACCTGCACACGATGAACCAGGTCGAGCGGCTGATCGACGGCACGGTGCCGCTGGAGGTCTGGCTGCGCAACGCCATCGCCCAGACCGTCGAGGCGGGCCCGGTCACCGTCCTGCAGCGCGCCCTCGACGACGTCGCGCGTGACGCCGCGGGAGAGCCGGACCTGCCGCCGGAGATGATGCCCGGCGAGACCAAGGAGGAGATCATCTTCCGGGACGACACCGTCCCCTTCGAGTTCCTGCACGGCGGCGTCCTGGCCGGTGCGTCGGTCGCCCGGCTGAAGGTCCCGCCGTACGAGTCCGGTCGGCCGCAGCAGCCCGCGTACCCGCATGCCGGGACCGGCTGGCTCATCGCCCCGGGGCTGCTGATCACCAACCACCACGTGGTGAACGCCCGTACGCGCTCGCCCGGGGCGCGTCCGCGGGTGGCCGAGGAGGATCTCCGGCTCCAGGTGGCGAACTCCCGTTCCCGCTTCGACTTCGGCGCCGACGAGACGGAGACCGAGGAGGTGACGGCGGGCGCGCTGGTCGCCTGGGACGAGGCGCTCGACTTCGCGGTCCTGCGGCTGTCGGCGGGGCTGCCGCCCCGGCCGGTGCTGCGGATCGCGACCGCGCCGCTGCTGCTGACCGGCACCGATCCGGTGGCGGTGAACATCATCCAGCACCCGGGCGGGCAGCCCAAGCGCGTGGCGCTGCGCAACAACCTCGTCTACCAGGCGGACGAGCGCGACGTCCGCTACTTCACCGACACCCGCAGCGGATCCTCCGGTTCACCGGTCTTCACCGACGACTGGACGGTGGTGGCGCTGCACCGCGGCACCCGCCGGATGGAGGAGGTCCACTTCCAGGGCAGGACGACGGCGTTCGTGAACGTCGGCACGCAGATGAGCCGGATCCTGGCCCATCTCGAGGAGAACAGCCCCGACGTGTACGAGGAGATCACAGGGGCGCAGTCGGCGCAGGCCCCGCAGGACCACGAGTGGGCCGCTTGACGTACTGAGGTGGAGGTGGCGGGAGATGCGGTACGGATCACCGGTCGCGACCGATCCCGAGCGGGTCTTCGACGACCTGCGGGGCGTCGCCGCACGGGTGCGCGGGCACCTGGAGGCGGAGATCTCCGAGTCGGTGGAGGATCTGCCGGCGGACGAGGCTCCGGCGGGCCAGATCTCCCGCTTCGCGCACGAGGAACGGTCCCGGGTCCTGGAGGCCGGCGTCGCCGGTCTGGAGAAGCTGGCCGGTGGCCGCGCGGACGAGATCGACGAGGACGAGTACTTCGGCGTGGAGGCGATCGTCCTCCTGGAGGGCAGGCCCGCGATCCTGGTGCAGGGTCAGGACTTCGCCACGCAGGAGGGCGACTGGGCCGTGCTCGACGCCGGCCGGGCGGCGATCCGCGAGTCGATCGCGCGCGTGGGCCGGGTCGAGGTGACCGGCCACCCGAGCCTGGACTGGGTCGGCACCGCGTTCCTGGTGGGGCCGGAGACGGTGATGACCAACCGGCACGTGGCCGTGGAGTTCAGCCGCACCGAAGCCGCCGGCTGGTCCTTCCAGCAGGGCATGTCCGCGCGCGTCGACCCGGGCGAGGAGCTGTCCGCGACGCCGGCGGCGGCCGCCGGCCCGCCCCCGTACGAGGTCACCGAGGTGATCGGCATCCACCCGGACGTCGACATGGCGCTGCTGCGGGTCGCCCCGCCCGACGGGGGCGCGCTGCCCACCCCGCTCGCGGTGGCCGCCGACGCGCCGGCGAGCCTGCCGGGCCGGCCGGTGTACGTGATCGGCTACCCCGCCTGGGACGGCCGCCGCAACGAACCCGAGTCGATGCGGCGGATCTTCATGGACGTCTACAACGTGAAGCGTCTGCAGCCGGGCACGGCGACCGAGTTCACCCCCGGTGGCCTGGTGATGAAGCACGACTGCTCGACCCTGGGCGGCAACAGCGGCTCCCCGGTCTTCGACCTGACGGACCACCGGGTGCTCGGTCTGCACTTCGGCGGCCGCTACCGGCTCGGCAACTTCGCCGTGCCGCTGTGGGATCTGGTCGACGATCCCCTGCTGGCTCGGGCGGAGGTCAACTGGGTCTGAGCGCCCCGTCGCGGCGGACGTGGCGCCCGGTTCGGTTCAGTGCAGGTCGGCCCGTGGCACGGGAGTGTCCTCGAGGAATCCGCCCGACTGGTGCTGCCACAGCTTCGCGTACGCGCCGTCCACGGCGAGCAGCTCCTGGTGCGTGCCCTGTTCGACGATCCGTCCGCGATCGAGGACCACGAGCTGGTCCATGGTGGCGACCGTGCTCAGCCGGTGCGCCACCACGAGCGCCGTCCGCCCGTCCATCAGCCGCCAGAGCGCGTCCTGGACGAGGATCTCGCTCTCGGAGTCCAGGGCGCTGGTCGCCTCGTCGAGCAGGAGGATCGGAGCGTCGCGCAGGATCGCCCTGGCGAGGGCGACCCGCTGGCGCTGTCCGCC
This sequence comes from Streptomyces sp. NPDC059875, assembly GCF_042731085.1. NCBI lineage: Bacteria > Bacillati > Actinomycetota > Actinomycetes > Kitasatosporales > Streptomycetaceae > Streptomyces > Streptomyces sp. NPDC059875. The sequence goes on from NZ_JBHWJZ010000001.1 coordinate 382,775, forward strand.
GGAGAGCTTCACCCCGCGCTCGCCCACCATGGTGTCGAAGCCGTCCGGAAGGGCGTCGGCGAACTCCGTGACGTGCGCCGCCTCGGCCGCGCGGCGGATCTCGGCGTCGGTGGCGTCCGGTCGGGCGAAGGCGATGTTGTCCCGCAGCGTGCGGTGGAACATCGCCGGATCCTGCGGCACGTAGGCGATCAGGCTGCGCAGGTCGGCCTGGCACAGCTTGCTGATGTCCTGCCCCCCGATCATGATCCGTCCGGCGTCGATGTCCGTCATCCGCAGCAGCAGCCGGGTGAGCGTGGTCTTGCCCCCGCCGGACCTGCCGACGAGACCGAGCTTCGCCCCGCTGGGCACGGCCAGGTCGAGGCCGTCGAAGAGCGGCTTGCCGCCCCCGTGGGCGAAGGTCACCTGCTCGAAGCGCACGTCGGCGGCCTGGGACCGCAGCGGCTCCGGGGCCACCGGGTCGAGCACGGTGGCCGGTTCCAGCAGCAGTTCGGTGAACTGCGCGGCCTCCGTCATCGAGCTCTCCAGGCGCCGGTAGATCTGGTTGAACTCGAACATGATCCGCGTCGCGCTGGCGTAGTAGGTGAAGGCGACGATGACCGCCTCCACGCCGTGCTGTCCCGCGCCGAGCGCGACGGCGAGCAGCAGACCCAGCACGTTGGTGAGCACGGACATCGGCGCGACCAGTGTGTCGATGCGCAGGTTGCCGTAGTCCCACGAGCGCAGCGTGAGCCGCCGCGACTCCGCGACCCGCGACCGGTGCTCGGCGGCCTCGCGCTTCTCGGCGGCGAAGGCCCGGACGGTGTCCATGTTCATGAGGCTGTCGGCGACGTGGCCGGACACCCGGGCGATCGCCTCTTCGCGCTGGGCGACGAGCGCCTGGCGACGGCGGATCAGGGGTGTCACGCAGAACCCGGTGAACGTGATCATCGTCAGGAGCCCGATCACGAGGAGCGGGTCGTACTGCCACAGCACCACGGAGGCGAACAGGAGCGGCACGAAGCTGCCCATGACCGAGAAGGTCAGCGTGTCGACGAACTCCTCGAAGCGGGAGGCGAAGCTCAGGACCCGCTTGGTCAGCGACCCGGCGAAGTTGTCGTGGAAGAACGCGGCGTCCTTGGCGAACAGTTCGTCCATGCCGATCACGTACAGCTGCTCGATGCCCCGCGCGTCGAGGCGGTTGAGGCAGTGCAGTCCGATGCGCCACAGCAACTCCGCGAGCAGCAGCGCACCGGCGAAGCCGAGGACGTACGGCAGCGTGGAGCCGATGTCGGTACCGGCGCCGTCCCCGGCGATCCGTCCGACGAGCTTCGCGACGATCAAGGGCGCGATGTAGTTGATGCCGATGTTGCCCAGCGCCGGGAGCAGCATCGCGGGCACCGTCAGCCGGCGGAGCCGGGCCAACTCCCGTCCGTAGTAACGCAGCGCGAGGAGCACCGGGCCCTTTCCCGGCGAACCTTTGCGCGATTCAGGCATTCCCATCCCAACCCTGCTTTGTCGGACCAGTAGGACAGGGTTGGAAGTGTCCCGTGGCTGCGCCCGCGCCGTCCAAGCGTTTTTCGCTACACCAGGGTTGCGGGCGTCGGGCCGTCGGGGCGGACGGTGATGCTGTACGCGGCCTTGGCCGGCGTGGAGTGGAAGCGCGGGACGTGGGTGGGCAGGAGGTGCTCGAGCAGGACGGTCGACTCCCGGAGAGCGAACTGCAGGCCCAGGCAGGCCCGGGGTCCGATGCCGAACGGGAGGTAGCTCCCCGGGTGCGTGGGGCGCCGTCCGGGCGTGGTGAAGCGCCCCGGATCGAACTGCCCGGGGTTCTCCCAGAGCCCCGGGTCCCGGTGCGTGAGGTAGGGGCACACCAGGACGTCGGTGCCGGCCTCGATCTCGTAGCCGACGAGGGTGTCGTCCTCCGCCGCACAGCGCGGCAGTATCCAGGCGGACGGGTAGAGGCGCAGCGTCTCGTGGACCAGCGCCTGGACGGCCTGCCGCCGTTCGGGTGAACCCTCGCCGCCCGCGGCGAGGGCCTGCTCCCGCGCCTGAGGGTTGCGGTCCAACAGGAGGTGGAGCCAGGTGAGGGTGGTGGCGGTGGTCTCGTGACCGGCGACCAGCAGGGTGACCAGCTCGTCGCGGATCAGCCGATCGGTGTACTCGGGGCGCGTTCCGGCCGCGTCGAGCAGGACGTGCAACAGGCCCGGGCCGTCGGGCCCGACCGCGCCGTCACGGGCGGCGGCGATGGCTTTGTTCGCCACGGCGTCGATCCTGGCCAGGTCGGCGGCGACGGCGCCTTGGGCGGCGGTGACGTCGGCGGGCAGGCTGGGCAGGGCGGCCACCACGGCGGGCACGGCGGCCAGTTCGCGCTCCGTGTCGGCGTCGAGGGGGTGTCCGGTCAGGGACCGCCAGATGGTGTCCAGGCCGAAGCGACGCATCTCGTCGCCGACGTCGAGGACCTGCCCGGCGCGGGCGTACGCGTCCCAGCGCGCCGCGGCGGTCCTGGCGGCCGCGCCGATCCGCTGCTCGTAGCGGCGCATGCCTCGGCCGGTGAACTGGGACTGCAGCAGCCGCCGTTGCCGCTGCCACGCCTCTCCCGTCGCGGCCAGGACGCCGTCGCCGATCAGCAGTCGCGCGCGGTGCGAGCGCTTCACGTACCGGTCGGGGTGGAGCGCGAGCACGTGCTGCACGGCCAGGGGGTCGGCGACCAGGACGGTGGGGTGCGGACCGAGCCGGAACGCGGCGACGCCGCCGAGCCGTTCGTGCGCCTGGGCGAAGAGGTCGACGAGTTCCCCTCCCCCGGCCTGCCACTGCCCGACGAGGGCGGGTTCCAGTTCGGGGACGGAGCCTGGGCGGGCGGTGGTGGCCACGGGGCTGCTCCTGTTCGGCGGCTGTACGTCGTCACGGACCGGTGCGGGGCGGGTGGACATCACGCACTGTAGGGGAGCGGGCGCGATGGGCGACAGACCACCTCGCCCGCTCTCCGTCAGACGCGTCCGAGGCGTCAGACGCGGTCGGCCGCGATCAGGAGGTACTGGAAGGAGCCGTCCTTGTACGAGTTGATGAACGCCTCTTCGATGCCGGTGACCAGCGACGACGTGGCCCGCAGCTCCCAGTAGGGGAGGGTCGCGGCCGTCAGGTCGACGACGGCCTGCGGGACGAGACGGTTGTCGGCCATGGCGCGCAGGTACTCCCGGCGGGAGTGGATGTTGCACTCGAAGTGCGCGTTGATCTGGGAGACCCACTTCGAGGGCTGTCCGTAGCGCGGGTTCCAGCAGCCGGTGATGGTCACGTAGCGGCCGCCGACCGCGAGGACGCGGGAGTGCTCGGCGAAGAGGTCCTGCAGGTCGACGTACATGCTCGACTCGTTGTTCCACGAGCCCGCGGCCTGCCCCGTCTCGAAGGGCGTGTCGAGCATGTTGCACACCTGGGCGCGGACGTGGTCGTCGATGCCGAGTTCGTGGGCGCGCCGGTTCGCGAAATCGGCCTGCTTGGCCGAGAGGGTGACGCCCTCCACCTTGCAGCCGAATCGCTGGTGGGCCATGACCATCGAACCGCCTCGGCCGCAGCCGGCGTCCACGAGCGTGTCGTCACGCCCGATCGAGCCGAGGTGGTCCAGGAGGACCTCGGCCTGCGCCGACTCCAGGCGGTGGAGCTCGGTGATCAGCTTCTTCTCGTACTCGCTGTCCTCGGTGTCCCCGAGGGCGGCGTGGTCGACGTCACCGATGCCGTAGTGGTGGTGGTACAGGCCGTCGACGTCACCGAGACGCAGGTTCACGGGCCTGGCCTCGTCGTTCCAGTAACGGGCGATGTCTCCCTGGTACGGCGTCGCCGGTGCGGGGACGAACGCGGAGGTGCCGTTGACGGTGGGGAGCTCGGTGTTGGTCACAGATGAATCCGTTCTTACCAGAAATCGGGCAGGCTGTAGCGGTAGGTGTTGGTCTGGTGCCAGTAGTGGTTGCCGTCGACCCACGTGGCCACGCCGCGCAGGAAGCGCAGGACGTTCGGGACGGGGCAGGCGGCGGCGAGGTCGGCGGCCGCGGCCTCGAAGTCGTGCATGAGGTCGTTGTGGACCTCGACCGCCTTCAGGTACGCGTCGCGCTCGGCGCACTCCTCGCGCTCGGCGATCACCACGGGCAGGTTCAGGTGCCGTCCGGGGCTGGCGAGTTCCTTGGTGTACGAGTACAGGTCGTTGACGATGGTGGTCGCGTTCCCGGCGAGCGCGATGACCCGTTGCATGGCGGGCTGGGCGTGCAGGTCCGCCGGGAGTTCGTAGCCGCCGACGGCGTCGGTGATGGTGGGGCAGGGGCGGAAGTTGTTGAACTGCCGCATCGCCAGGTACTCCCACACCTCCGGGACGTGGTCGGTCTCGGCCCAGGCGGCCTCGGCGAGGTACCCCATGTGGAGCCGGGCCATGTCGTGCCGGAACCGGTCGGCCTGGGAGGGGGTGGACTGGTTGACGAAGTACTCCATGGCGGAGCGGTACGCGCGCCGGGGGGCGTCCGAGCCGAGCGACGCCACCCACCCCGGCGCGTACTCCTGCGTCGTGTGGAGGGGGTCGAGGGCGGTGTGCGCCAGGAGAAGGCGTCCGCCGAGGCCGATGGGCGAGCCGCCGTGGTCCTCGCAGTAGCAGTCGTCGACTGCGTTCTCGGCGACCATCAGCCGGGTGGCGAGCATCAGATGGTCGACGGTCGGGGCGTCCGGGTGACAGGCGACCATGTAGCGCCCGACGGAGAAGCCGTCGAACTGGCCCTCCCACTCCTCGGGGTACAGCTCGACCTCGTCCACCGCCCAGTCCTTGATCCTGCGACTGACCTCCTCCACCCGCGCCGCGTCGGGCTCCGGCACGGGGTGGTGGTAGAGGCCGGGGATCGGCGTGCCCTCCGCCGATGCCTCGGACGCCGGCGCCTCGGACGCCGGCGGCTCCTCGCGCGGGCTCAGGTAGAGGCCCGATGTGCCCAGACCGGTGGGGCCGCGCAGGATCCGTTCCAGGGCGGGCAGGGCGTCGTAGGGGTCCGCAGCGGCGGGCGGGCTCGACTGCAGAGGGGAAGGCCCGGGGTCGGGCATCCGTGACTCCTTGGTGAGGTGGGGGCTTCCCGGCCGGGGAAGGTCCGGGCTTTCGTGGCCGTCGGACGGGTCCGCTAGTCGCGCCTGCGGGCGATCTGCACGTTCTCCAGCACGCCGAGCGCGTTGGGCACCAGAATCGCGGCGGAGTAATACGTGGTGACGAGGTACGACATGATCGCCTGCTCGCTGATGCCCATGAAGCGCACCGACAGGCCCGGCTCGTACTCCTCCGACAGGCCGGTCTGACGCAGACCGATGACGCCCTGGTTGTCCTCTCCGAGGCGCATGGCGAGGATCGAGCTGGTGTTGTCCTTGCTGATGGGGATCTTGTCGCAGGGCAGGATCGGGACCCCGCGCCAGGCGTGCACCTGATGCCCGTCGAGCTCGAGGGTGTCCGGGTAGAGCCCGCAGGCGTTCCACTCGCGCCCGATCGCCGCGATCGTCCGGGGGTGGGCGAGGAAGAGCTTGGTGCCGCGGCGGCGGCACAGCAGTTCGTCGAGGTCGTCCGGGGTGGGCGGACCGGAGTGGGGCTGGATCCGCTGCTTGAAGTCGGCGTTGTGGAGCAGGCCGAACTCCCGGTTGTTGATCAGCTCGTGCTCCTGGCGCTCGCGCAGCGCCTCGATGGTGAGCCTGAGCTGCTCCTCGGTCTGGTTCATCGGCCCGTTGTAGAGGTCGGCGACCCTCGTGTGGACCTTGAGAACGGTCTGGGCGACGGAGAGTTCGTACTCGCGCGGCCCCAGCTCGTAGTCCACGAAGGCGCCCGGGAGCGCGACTTCGCCGGTGTGGCCGGCGGACATCGCGATCTCGGCCTCGCCGTGCCGGTTCTGCCGCTGGTGCGGCAGCGAGCTGAACGCCTGGATGTGGGCCTGGAGAGTCGGCGCCGAGGCCAGCACGGCGTCGAAGTCGGCGCGGGACAGGCTGAGCAGGGTGCCCGCGGTCTCGGCGGTGGCGGTGCTGTCCCACCTGCCCTCGCCGTCGAGGAGAGCGTGCTCGCCGAACCGGTCGCCGTCGGCGAGCACGGCGACGCCGATCTGGTCGCCGTACTTGCCGACGGAGGTCTGGTTGATCCGGCCGCGGGCGATCAGGTGGATCTGGTGGGCGGGGGTGCCGCGCTCGACCAGCACCTCACCGGCGCGGAAGTCGCGTTGGACGCACCGATCCGCGATCGCGCTCAGCACCTCCATGTCGTCGAAGCCGCGCAGCAGGGGCAGTTCGCCGAGCTCCCGGGGGATCACCCGGACGTCGGCACCGTCCTGGACGAACTCGATGCGCCCGTCGCCGACGGTGTAGCTGAGCCGACGGTTCACCCGGTAGGCGCCGCCCTTGGTCTCGACCCAGGGGAGCATCCGCAGCAGCCAGCGAGAGGTGATCTCCTGCATCTGCGGGGCGGACTTGGTCGTGGTGGCGAGGTTGCGGGCAGCCGCGGTGCTCAGGCTGGACTGCGGCGGCGCCTGCTGTGCGTCCGGGCCGGTCTCGACGCTCATCGGGGTGAGCTCTCCTTCGCGGGGCTGGTTGATCGGCGCGCGCGGGCACGCCGAACAGGAAAGAGGAAGAAGTGGGTGAATCCCTGGGATTCCGTCCAGGTCCGGATGAACAGTAACGGGCGATATGCCCAGGTCACTGCATGAAGCCGAGGGCATTACCTCGATGAAGTGACCTTGCTCCGCAGAGGGTTTATCCGGGCGACCGATGACATTCGAGCCACCTGACCAAGAGCCGACTCACTGAAGCGGCCGCATGTCCTGGCTTGCTCAGGGGGTGGGCCGCGCTCTGCCGATTGCGGCACCAGCCCCCCCGGGACGCGCGAAAGGCCGCTCTCTCACGAGCGGACATGGGTGAGGCCCCGGAGGAAGATCCTCCGGGGCCTCACCTTTCAGGCGTGTCCGGTCATGGCCGGATCGCTCGCGCGATCAGCCGATGGCCCAGCCGAATCCCGCGCCCGTGGCCGGAAGGCCGTTCTGGCCCGGCTGGTACGTGGAGACCGTGCCGGTCGTGCCGGTGCGGCCGCCGGTGGCGTTGCTCCACGGCAGGGCGTACGCGGCGCCGTACGGAGCGGTGTTCGGCGCACCGATGTAGAGCCTGGTGGCCGTGGCTCCGAGGTGGTTGCCGATGGTCTGGCCGGCCGTCGGGGTGCCGCCCAGGCCGGAGGCGTTGCCGGCCTCCATCCAGTAGTCGGTGTCCCCGGGGGCGCCGAACGGATAGAAGCTCTGGACCGCGCCCGCGTCCGTGGTGGTGCCGACGTCCTCACCCGGGATGCCGACCGCGAGGACGAGGGTGGTGGCCGCGCCGGGGGCGCGCGGCGCCAGGTTGGCGAGGGCGACCTTCTGGCCGAACGTGTCGCCGGCCTCGGCCGCGCCCTGTACGTTCTCGACTTCCGCGTGGAAGTTGGCGGCCTGGGTCACCACACCGGCGCCCGTGACGCGGAGGCTCTGGACGGCGCCGGCCTGAGTGACGGTGCTGGTGCCGACCGCCAGGGCCTCACCCGGGGAACCCACCGCGAAGACCGTGTCGGTCGCGGCGGCCGTGGTCGAGGGTCGGTAGGCGACGGCGGCCAGGGACACGCCGAACTGGTCGCCCGCCTCGGCCGCGCCGGACACGAAGTCGTCGTCCTGGCTGATGCCCTGGATCGGAGTCGGGATGCCGTCGGCGCTCAGACCGTGCTTGAGGATCTGGACACCGCCCGCGTTGGCCAGGGTGCCGATCGCCTCGCCCGGCGAGCCGATCACGATGTGGTTCGCCGAGGCCGCGACGGCGGAGCCGAACGTGTCACCGGCCTCTGCGGTACCTCCCATGCCCGGCTTGTCCTGGTGGACGGCGACGTTGACGCTGCCGCGCAGATAGTGGGAGCTGCCGGCGTCGGCGACGGTGCCCAGGTCCTCGCCGGGCACGCCGATCACCAGGTACGGCTCGCCACCGGTGGTGTGGCCGGCGGCGACGGAGTGACCGAAGCGGTCGCCGGCCTCGGCGGCCGAGGTCAGGATCGAGCCCGCGCCCGTTCCCTGGACGAGGTCGAGGGTAGCCTTGCCGGTGGCCAGGCCGCCGGCGGCGCCGTAGAAGACCTGGACGGAACCGGCGTCCGTCTGCGTGTCGACGTCCTCGGCCGGGGCACCCACGACGAGGTCGGTGCAGCCGTCCTTGTCGTGGTCGAAGGTGGCCAGGTTCTCGCCGAACCAGTCGTTGGGCTCGGCTCCGCCCGAGACGGCGCCGAGGTCCTGGCTGATCTCGGCGGTGCCCTTGCCGCCGCCGTGGACCACCTGTACGACACCGGCGTTGGCGTCGCCGCCCACGGTCGCCTTCGGGTCGCCGACGACGGTGTCCTCCACGCCGTCGCAGTTGAAGTCCGTGAGACGCGGCGACAGGTCGAGCTGGATGCGCGGAGTGCTGGCGCCCGTGTAGCTGATTGTCTTCCCGCCGGACTCCAGGATCGTCTCGAGCTCCGCGACGCCCGCCCGGGGGTACGCCTGCCGGAGAACCGCGAAGGCGCCCGCCACATGGGGAGCGGCCATGGACGTGCCGTTCTTCGAGCCGAAGCCGCCGTGCGGAACCGAGGAGACGATGTTGCTGCCAGGGGCGAACACGTCGAGCAGCGGGCCCCGGTTGGTGAAGGAGGACAGCTGGTCGTCGTCCATGGTGCTGCCCACCGTGATGGCCGAGGATATGCAGCCCGGGGCGCCCACCGCGTTGGTGTACGCGTTGTTCCCGGCGGAGATCACCGTGGCGACACCGGCGGTGCGCAGGTTGTCGATGACCACCTTGCGGGAGTCCGTGTCACAGGCCGCCGTGTACTGGCCGCCGCCCAGGCTCATGTTGGCCGCCACGACCGGCGTCCCGGACTGCCGCAGCTGCAGGACCTTCTCCAGGCCCGCGAGCTGGTCGCTGCTGTAGCTCCGCACGCACGGCGCCGCGCCGACCCCGCAGTCCTCCTCGGAGCCGAACTTGCTGAACACCTGTATGGCGATGATGCCGGCGCCGGGGGCGACACCGGCCTTGGGGGCTCCGGTCACGCCCTGCCCGTTGCCCGCGGCGATCCCGGCCACGTGGGTTCCGTGGTCACACAGGCCGCTCGTCGCGCAGGGGCCGCTGTCCGCGTCGGCCGCGCCCGTTCCCTCCTGCTGCTCGGTGCCGTTGGGGCACAGGCTGGTGATGGAGGAGGCGGGGTCGTTGGTCGAGAAGCACGCCTCGGCGATCACCCGATTGCCCAGGAAGGGATGCTTGGTGGCGACGCCGGTGTCGAGGATGGCCACCGCGCTGCCGGCGCCCGTGTTCCCGGCGGCGGCGGTCTTGTCCGCGCCGATCACGGGAATGCTCGAATCCAGGGTGGGCGGTACCGCCACGTCCTCGGTGACGCTCACGACACCCGGCTGGCCGGCCAGCTTCTCCAGCCCGGCCTTGTCCACGCGCAGGGTGGTCACGGGCAGCGTGGACAGGGTCTTCAGCGTCTTGCCGACGCGGGCCGCACCGGGCAGGTCCGCACGGTTCCTGGTGACGACGTTGACCCTGACGGTGCCACCGCCGTCGACCCGGTCCTCGAGGGCGGGGTCAACGGGGTCCGCTGCCGCGGGGGTCGCTGCTTCGGCGCTCGCCGGAGCGGCGTAGGCGGGTATCGCGCCGAGAGTCACGGCCATCACCGCCGTGACGACCGTGGACCATATAGGTCGTTTCATTTCACTCCATCAGGAAGCGGGCGTGGGGGAACGCCCGCATGGAACATGCGTGGGGGGGGTGCGCCACCGTATCGAACACTCTGACGAGGGCATGCAGCTGCCCCCCGGCCTGAGCCACGCCCGCAGAAGGGCCGCCGTTTCACCGGCGACTGGCGGGGCTGTCAGTGGGCGCGGGGTGTGGCGCTGCTGCTCGCCCCGTTGCCGCTTTGCCCCTCGATGTCACAGAAGCCGGAGTCCTTCAAAGCCTGGTTGATGACCTTGCCTTGGGCTTCTGTGATGGTGACGTCCCTGTAGGTGAAGTGTTGCGAGGCGAACCAGTCGGGCTTGTAGGCCCCGTGGTTGAGGGACTGGCACTGGTCACGTGCGGCTTCGACGGCCTCGTCCTCGTACCGGACGGTCTCGGGTGCGGCTTCACGGAGGGCGGCGAGAAGTTCGGCGCGCTGGGCCCCGGTGGGTTCTTCCGGCCTGCGGGAGGCGTCCCGCAGTACGTCTTCCCTGGCGGCTTCGGCCGCAGAGGCGGATGCCACGAGCTCTTCGATGCCGACCCGCTCGGGATCACTGGCGCAGGCGGTGACGGTAAGAAGAGCGGCGGCGACGAGGCCGGCCGCGACGGCGCGGATGCGCATGGTCCCCCCAGGACGTTGCGTTGCTGAGGAACCCATCATGCAGCTCGTGGGACAGGAGGGAATGCGGTTTTTCCCGGCCGCCGTGACCAACGACCGCGGCCCCCAGCCGCTCCATCGGACGCTCCTCCGGAAGAGCGTTACTGCGGACCGGCCCCCCCAGATCCGCACCAGTGCCGCGCGCCGGCACGTCGCGCACCGGCGCTCGCCCCTGACGGCCCGCGCTCATCCGGCTTGTGCGAGCAGCCCGTCGACGAACGTGCGGAGTCCTTGGGGGTAGATGTCCCGTGCGGCCAGCGCGGCCCATCGGACGCCGATGGCGGCCAGGTGGGGCACCTGGGCCGGGTCCAGGTCGTCTCGGTAGGCGAAGGGCCGACCTTCGTCCCGTCGGCGGGCGGAGTGGGCGCGGACCAGGACCTCGCCGACGGTGAAGTACCAGATGCTGCGGAAGACGTCGACGCTCTGCTCCGGTGTGCATCCGTGGTCGCCGGCTCCGGCCACGATGGCTTCGACCATCCACATCGCCGATTCGTCGAGGAGGCCGACGAAGCCGTCGGCCGAGAGGACCTCCGCGGCCCATGGCCAGGCCGCGAGGGCGTCGTGCATCGCGGTGGCGGCCGTGACGATGCGCTCCCGTGGGTCACTGGGCAGTTGGGGGCGTTCGATCTGCTCGATGTGGTGATTGAGCAGGAGAAGCAGCAGGTCGTCCTTGTTCCGGATGTGGTGGTACAGGGTCGTCGCCCCGACGCCGATCTCGGCGGCCAGGCGGCGGATCGTCAGCTTCTCCCAGCCGTCCTGGTCGATGAGCCGACGGGCGGCCACCAGGATCTGCGCGCGGGAGGTCAGGGGTGGCCGGCCGGTGCGGCCGTGCGGTGCGGGCGCTCGGGACATCGTCCCATCATGCCGCCCCTCCGCCCTCCGCCTCGCAATGGGTGCGGTTCGGCTTTCGTGTTCACGGCGGCCTGCCTCATGCTACTTTCGGAACGCGTTCGGAAAGTCAAAAGGCAGCGTGGAGAAGGGAGTTCGTGGAGCCCCTCCACCGCCAACGGTCGAGCGGACCGACGGCAGGAGGACCATGACCACCACCGACCTCGCCAAGGCGAGGGAGCAGTCCACACCACCACCCGATGCCGAAGCCGATTCCGCGGCGGGACAGAACACGGCGGGGCAGAACATGGCGGGGCTGCTGCGCCCCTATTACGTCAGCTTCGCCGCCGTTGTGGCCCTGCAGGTCATCGGCGCCCTCGCGGGCCTGATGCCGCTGCTGGCGGTCGTCGAGCTGGGGCGCGCTCTGCTGGCGCCCGGCCCGATCGACCACGGTCATGTCCGGATCGTCGTGATCGCGGGTGCGGCCGGCTTGTTCCTCCGACTGCTGTTCACGGCCGCGTCCTCAGGAATCGGGCACGTCGTCGACGGTCAGGTGCAACTGACGTTCCGCCGACAACTGGCCGCGCAGCTGGGGCGCGTACCGATCGGCTGGTTCTCCCGGCGCGGGACCGGCGAGCTGGCAAAGGTGGTCGGGGAGGACGTCAGCGCCGTGCACCCGTTCATCGCCCACACCCCCGGCGAGCTCGTCTCCGCCTTCGTGGTGCCGCTGGCGTCGCTGATCTACCTGTTCACCATCGACTGGCGGCTCACACTGATCACGCTGATACCGGTCGTGCTGGCCGTGGCGCTGGTCCCCCTGATGATGACCCCGACCCGGCTGCGCGAACAGGAGGAGTTCGATGCCGGCATGGGGCGGATCGCGAGTTCGGTCGTCGAGTTCGTCCAGGGCATCTCGGTGGTGAAGGCGTTCGGCGGAAGTGAGCGCGTCCACCGTAGGTTCCTCACGGCCGTGGACGATTTCGTCGGCAGCTTCTTCCGGATGGTGCGCGGGCTCGCCGGGATCGCCGCCGGGATGCAGGTGGCCCTGTCACCGCCGTTCGTGCTGCTGGTCGTACTGATCGGCGGTACGGCTCTCATCACCACCGGTGACATGGCCGCGGCCGACCTGCTGCCCTTCCTGCTGCTCGGACTGGGCCTCACCGCTCCCGTGGCGGCCCTGGGCCACGGCTTCGACGACATGCAGGCCGCCCGGCGCGCGGTCGGCCGGATCCGGGACGTCCTCGAGGTGCGGCCGCTACCGGAGCCCACGCATCCGGCCACGCCCCAGGGGCACCGGGTGGAGCTGCGTGACGTCCGGTTCGGCTACGACGCCGATCACGAGGTGCTGCGCGGGATCGACCTGGTGCTCGAGCCGGGGACGGTCACCGCGATCGTCGGACCGTCGGGGAGCGGGAAGTCCACGCTGGTGCAGCTGTTGCCGCGTTTCTTCGACCCGACCCACGGTTCGGTATCCCTCGGCGGCGTCGACCTGCGCGAGCTCGGCAGCCGGGAGCTCTACCGGAAGGTTTCCTTCGTCTTCCAGGACGTCCGGCTCCTGCGCGCGTCGGTCGCGGACAACATCGCGCTGGCGGTGCCGCACGCCGGCCTCGACGAGGTGGTGCGCGCCGCCCGGCTGGCGCACATCCACGATCGGATTCTCGAGCTGCCCCGCGGATACGAGTCGGTGATCGGTGAGGATGCCGGACTGTCGGGTGGCGAGGCACAGCGAATCTCCCTCGCACGCGCACTGCTCGCCGACGCACCCGTTCTCGTGCTCGACGAGGCGACCGCCTTCGCCGACCCGCAGACCGAAGAGGCGGTGCGCCGTGCACTGGCGACGCTGGAGGGCACCCGGACGATCCTGGTCATCGCCCATCGCCTGGAGACGATCGCCGACGCCGACACCGTCGTGATGCTGGACAACGGGTCGATCGTCGAGCGCGGCAAGCCGGCCGAACTGCTGGCACGGAACGGACAGTTCGCCGCGTTCTGGCAAGCCCAGCGGTCGGCGATCGCCGACCGGACCGAAGCCCACGGTGGCGTACCGCAAGGAGATGAGCCCCGATGATTCGCATGCTGCTGCGCGTGCTGGGGCACGAGTACGCCCGCCCGGTGCGTCGCACCGTGGCCCTGATGACGACGACGGCCCTCGTCGAGGGTCTGTCCTTCGCACTACTGGTTCCCGTGCTGCGGGCACTGTTCGGGAGCACACCCGAAGACGCCTGGCCCTGGCTGATCGCGTTCGGGGCCGCGGTCGCCCTCTACGCGGTGCTGCGTTATGTCAGCGATCGGTCCGGTTTCCTGGCCGGGACCACGCTGTTGCGCGGCACGTACCACCGTCTCGGCGACCATCTGGCCCGACTGCCCATCGGCTGGTACGACGCAGGCCGCCTCGGGGAGGTGTCCGTCCTGGCCAGCCGTGGCGTCCTCCAGGCGATGAGCGTGATCGCGCATCTGCTGGCACCGTTCATCTCCGCCTGCGTGACCCCGCTGACGATCGTTGCCGTCATGCTGGCCTTCAACTGGCAGATGGGCCTGGCCGCGTTGGCCGCCGTACCGGTCGTGGCGGCGATCCAGCTCCGGACGGGACGCTCGATGGCCGCCACGGACACGGAGCGCCACGAACGCGACCACGAGGCCACCGGGCGAGTCATCGAGTACCTCCAGGCGCAGCCGGTGCTGCGGGCCGGCGGCCGGACCGTCGAGCGCTTCCGGGTGCTCGACGACTCGTTGGAAGAAGTCCAGCGCGCCTCCCGCCGAACGGCCCTGTCGGCGCTGCCCGGCGTGGTGGGTCTGGCACTCGCGGTGCAGACGATGTTCACCGTCGTGCTCGCCCTGGGCGCCTACCTCGCGCTCGGCGGGAACATCGGTGCGGCCGAGGTCTTGGCGATCCTGGTGCTGGCCGCCCGTTGCGCGGATCCGCTGCTGTCGCTGTCGGACATCAGCGGCCAACTCCGCGGCGCGCGTTACGAGCTGGCGCGGCTCGACACGGTCTTGCGCACCGAGCCGCTGCCGGAACCGGCCGAACCGATCCAGCCGGTACGCCATGACCTGGAGTTCGAGTCCGTCGCCTTTCGGCACGGCGACCACACGGTGATCGACAACGTGTCGCTGTCCTTGCCGCAAGGACAGCGGCTTGCCGTTGTCGGACCGTCGGGTTCCGGCAAGAGCACGTTGCTGCAGTTGCTGGCGCGGTTCTACGACGTGGACGCGGGCGCGGTGCGCGTGGGAGGGGTGGACGTGCGCGCGATCAACACGGAGGTATTGATGGCGCAGATCGCCATCGTCTTCCAGGACGTCTACCTCTTCGACGGCACGATCGAGGAGAACGTACGCCTGGGTCGTCCCGACGCCGCCGAAGCCGAGGTACGGGCGGCAGCCGCCGCGGCCCGGCTGGACGAGGTGATCGAGCGGCTGCCCGGCGGATGGTCGACGCATGTCGGCGAGGGCGGTGCCCTGCTGTCGGGCGGTGAACGCCAGCGTGTCTCGATCGCGCGAGCACTGCTGAAGAACGCGCCCATCGTGCTGATGGACGAGGTGACCTCCGCACTGGACCCGGTGAACGAGGCAGCCGTCCACGAGGGCATCGAGCGCCTGATGGCCGGCCGGACGGTGGTGATGGTCGCGCACCGGATGCGAACCGTCCGACGCGCCGATCGCGTCGTCTTCCTGGACGGCGGCCGGATCGTGGAGGAAGGCAGCCACGACGCACTGCTGCGCCGCGGCGGCCGCTACGCAGATTTCCAGAAGTGAGCTCTTCCAACCTCACGCTGACGCGATGGAGGACGAGAACGGCCTCGACGATCGCGGCGTTAGGATCCCGTTCGCGACACGAACATTATCCGTTCATTTCTTTCATACGTGCCTCCATCGGAAAGATTCCTGCATGATTCGCCACAAAGGCAGACTTCCTCGTCTGGCCTCGCTCCTGATCGGTGTCGGGCTGGCCGCCTCGCTGGTCACCGTGACCGCCGGCAACGGCACCGCCGCGCACGCCCCGGCCCCCGCGCCCGCCGCCTACTCCGTGACCCCCGCTGTCTCCCCGTTCGTCCAGAGCGGCCCGCGCAACATCGTCACCCGGGTGCAGGACACCTACATCACCAACGTGGACAACGCGGACCACTCCGCGGGGCACGCCCTGCACGTCGGCACGCCGGACAACGGCACGACCAAGTACCGCAGCTTCCTGCAGTTCGACGTCTCCAAGCTGCGCGGAGCGAACATCAAGAGCGCGAGCCTGCGGCTGTACAACTCCTTCACCGGCTCCTGCGACGGCTGGTGGATGTACGCCGACCCGGTCGCCGCCGCCTGGGGCCCGTCCACGATCACCTGGGCCAACCAGCCGGCCCTCAGCGCCGGCTACCAGAGCGCCGCGAACTTCGGCATCGGGCACCCGGACTGCCTGGACCAGCCGGTGGACTCCGACCCGGACACCTCGAACGGGATCAAGCGGCTCGACGTGACCGCGATGGTCAAGGCGTGGACGTCCGGGACGCTCGTCAACCACGGCCTGCGCCTGTCGGCAGGCGAGTCCAGCAGTGTGGCGTACAAGGACTTCTGCTCCATGAACCCCAACGCCACCGACTTCGCCTGCCACCTGGCGTACTACACGCCGACGCTGGAAGTGGAGTTCAACCCCGGCGCGCCGACCATCAGCGCGGGCGACGAGTACGCCGTGAACTACGGCGGCTACCCGGCCACGAGCTCGGCGTTGGAGTTCTACGACTCCAACAACCCCTCCCTGTGGCCGACGACGGGCCCTTACCAGCGGTGGGTCCCCGACGCGTACCACTCTTTCCAGGACCCCCACGACGACCTGCTCCGGGCCCCGTACGCAGGCGGGACGGAGCACCGGCTGCGCCCCGCGGGCGCGTACGCCGCGTCGGGACGCAGCGGGCAGCAGGTCCTGGTCGTCGGGGACGGGCAGAGCGGCCTCGTCGCCGTCGTCCCGTACCCGGCGCTGTCGGGTGCGCGCTTCGCGATCAACGTCGGCATCAACACCGTCACCAACCTGCACGGCGTGGAGCTCCTGCCGGACGGCAACGTGGCCGTGGCCCTGTCCAAGACGAACCAGGTGAAGGTCTACACCAAGGCCCAGGGCGCGATCGGCAACGCGCCGAGCGCTTACGCCACCGCCGCGGACACCGCGACGCTGGAGGACGCCCACAGCGTGCTGTACGACCCGGACACCAACTCGCTGTGGGCCATCGGGAAGACCCAGCTCGTCCGCTACCCCTACACGAGCGGCACCGGGAAGCTCGGAACCCCCGAGACCTTCGACCTGCCGCTGAACCCCAACGGGGTGTCCGCGGCCTTCGGCCACGACCTCGAGCCCGTCTACGGCGACCCCGACCGGATGTGGGTGTCGTCCAACGCGGGGATCGTCCAGTTCTCCAAGACCGGGGCCACGCCCTGCTACGTCTCGTCCCGGTGGCCGACCTCCGCGACGGCCGCCGATGGGAAGACCAACCGCTGGTGTACGGACTACAGTCGTGAATCGCTGGTCAACAAGGGTGGCATGGCCAAGAGCGTCGGCAACGACCCGGTCTCCGGCCGTGTGATCACGACCTGCGCGGGAGATCCCACCGCCTGCCACGCGCCCGTCGCGGGTGCCGACGCCTGGACGACGCCGGCTATCACCTTCGTGGATTCCTCCGGCCGCCATGAGGAGTTCTGGCGCGAGACCAACGCCCAGTACTACCGGGCGCGCTGGATGGTACCCAGCTACAACTGACGCCGAGCCGCCGTCCGTCCTCTGCGGGGGACGGACGGCGCCGGCGGCACCGTGCGCGTGCCCTACTGCGGCCGTCGGATCGAGGTGGGAAAGGGCTCAGTGCTCGCAGAGCGAGAATTCTCGTTCGTAGAGCTGCTCGTTGTGTTCGTCGACGAAGAACTTGCGTTCCTGCATGAGTTGTTCGCGATAGGTCTTGGCCTGTTCGAGCGTCATGGTCGAGGTCTCGGACCACGGTTGCTGCGGTGGCACATCGGATGTCGAGACGATCTTTTCCGACGGGTCGACCAGGAAGAACGCAAGAATTTTGCGGTGTCCCGGGCGGGTGGGGTCCGTGAGGCGGAATGAGCCGACGCGGTGTTGCAGGATGTTCGGGAACGCCAGGCAGCGGCCCGCTGGGGTCGATGTCGATCCCAACAGCTGGTTGAGTGCGTCTTCGTCCTCCAGGCCGTAGACCTCACGCAGACCGTTGTCGTCGTTCTGTTCGTAGTTCGGGTCGTCGAGTGCCGCCCGGAAACTCAGCCGACTTTCGGTGATGTTCTCGCTGTCCCAGTAGTAGATGCCGGTCGAGACGATCCGCTCGTTCAACATCCCCTCGACATGCCAGGAACCGCCTGAGTACTCGGGCTTGTCCGGGGTGAGATGAATGGTGGCGAGCTTGACGATGACCTGAAGACGGCGGCCGCGCAGGTCGACTCGGGCGGATTCATCGGGCAACTCGGGCGGGGTGAAGTCCGGGGCGTCCGGGATGACCGGGCGGCGGTTCTCCCACCAGTCGTCCTGGGCCGCTTCCCATGCACGGAGGGCTTCCGCGTAGGCCGCAGCATCCGTGTAGGAGGACTTGTTCGGATACTCCGGTTCCGAGTCGTACCACCCGTAAGGATCGGCCTCGATCCGCAGGGGCCGCGGATGGCGCAGATCGGTGAGCACGTTCTCCAGCAGCGGGCGCATACGCGCGAACAAGTCCGGGAGGACGGAGGCCAGTTCGTGATGCGTCTCGGGGTGGACGTTGTTCACGTACGAACGGAAGGCGACATCGCCGTCGTCACTGACGTCGACGTCCGTGGGCAGCCATTGGAACTTCTCCGAGAACTCGTACTTCGAGTAGCGGTCCGTCGGGTTCTGCCAAGCCCGCTCGGGCGCGCCGCTCACCTCTCTCACCAGGCAGAACAGTGAGGGATGAACCAGATCCAGTACCTGGCCGTCGGATCCGGGATGCCAGTCCCGTTCTGCTTCGGGGACCTGCTCCAGAACCCGAACCGCCTCGCGCAGCCGGGATCCGAGCTTGTCGTCGACCAGTGTGTCCGACTGCCACACCCCGTCGACGGCGGATACCTCGATGCCGGTTCGTCCGTCCCGCAGCGCGGAGTAGTGAGCGAGTTCGGCAAGCACGTAACGAACCTGCGCTTCGGTGAGACCCTGGGCGACCGCTTCTTGCGTCCACCTGGCGACGATGTCGGCGTCATTCATCTTGTCGAACCACCGCGGCTTCGCCCGAATGTGCGAGCTGCACTGCATCATCTGAAGTTCCCGCAGCGTTCGGGGTGTCGCGAACGATATGGAGCGGGAAGCGTGAAAGGGCAGCGGGAAAGCAGACAGGCCGTTCAATTCTCGTGGTCCCTACAGTCGGTGTGCGGTGGCGGGAAGGATAGCTCAGCAGACTGACACCACAGCCGTGGTCCCTGTCCGCTGGTGCGCGAGCTGGGCGTGCTGGACCATGTCGTCGGCGGCGAGGTGCTGTTCGATGAGCAGGAGGTCGAAGTCGTGCAGATTCGCGCGCTGTTGGGCGTCGACCAGCGTGCACGCGGCGCTGGCGTCGACCTGGAGGAGGACGTCTCCGAAGTGTTCGCGAACGGCGCGGACCGGTGCGACGTCCCAGCACGGTTCGGTCTTCAACTTGATCCGTACGTATCCCTCGGCCACGTATCCGTCCACGGCGTCCAGGAGCTCCGCTGAAGCGGCGCAGGACGTCCTGGGCCCGGCGACCACATCCACCGCTTCCGCGAAGCCCTCCACAAGCTCCGCTCCCCCGCACCGCCCGCCTCCAGCACCCTGGCGAACCGGCCCCAGGCCGGTCGTGCGACCACCACGACCCCAGACGCACGAAAGGCCGCCCTCTCATGGATGAGAGAACGGCCTCCGACCTGCGTTTCCGCATGTCCGGGACGACAGGATGAACCTGCGACCCCTTGACCCCCAGGAGTAGGGATCAAGGGGATTGTCACGACATAACGGACAAATTCTGGGCGCGAGTTGTGCTTGAACACCCGGGCCGTTCACCACCGCGCACACCGTGTGGTCCCCAACTGGTCCCCACGGCGGCGGTGCTGTTCCACCCATGGGAAGGGCATGGCATCCTGCCGCCAGGCTAGAACATGGGTGAGGAGCGCGAAGGCGGCCGAGGACCCCGTGCACGGTCCGTCTCGCCAGTCACACCGGCGAGCCGGTGTGACTGGCGTGGGCCCCCTCGCGCACCGTACTCACGGCCGGAGTCGAGGAACGAACCACGCGGGCGACTTATCGGTCTCCCCCGGCCGCGGCGACGACTCGGGCCGTGTCCACCTCTCGCTCGCCGGCCGCGGAAGAGGTTGCACCGCCCTGCTCCGCGCCTGGAGGCCGGACGTCACCGCCTTCCTGCGCTGGACCGAACGCATTGTCCCGCGGCCGAGAGAGCGAGCACCTCGACCTGGGCGCCCTCGTCTCCCAGATCATGGATCAACGCCCATCCCCCTGACCCGCAGCGGGGGGAACGTTGTGTCGTGGCCCTGATGCGTACCGTGAACGCCGTGAGCCCTGGCCGCGGGGAGATGTTACAACTGGGATTGTGAGCCCGTCTCGTCTCTCGTGCCCGGCGTACCGGTGTGGTCGAACCTAAGCAGAAGATTCGGAAGCGTCGCCGGACAGGTCTTCGTCCTTCAGGTGGCGATCGTGGTGCTGCTCGCCGCCGGGGCCCTGCTGGCCCTGGTGCTGCAGTCGCGGTACGACATCGACCGTGAAGCGCGCAACCGGTCGGTTTCCGTGGCTCAGACCTTCGCGAACTCCCTGGGCCTGCAGGCAGCGCTGAGGTCGCCGGACCCGTCCGCGATCCTGCAGCCCCTCGCCGAGGAGACACGCAAGGACGCAGGCGTGGACTTCATCGTGGTGATGGACACGAACGGCATCCGTTACAGCCACCCCCAGCCCGACCGCATCGGCGAGCGGTTCGTCGGCACGATCGAGCCCTCACTCGCCGGCCAGGTGCACACCGAGAGCGTGGAGGGGCCGCTCGGTAAGGAGATCCAGGCGATCGTCCCGGTCACCTCGCCCGAGGGTGAGGTTGTCGCCCTGGTCTCGGCAGGTCTGACGGTGGAGAGCGTGACCGGCATCGCCGACCGTCAGCTTCCGGTCATCCTCCTGGCCATCGCCATCGGTCTGGCTCTGGCCACCGTCGGCACGGCGCTGATCAGCCGAAGACTGCGCCGCCAGACCCACGGGCTCGGCACACAGGAGATGACCCGCATGTACGAGCACCACGACGCGGTGCTCCACTCCGTCCGCGAAGGGGTGCTGATCACGGACGGCGAAGGACGACTACTCCTGGCGAACGACGAGGCCGGACGGCTGCTCGGCCTGCCGGACGACGCCGAAGGACGCCCCGTCGACAAGATCGGCATGGATCGCCGAATGGCGGAACTGCTGCTGTCCGGCCGGGTGGCCACCGACGAGGTGCTGGAGGCCGGGGACCGGCTGCTCGTGGTCAATCAGCGGCCCACGCGCCCGCAGGGCTCGGCGGTCACCATCCGCGACTCCACCGAGATGCAGCTCCTGAGCAGCCGGGCGGAGACGGCCCGCAAGCGGCTCAAGCTGCTGTACGACGCCGGGGGTGACATCGGCACCACCCTCGACGTGGTCCGCACCGCGAAGGAACTGGCCGACGTCGCCGTTCCCCAGTTCGCGGACTTCGTCACGGTCGACCTGGCCGACCCGGTACTGAAGGGCGACGAGCCCGGCCCAGGCGCCGACATGCGGCGCACGGCGGTCAGCGGCATCCGCTCCGATCACCCGCTGTATCCGCTCGGTAGCCTGATCGAATTCCTGCCGTCCACGCCGCAGGCCCGCGGATACGGCACGGGCACAGCCGAACTCGTGCCCGATCTCCATGACGCGCCGGGCTGGCACGCCCAGGACGCGCCGCGGGCATCGGCGATCGTCGGCTACGGGATCCACTCGCTCATCGCGGCTCCGCTGAAGGCCAGGGGCGTCGTGCTCGGCGTGGTCAACTTCTGGCGGTCGCAGAAGCCGGAACCGTTCGACGAGGACGACCTGTCCCTGGCCGAGGAGCTCGTCGGCCGCGCCGCGGTCACCATGGACAACGCCCGCCGCTACACCCGCGAACACAATCTCGCCGTGACGCTCCAGCGCAGCCTGCTGCCGCAGGATCTGCCCGAGCAGAGCGCGGTGGACGTCGCGCACTTCTACCAGCCCGCCCAGTCGGGAGTAGGCGGGGACTGGTTCGACGTGATCCCGCTGCCGGGCAGCCGCGTCGGGCTCGTCGTCGGAGACGTCGTCGGGCACGGCCTGCACGCCGCGGCCACCATGGGGCGGCTGCGCACGGCCGTGCACAACTTTTCCTCCTTGGATCTGCCGCCCGACGAACTCCTCGCCCGTCTCGACAACCTCGTCCAGCGCATGGACCAGGAAGGCGACAGCGCGCCCTCGGACGGCGGTGTCCTGGGCGCGACCTGCCTGTACGCCGTCTACGACCCGGTCTCCCAGAACTGCACCATGGCGCGGGCAGGACACATGCCACCGCTTGTGGTCGCCCCGGACGGCACGACGACGATCTCGGAACTGCCGGCCGGCCCCCCGCTGGGGCTGGGAGGCATGCCGTTCGAGACCATGGAACTGCACCTGGCGGAAGGCAGTCAGCTCGTCCTGTACACCGACGGGCTGGTCGAGGAGCGGAGCCGGGACATTTCAGAGGGCGTGGAAAGGCTGCGCACGGCGCTGACCCACCCCGACCGAGACCCGCAAGACAGCCGCCGCGCCGTACTCGACGCCCTGCTCCCCGTCCGGCCGGCCGACGACATCGCGCTGCTCATCGCCCGGACACGGACTCTGGGCCCCGGCCGGGTCGCAGAGTGGGACGTACCGTTCGACCCGAGCGAGGTCGGCGCCATGCGCGGCCTCGCGGCCGAGCAACTCGAGGAGTGGGGCCTGCAGGAACTCGCCTTCACCACAGAACTGATCCTCAGCGAGCTCATCACCAACGCCATACGGTACGCCGCCGCGCCAGTTCGCGTGCGTCTGTTGCGCGATCGCACTCTGACCTGCGAGGTGTGGGACGGCAGCAGTACCGCCCCGCATCTGCGGTACGCCGCCACCACGGACGAGGGAGGCCGCGGACTGTTCCTGGTGGCCCAGCTCAGCGAGCACTGGGGCACCCGGTACACACCGGAAGGCAAGGTCATCTGGGCCGAACAGGTCCTGCCCGCCGCTGGCAGTGCCCTCTCCTAGACCGCAGTTGTGCTGCTGACCGCCGCCGCCTTCAGGGGCGGCCGCGCGAGCGTCCGGGCGGCGGCCAGGGGCGTGCGATGGACCGGACTGGCGGCGAGGAGGTCCTGGTGGCCGCCGGCAGTACGCGCCCGTCGGACAGGAAGACGATCGGGTCGGCGTGCTGCCCGAGTGCCGGTGCGGGAGTTGCCGCCGTTCTTCCCGACCGGGTTGCGCTTGTCATAGCCGACGTGGTCGGTGATCTTCCCCTCCAGGGCGGGCAGCCGCTTCGTCAGCTGCTGGAGCACACCCATGATCATCGCCGGCACCGCGGAAATACCCACCACATGCGCCGGCGAGCGGGTACCGCTCACTCGGCACCACCCTGCCGGTCTTCGCCCTGGTCGCCACCCTCGCCGCGGCCGGCGCCCAGGCGTTCCCCGCGACCCAGCAGGCCTTGATCGGCGAGCTCGCCCAGGGGGAGCACCGGGACCGGCTGATGGCACTCGGCCGGAGTGTGAACAACGCCGGCCTCGGCGCCGGAGGCCTGCTCGCCGCCGGACTGGCCCAACTGGGCCGTGACCGCGGCTTCCTGGCGGTCGCCTGGCTGAACGCGGCCACCTTCTTCGTCGCGGCACTGTTCGCGCTGTGGATCAGGACACCCCACCCAGTTCGCTCCGCGACCGGTCGGCAGCGGTCCGGCTACCGCGCGGTGCTGCGCGACCGCCCGTACGCCGGGCTCACCCCTGGCCAACTTCCTGATCGCCCTGGGTTATTCGGCGCTCAGCGTGCTGCTGCCCGTGTACGCCGTGAGCCAGTTCGACCTATCGGCCTCGGTGGCCGGTCCGCTGTTCGCGGTCAACACCGCGCTCTGCGCCTTCGACGGCGTGCCGGTCGGCACGCTCGGCCGGCGCTTCGCCCGACGCACCCGGGTGGCCGCGGTCGGCGCCCTGGTCTTCGCCGCCGCGTTCCTCGGCTACGCCCTGCCCTGGCGCCGTCACTGTTCACCGGGCTGCTGACGTTCGACGGCCGGCTGCCCTGGCTGGTGCTGTCGGCGAGCTCGACCGCGGGGGCCATCATGTTGATCGCCCTGGAGCGGCGACTGCCGGCGGAGGCGGTGTACACCACGACAGCCGAAGCCGTCCCGCCCACACGCGGCGAGGCCGCCGAGTCGGGGAAGCTCAGTCAAAGCCGCGTCAGCAGCTAGTACCCAGCAGCGTTTCGCCATCTGGCCTGGTCAAAAGCGCCGCGGGGAGTGCAGTCAGCTGGTGACGAGTCAAGGACGGCCGGGCCGGACAGTCTTCCGACGTCATCGATGAAACGGCGGAAGCCGTCCGGGGGCCGAGAACTCGATGGCCTCCTCCTGAGCTCCGTGCGGGGCCCGCTCGCTCACCCATCGTCCCTCGGGTGGCCGGAAGTTCGATCACCGTATACTTCTGCGGTTCGACAGCCTCGAGTTGTCGGCGAAGAAGTGACACGGGGGCGTCATGGAGCTGCGGGACATCGAGATCTTTCTGGTCCTGGCCGAGGAGTTGCACTTCGGCCGGAGCGCCGAGCGGCTCTTGGTCTCCCAAGCACGGGTCAGCCAGGCCATCAGAAAACAGGAACGGCGCATCGGCGCCGCGCTGTTCGAGCGCACCAGCCGCACCGTGCGCCTGACCAGCGTCGGACGCCAGCTGCGCGACGACCTGCAGCCGGTCTACGCGGGCCTGCACGAGTCCCTGGAACGCGCCCGGCAGGCGGCCCGCGGTGTCACCGGCCGGCTCCGCGTCGGCATGATGCCGTTCAACGTCGTCGACATGCACCCCTACTGGAAGACCTTCCGCTCGCGGTATCCCCAGTGGGAGCTGGAGATTCGCCAGCTGGCGTTCGTGGATCCGTTCGGCCGGCTCCGTGACAACGACATGGACGTCCTCGTCACCTGGCTGCCCGTGGAGGAACCGGACCTCACCGTCGGCCCGGTCCTGTGCAGGGACCCCCGGATCCTCGCCGTGGCCGCCGACCACGAGCTCGCACAGCGAACGTCGGCGCGACTGGAGATGTTCGCCGACTTCCAGCACGCCGTTGCCCCCGCCATGCCGGACTACTGGGAGGAAAGCTACCTGCCCTTCCATACTCCCCAGGGCCGGCCGATCGAGCGCGGGCGCCCCGTGACCAACGCGGAGGACCTGATCAACCAGGTCGGCATGGGCGAGATCGTCCACAGCTTTCCCAGCCATGTCACTCGGTACTGGGGCATGCCGAACGTCCGCTGGATACCCGTCACGGACCTGGCGGCCCTGTCCTTCGCCCTGGTCTGGCGGACCGAGGCGGAGAACGAGCTGATCAGCGCTCTCGCCGACACGGTCCGCGAACTCGGCGCATTGACATTCTGACGCGCCGCCACGTCGCGGAGTCGAGGCTGCCGCCGTCGCCGTTCACCGACGTGTGCCGCCGAAGCCCGGCGAGCCGGTGGTCCAGCCGCCCGGGACGCAGGACACTCCGGTACCGCTGATCGCCGCATTCCTGCCCCAGCAGTACCTGACCGGTCCGGCTCGGAATCCCGGCTGACCGTGCTGGGGAGGTCCAGAGGCGTTCGGCTGCCCCGGCCGGAGTGAGAACCTTCCGCCAGGACCGGGGAAATCTGCCCGTCGCGTCGTACCACCACCGCTCCCGTACGGCGATATAACCGTCGAGTTATCGATCAACGTACGAAGCCTGTGTTGATCCGGACATGGCTCTCACGGGAGGCTTGAGGCACCCGCGGGCAGGCTGCTCGTCGAGGGCCCAGGTCCCCCAGCCATCGCCCGCCCGACCACCTTCCCATGGTGCCCCGCTCCGTCAGGCGTGGCTTTCCGCTGCTTTGTTCCTGGAGGAAACCAGTCATGGCGCCACTGCCTGACACGGGCTCACCCAGTCACCGGCCCCAGGAGTCAGACGGACGTGCGAGACAGGTTCGACATGACCGTGACGTACGCCATGCACAACGCCTTACGAAGGGAGTTGCACTGCCTTGCCCGAGCCACGACTCGCACCCATCCCGATCCCCGGAACGTCCTGCGCACCGCTGCGGGCTGGGAGCTCTTCCGGGGGGCTTTGCACGCCCACCACGGCGCCGAGGACGACGCGCTGTGGCCCTCCCTGCGCCAGGCCCTGAACGGCCGCCCCTTCTCCCTGGCGCGGCTGGAGGTGATCGAGGCCGAGCGCGCCGCGCTCGCTCTGCTGCTCGAGGCGATCGACCGGACGCTGGCCGGCCCCGATACCGGGCTCGACCTGTTCGGTGAGCTCACCGGCTCGCTGGTCACCGGTCTACGCGGACACCTCCGCCACGAGGAGGAAGCCATCCTCCCTCTGGTCCAAACCATCCTGAGCAAGGAGCAGTGGGAACACTTCGGGCGCGTCCACGCCCAGCGGATCGAGGCCGACGCGGCACGGATCCTGCCATGGCTCCTGGACGGCGTCGCCGAGCGGACCGCGGCCGCCGTCCTGAAGCAGCTCCTGCCCGAGTCCGCGCACCACACGTACGCGCACCGATGGCGGCCCGCGTACGCGGTGCTCGACCGATGGGGTACCCGGGGCGCTTGAACGTCACCCGGTCCTGAAGCCCGACTCCCCCGGGCGAAACCCTGCGCGTACCGCGCAGCTTCGAAGCACGTCACCATGCCGTCGCACGAGACGTACAAGTCTCGCTCTCAAGACAGGAATGTCATGAAGGTTCTGCTCACCGGTGCCACCGGCTACATCGGCTCCGCCGTCACCGACCACCTCGCCGCCGCCGGCCACCAGGTTGTCGCGCTTACCCGGGGTGCCGAGCCGCAGCCCGGCCGGGGCTGGCACGCCCAGCTGGTCGGCGACACCGCCGACGCGGCCTCGCTGGCCGACGTGGTGACCCCCGACATCGAGGCAGTGATCCACCTGGCTCCCCCGAGTGGTGACGCCGACGTCGACACCGCCGTCATCGAGGCGCTCGCCGCTCCGCTGCGCGGCACCGGCCGGCCCTTCGTCTACACCAGCGGTGTCTGGGTGCTCGGCACCACCGGTGAGGCCCAGGAGGTCGACGAGCAGGCCCCGGTCAACCCGATCGACATCGTCGGCTACCGCCCGCGGATCGAGGAGCGGGTGCTGGCCGAGGCCGCCGAGGGCGTGCGCGCGGTCGTGGTCCGGCCCGGCATCGTGTACGGCCGCGGCGGCGGCATCCCCGCCATCCTGGTGGACCGGGCCCGCCGACAGGGAGTGCCCGAGTACTACGGCGATCAGGGTGTGCGCTGGCCGACCGTGCACGTGGACGACCTGGCCGAGCTGTTCGTGGCCGCCGTCGAGCGGGCCCAGGCCGGCACCGTCTGGCACGGCGTCGGCGAGCCCGCCGTCGCGGTCCGTGACCTCGCCCGGGCCGCGGGCCGCGCGGCCGGAGTGCTCGCCGCCCCGCACGCGGTGCCGGTGGAGCAGGCCGCCGAGGTCTTCGGCCCGCTCTTCGCCGACGCACTCGCCCTCGACCAGAGCGTCAGCGGCGCCGCCGCCCGTACCGCCCTCGGCTGGCAGCCCAGCCGACCCCGCGCGGTGGCCGAGCTGGTGTCGGGCTCGTACCGGCCGGTCGAGGTGTTCGGCGCCCCGGACGGCCCCGGGACCGACGCCGAGGTGGCAGCGATCCGCCTCCTGGTCGCCGAGCTCGAACACGCCCAGCAGAACGAGCTGGTCGACCGGTTCCTGAGCCTCTTCCGCCGTCAGGACCCGGTGTGGACCACCGGCCACGGCAAGCGGCTGTCGGGCTTCGAGGAGATCGCGGCCTTCACCCGGAAGGTGCTGCCCGGTGCGACGGCCGAGTCCACCGCCGTCTATGACGTCGAGCGCGTGCTGTTCCTGCGGCCCGACGTCGCCGCGGTGAACGTCCGCCAGCAGCCGGTCCGCCACGACGGCACCCGGATCGCCGACCGGCCCGAGGGCCGTCCGTTCTACATCTTGGTCAGGGAGGACGGCACCTGGCGCATCGGCGCCGCCCAGAACACCGTCGCGGTCGACTGACGACCTGCGCGGCTTGCAGTGCGGACTTCACGCGCGAAGTAACAGGAGGAGAAGATTCCATGACGACCCAGCAGATGTCCGATGCAGAACTCGCCGGACAGCCCGCCGCCTACTGGACCGGTGTCGCCTACGAGGCGCTGATCGCGTTCACCCGGGCCCGGCAAGCCGAGAAGGGCTACACCCAGCCCCAGTTCTGGCTGCTGCGCAACCTGTCGGTGAACGACATCTCACCCGATGGTGAGGGGATGACCCTGCCCGAACTGAGGGAGGCCATGAGGTCCTACATCCGGCCCGAGGACGACCTGGCGGCAGAATCCGCGGTGCTCGTCGAGCGCGGCTGGCTGAGGAAGGACGCCGAGGACCGCCTGTGGCTCACCGAGGAGGGGGAACGAGCCCGGGTCGACCTGGGGCGCAATGCCCCCGCGATCCGCGCCGCCCTCCACGAGGGCATCGACGACGCGGACTACGTCGTCGCGCTGAAGGTGCTCGGTCAGCTGATCCGCAACGCGGGCGGGACGGCCCCCTGACCGGCATGACCACGCGCACGACCTGACAGGAAGGATCGCCCTGGTCGCGGGCGGCACCCGGGGAGGCGGCCGAGGCATCGCCGTCGAGCTCGGTGCCGCCGGCGCCACGGTGTACGTGACGGGACGCGCGCTCCCGCTGATGTGCGCGAGGGCGAGCGGCCTGGTGGTGGAGGTCACCGACGGCAACACCGCGCCCTACCGCGACTCGTTCTTCTACGACCTCACGAAGTCGTCGGTGATCCGTCTCGCGGTCGCCCGGGCCGCGGAGCTGCGGCCGCACGGACCGGGTCCGCGACCGACGGACTCATGACATCGTCAGCCACGTCCACCCCGAGGGTGAGGCGTCCGGAAGAGGGGAAGCGCACCGATGACCGACGCGGTCCGGGCAGACGCCGCCGACCGGCGGCCCGCCGGTCCCAGCGGCCGCGGGCCCGCCGGTCTCTGCGGTCGGGACCACGAACGGGGGATCCTCGACGGGCTCTTGGCGGGAGCACGGGAGAGCCGGGGCGGGGCCGCGGTGCTCCTCGGCGAGGCGGGGTCGGGCAAGACGGCACTGCTCGACCGGTGCGCCTCGGCGGCCGCGGACGGGGCCCGGTTGTTGCGGTGCACGGGTGTCCAGTCGGAGGCGTCGCTGCCGTACGCCGGTCTGCAGGTACTCCTCCGGGGCGCCCTGGACCGGGTCAGGAGCCTGCCGGAGCGTCAGTTGCTGGCGTTGCGCGCGGTGATCGCGCCGGACGACGCGCCCGCCGGGGACCGCTTCCTGGTCGGGGCCGCGACCCTGGGCCTGCTCGACGAGCTGGCCGCGGAACGCCCGGTCGTGGTCCTGGTCGACGACGCGCAATGGCTGGACCTGGAGACCGTGGACGCGCTGCTGTTCGCGGCCCGCCGGCTCGGCATGGGGCGGGTGGCCATGGTGTTCGCCGCGCATGAGGATGCGGCGGACTTCGACGGCGCGCCTGGCCTGCCGACGCTGCACCTCGGGCCGCTCACCGACGAGGAGGGGACGGCTCTCCTTGCCGGCCGGGCGCCGGATCTGCATCCCGCCGTGAGCAGCCGGATCCGCGGGCTCGCGCAGGGTAATCCGCTCGCCCTGGTCGAACTCGTGGGGGCTCTGACGGCGGCACAGCGGGACGGGAGCGAACCGCTGGACGCGCGGGAGATCGCCGTATTGCCGGCCTCGTGGCGCGTGCGGCGGATCTTCGACGAGCGCATCCGGGCCCTCCCCGCGCCGACCCGTCTGCTGCTGACAGTCGCCGCGGCGGACGACACCGGAGACGTCGCGCTGGTGGTGGCGGCGGGGGAACGGGTGGGCGCGGCCGCCGGGGACCTGGCGCCGGCCGAGGCGGCGGACCTGGTGAGGGTGTCCGGGCGCCGGCTGGTGTTCCGGCATCCGCTCGTACGGGCCGCCGCATACCAGGGGGCGATGCTGGTCGAGCGGACGGCCGCGCACCGGGCGCTCGCCGAAGCGGCACCGGCCGCCGGGGACGTGGGCCGCCGGGCCTGGCACCTGGCCGCGGCGACCATCGGATACGACGAGGAGGTCGCCGCCGAACTGGAGCGCAGCGCCGAACTGTTCCGTTCGCGGGGCGGCCGGGCGGCGGTCGCCGCCGCCTATCGGCGGGCCGCACGGCTGACCGAGGACCAGGAGGCCCGGTCGCGGCGGCTGGCCGCCGCGTCGGCCGCCGCGGCCGAGGCCGGACAGGCGGAGCTCGCGGGGACGCTCGCCGACGAGGCGGGGCCGGTGAGCAGTCCTCCGGCGATCGCCCGGCTCGCCAGCGTCCGGGCGGCGCTCGAACACGGACATGGCCGGGCGGAGTCGGCGCGGCTGCTGCTCGTCGAGGCGACGTCCGAGGTGACGGCGCACCGTCCCGCCATGGGGGCATGGCTGCTGTTCGAGTCGGCCGCGATGGCCTGGGAGGCGCCGGACCCGGTCGCGGCGGCCCGCGACACCCGGGCGCGGACGGCCGGTCTGGACTTCGGCGGGCATCCCGTGCACCGGGGCGCGGCCGGGGTGCTCGACACACTGGCGGGTGATCCGGTGAGCGGAGCGGCGGCGATACGTGAGTTCGCCGAGTACGTCGTGCGGACCCGGCATGAGCGCAGTCTGACCGATCAGGTGCGACTGCACGGCTGGGACATGCTGCTCGGCGAGTACCGCACGGTGCACGACGAGGCCGTGGCCCTGGAGCGGGAGTGCCGGGCAGAGGGCGCAGTCGGGGTGCTGCCCCGGGTGCTGCTGCGGCTGGCGCGGCTGCGGCTGTTCCTGGGCCGGCATCGGGACGCGTACACGACGGCCGTCGAGGGCCTGGAGATCGCCTGCGACACCGGCCAGCACCATCTCGCCTCGATGCTCAGCGGGGTCCTGGCGGTGCTGGCCGCGCTCGACGGGGAGGGTCCGGGCAGCGGGGAGGGTTCGGGAGGGGCCGACGGGCCGGGCGGCAGGGGCCGGCGGGGCAGCCGGGAGGATTTCGTCGGGCGGCCGGGGCGTGACCTGTGCCCCGATGTCGCGCCGATCCCGATCTGGCTGACCAGAGCACAGGGCCTCCTCGACCTCGGGCTCGGCCGCTACGACCGGGCGCTGCAGCGTTTCGCCGCCCTGACCGGCGGCCCGCACCGGCACCTCATGGTCTCCGTGCACAGCCTGCCCGACCTGGTGGAGGCCGCTGTCCGGATCGACCGGGCCGCCGACGCCGGGCCGGCCGCCGAGCGTTTCACGCGCTGGGCCGGGACCACGGGGACCGCGTGGGCGGGGGCTGTGGAGCTGCGCTGCCGTGCCCTGCTCGCCGACGACGCGGGGGCGGAGGAGTTCTACGAACGGGCGCTCGCCGCCCACGAGGGGGACGGCCGCCCGTTCGAGCAGGCACGCACCCGGCTGTTGTACGGGGAGTGGCTGCGCCGGGCGAAACGCCGTGCCGCCGCACAGGAGGCGCTGACCGTGGCGCTGGAGTCGTTCGAGCGGATGCCGGCGGCCGCGTGGGCGGACCGGGCACGCACGGAGCTGCGGGCCGTCGGTGCCACCCCGGCCGCGCCGGCGGCGGGCGCGGATCTCGTGGGCCGGCTGACCGCGCAGGAGTTGCGGGTGGTCCGGCTCGCGGCGACGGGCCTGAGCAACCGGGACATCGGCGCGCGCCTGTTCCTGAGCCCGCGCACGGTCGGCTACCACCTGTCCAACGCCTACCCGAAGCTCGGCGTGACGTCGCGGGCCGCACTGGGAGCGCTCGACCTGGGCTGACGTCCGCCCAGCCCCGTCATCCCCCGCCGACCTGGTCGACCCGGTCAGCCCTTCGGCCCCGTCACGGATGAACGCCGGTACGGCACCCCGGTCATTCGACGGATCCGCGGGTCCGGGCGCGGTTCCTACTGTTCTCCCGTTCGAGAAACGTCCGCATGGGAGGGTTCGTGAAGGTTCTGGTACTCGGTGCCACCGGTTACATCGGCTCCGCGGTGGTGTCGCGACTGACGCTGGAGGGCCACGACGTGGTGCCCCTGGTCAAGGACGCGGCCGCGCTGCATCCGGACGTGCCGGTACGGATCGGCGATCTGGCCGACCCGGCGTCGCTGGGCGCGGCGGTGACGGACGACGTGGACGCGGTGGTGAACCTGGCCACGCCGACCGGCGACGAGGCGGTGGACACCGCCGCCCTGGAGGCGCTGCTCGCGCCGCTGCGCGGCACGGGCCGGGCGTTCGTCTACACCAGCGGCGTGTGGGTGCTCGGCGCCACCGGGGACGCCCCGCTGACCGAGGACGCCGGCACCGACCCGATCGCGATCGTCGGCTACCGGCCGCGGATCGAGCAGCGGGTGCTGGCCACCGCCGGGGACGACGTGCGGGCCCTGGTGATACGCCCGGGCATCGTGTACGGCCGGGACGGCGGCATTCCTGCCCTGATGACCGGCTGGGCCCGGGAGCACGGCACGGGTCGCTACGTGGGTCCGGTCGCGACCCGCTGGCCGATGGTCCACGTCGACGACCTCGCCGAGCTGTACGTCCTCGCGCTGACCAAGGGCCACCCGGGTGACCTCCTGCACGGCGTCGCGTGGGAGTCCGTCCCGGCGGCCGCGATCGCGGCGGCCGCCGACATCGCCGCGGGCGGCGCCGGCCGGGCCGAGCCGTGGCCGCTCGCGGAGGCCGCCGAGGTGCTTGGGGCGCCGTTCGCAGAGGCGCTCGCGCTCGACCAGGTGGTGTCGGGACGGCGCGCTGTCGAGGAGCTGGGCTGGCGGCCGAGCCGCCCGTACGTCCTCACCGAGCTCGCCGGGGGCACCCGTGGCTGACACCGCCGACCTGACGCCCCCGATCTGCCGCACCTGCGGCACCCAGTACGCCGCCCCGCGCCCGGACTGCCCGGTCTGCCTGGACGAGCGGCAGTACGTGAGCCCGGCCGGCCAACAGTGGACGACGCTGGCCGAGTTGCGCGAAGAGGGCCACACCGGCCGCTTCGAGGAGCAGGGGCCCGGCGTGCTCGGCGTCGGCGTCACCCCCCAGTTCGCCATCGGCCAGCGGGCCCTGCTCCTCCGCACCGCCGCCGGCAACGTCCTGTGGGACTGTGCTCCCTACCTCGACGACACCATGGTCCGGGCCGTCGAGGAACTCGGCGGCATCGACCACATCGCCATCAGCCACCCCCACTTCTACTCCTCGATGGTGGAGTGGGCCCACGCCTTCGACGCCCCGGTCCACCTCCACGAAGCCGATCGCCAGTGGGTGGGCCGCCCGGACCCGGCCGTGCGCTTCTGGAACGGCCGCACACTCCAACTCACCGACGAGCTCACCCTGATCAACCCGGGCGTGCACTTCCCCGGCAGCGCGGTCCTGCACTGGAGCGCGGGCGACGGGGCCCTGTTCACCGGCGATGTGGTCAACGTCTGCCCGGACAACCGCTGGGTCACCCTCATGTACAGCTACGCCAACCACATCCCGGAGCGCCCCCACGCGGTCCGCGCCGCCGCGGACCTGCTCGCCGGCTACCGCTTCGAGCGGATCTACGGCGCCTGGTGGCATCGGGTCGTCACCTCTCACGGCAACGAGGTTCTGGCCCGGTCCGTCGAACGCTACCTCCGCTTCGAACAGGGCACGGCCCCGGGCGACTGACACGGGTGCCGGCCTTCGGCACGGTGTCGGTGGCGCGGCCGCCGACACCGTGCCGATCCCCGTCATGAGATCGAGCGCGACGACCTGGACGAACGGATCGCCGCTCCTCGCCTTGTCGGGGCGTAGGCCGAGTTCCGCAGATGTCGGCGAAAAGAGGCTCGCCCCCGCGGCCACGGCAGCACTACCCCGGCGGGGCGGCAGAGTTCGCCTCCGGTCGGCACGTTTTCCTCGCAGCCTCACTCGGTGGCGAGTCCGATGGAATGGTTCGAGGCCGAACGCCTCACCCTGACCGCGGTCGTGGGTCCTTCGGCCGGGATGGGTGCTGACCGCGACCAGGGTGGACGGGGCGAGGGAGAGGAAATGGTGGGGGCTCGGTACTGCCGCGAACCCGGCCTGAGTGCCCCGGCGGCCCGGGCTCAGTTCGCGCGCCGGAGCATCGCGAGCCGGCTCGTCGTGCGGTCCAGGTCGCGTGTCAGGGCCTGGCCCTCGGGGAGGGAGGTCAGCGGGTCGGAACCGATGAGGACCAGCCGGACGTCGCGGTCGCAGGCAACGTCCACGAGGTTCGCGAACCGCTGCCGTCCGTCCGCTGAGGCCTCGGCCAGCGGGGGGACGCCGTCCAGGACCAGGGTGTCGAACCGTTCGGCGAGGGCCAGGTAGTCGGGCACCGCCGTCGCGGTCTCGCACAGCGCGTCGAAGCCGAACCACACAAGTTCGCCGCGCACCGCGCGGGCCGGGAGCTCCCGCAGATGGGCCTGGACGGTGGTGGCCTCCTCGGGCGCCGGGACGGTGAGGCCCAGCGCCTCCAGGGCGGTGTCCCCCGAGGGCAGGCACAGGCCCGTCGCGAACCGGCGGCCGCCGGCCTCCGACCGAGGCGCCTGCAGTCGGCGGAAGTCCACCGGCCCCGAGACGTCCAGGACGTCCATCCGTTCCTCTATGAGCTTGATGGTGGGCTCGAACAAGTGGTGGTAGAGCGGGTCCGGCATCAGTCCGGCGGGCGGGTAGTTGGAGGTGGTGACCAGGGTGATGCGGCGGTCGAGGAGCGTCCTGAAGAGGCGTGCGATCAGCATCGCGTCGCCCGCGTCGTGTGCGTGGAACTCGTCGAAGACCAGCACCCGGCTGTCCCCGATCAGCTCGTCGAGAGCGCTGTCGACAGCGCTCTGCCCGTCGTGGCGGGCGCCCGGTCGGGTCACTCCGTCGTGCAGCCGCCGGAAGAAGTCGTGAAAGTACAGACGGCGTTTACGCCCGGCCGGCAGCCCTTCGTAGAAGGTGTCCACCAGCCAGCTCTTCCCCCGGCCCACCGGGCCCCAGACGTACAGGTCGCGGGGTGGCCTGCGGAACGTCCAGGCCGGCCGGGCGAGTTCGGCCGCCAGGCGGGCCAAGCGCTCGACGGCGGCCTCCTGCGCCGCGGCGACCGAGAATCCGCGCCGCGCCGCGGCCTGGTGGAAGTGGCGGCGCATGGCCTGCTCGTGCTGGGGCACCGGTCTGCTCATCCGTTCGTACGCTGGGTGTCGGGTCGGGGCATCGGCCGAGGGGTCAGGCGGGTTCGGGGGTCGTGGCCGCCGGTTCCAGGATGTCCACCGTCCCGCGGCCGCCGTCCACCCGGATCCTGTCCCCCGTCCGGATCCGGGTCGTGGCGTTGCCGCATCCGACCACCGCCGGGATGCCGAGCTCCCGCGCCACGATCGAGGCGTGCGAGAGGTTCGCGCCGACGTCCGTCACGATCGCCGAGATCCGCGTGAACAGGGGCGTCCAGCCGATGTTCGTCACTGTGGTCACCAGGATCTCGCCCGGCCGGATGGCCTCGCCCTCCTCCACGGTGGCGACGACCCGGGCGATGCCCTCCACCACG
Organism: Streptomyces sp. NPDC059875; assembly: GCF_042731085.1. Lineage (NCBI taxonomy): Bacteria > Bacillati > Actinomycetota > Actinomycetes > Kitasatosporales > Streptomycetaceae > Streptomyces > Streptomyces sp. NPDC059875. The sequence continues at coordinate 417,641 of NZ_JBHWJZ010000001.1, forward strand.
CCGCCGGACGCGGGCGAGCCCGCGACCGTGTCCGTGGCGGGTGTCGTGTCCTGCGCGTCGAACAGGTCGGCCCGCCGGTTCGGGTCGGCGGCCCAGGTCTGCGGGTCGAACTCGCCCCGGATCAGAGTCGGGTAGGTGGGAAGCGCGCGGTAGCCCTCGTATGCGGCACGGCGGGCCGGCACCGCGGCGAGTGGAGTCCGGTCACCGCCGAGCACGGCGAGGATCTCCTCGCGGGACAGGAAGAACAGCTCCTCCCCCGCCCCGCTGACCTCGCCGGCGCGCAGGACGAACGTGCGCAGCAGCCAGAAGACGCGGGCGACCTCGGTACGGGCGGCCTCCCGCAGGCGTGCCGAGGCCGCCCAGCCGTCCACCGCGGCGCGCAGGCTCGCCAGCCGCCGCGGGTGTTCGGCGGCCAGGCGGTCCCATGCCGCCGCGCGAGCCGTGGTCTGCCGTGCGAGCCGCATGGCCGCGTCATCCTCGACCGTGCCGAGCGCGGCGAGCTGCCGGTCGATCCACTGCGCGTCCTCAGCGGGCCGCGGGAGGGACACCTCGAACTCGTGCGGGCCGCGGTGACCGTACGCACGGGTGTAGGTTTCGCGGTCGGTCTCCCCGCGGGCGAGCCGTTCCAGGCCGAGCAGCGGTCCCATACTGGCCAGTTGGCCGTCGTCGCCGAGGCCGGTGGTCATCAGGTCGGCGTCCTGTTCACCCACCAGGGACTCCAGGGTGCCGCGTACCTTGACGAGGGAGTCGCCGTCCCGGCGGGTAGCCGCCTGAAGCATGTGGCAGCAGCATCGGAAGTACGGCGCCACCTCCGACTCCCACAGGGCCGACAGGTCCCCCGCGTTCGCCGCGGCGGCGACGCGGGCGCGCAGTTCCTCGCAGCGCGCGGGCGCCTCCTCCAGGAACGCCGGCAGCTGCTTTCCGTTCGCGCGAATGCGGCTCATCACCGCGAAAGCCTCGCCGATCGTGTCTCGCCAGACCCGCAGCCTGGACGCGGGCAGCAGCGGAATGCCCATGCCGTCCGGAAGGCGCCCGAAGACCCGCTCGTTGGCCTGGGCGAACTTCCGGCCCTGCCCGAACGCGGCCGCGAGGGTGGCCGTGACGCTGAGGTTCATGTAGAAGCGGCCGCCGATGTTCCCGTACATCGGGCGTCCTTCCAGGCTGGCCCCGACCATGACGTCGCCCATGAACGCCTTGACGAACGACCAGGTCGCGGGCGTCATCACGTCCGGGACGGCCTCGCCCAGGTTGGCGCTCGTCCACAGGGAGTCGGTGCCGGTGCTGTCGTTCCACACCTCGGGCCGGGGCGCCGCGACGGTGGTGATCGGGCGGGCCTGGAGGATGCGGAAGGAGCCCGCCTCGCGCGCCCACTCGACGTCGCGCGGCTCCCCGTACAGCTCCTCGATCGCGAGTCCGAGCCGGGCCAGTTCACCGGCCTCCGCGGTGGTGAGAACCGGGGCTTCGCGCAGGTCCGCGGGGACCGGCTGCTCCGCGGTGCCGTCGGCGGTCGGTACGGTCATCACCTCCTTCGCGGCGATACGTTCCTCCACGACGGCAGAGGTCAACCGGTCGACGACCAGGGTGTCCGGGGTGACCAGCCCGCTGACGACGGCTTCGCCCAGCCCCCAGGCCGCGTTGACCACGAGTCGGTCGGCACGCCCGCCGAGCGGATCGACGGTGAACATCACCCCGGCGGCATCCGCGGCCACCAGCTCCTGCACCACCACGGCGAGCGAGACTTCCTCGTGCGCGATGCCGGCCCTGGCGCGGTACGCGAGGGCACGGTCGGTCCACAGCGATGCCCAGCACCGCCGCACGGCTGCCAGCAGGGTGCTCTCGCCGGTGATGTTCAGGTAGGTGTCCTGCTGGCCGGCGAAGGACAGGTCGGGCAGGTCCTCCGCCGTGGCCGACGACCGTACGGCGACCGTGCGCGCGCCATCGCCGAGTTCCGCGTACGCCTTCGAGATGGCCTGTTCCAGGGCGGGGGGCAGCGGGCCCTCTTCGAAGAGCGCCCGGATGCGGGCCCCCGCACCAGCGTCCGTGTCCGGGTCCCAGTCCGGTCCGGATGCGGCGGTGAGCTCCGCACGGATGCGATCGGCCACGCCCGTCGAAGTGACGAACTCTTGGTACGCGGCGGTCGTCACATGGAACCCGCCCGGTACCGGCAGCCCTGCGCGCGCGAGCTCGGAGAGGGCCGCTCCCTTACCGCCGGCTGTCTCCAGCGTCGCGGTCGCAGCGTCCAACGACAGCACAAAGCCCATGACCTGATCCCCCAACTCGGCCTCTGAGAAAGGATCATGATCGCACCCGGACCGGCCTCACGAAAGGGCCTGCCCGCCGACCACGCAGCGGTAGTGCCAACATGGGTCTTGACCTGGGCCGGCGACCCCTTCGGCCGCCACTCGCGGCCCCGTTCCCGTACCGCCTCGCGCCGGAGCCCCCCGTCCCAGCCCGAAGGCCAGGACCGCACCGAGCGTTGTCCCCGCCACGGCCGGCAGCAGCCCCTCGGGGCACCGAAGAGGACCCTGGCCGCGACGTCGAGCACGGGCTTCGGGAAGAACGCCAGGGTGCCGATCGCGAACACGATCACGATGCGAGGGCCACGTACCCACGGTGGGGGCCCACTGACCAGGGGCACCACGCCTCTTCGTCTCACCGGCTGCGGACCCGACGCGCGCGTCGCCCTCCGACCGGTCAAGGCGAGTTGGTCCCCAAGTGGTCCCCACAAACGATCAAGGGGCCGTTTCAGATTTCTCTGAAACGACCCCTGATCTGCGACTCTTTCGAGTCGGGACGACAGGATTTGAACCTGCGACCCCTTGACCCCCAGTCAAGTGCGCTACCAAGCTGCGCCACGTCCCGGTGCCCGTCTGACCTGGGGTTTCCCCCGGCCGAACGCGCATGAGAACAATACCGCACTTCCCCGGGTGGAAACGAACCGCTTTCCCCGCTTGACCTCAACCTCGCTTGAGGTCGCACGGTGGGTGCCATGACGCACACGGACATCGACCGGCTCCACGCCCTCATGGCGCTGATGACCGGCGACGAGAAGCACTCCCCGGCCGCCACCTCCACGCTCGACGCCCTCTGGGTGCTGTACGACCGGGTCCTTCGGGTGACGCCCGGGACCGTCGCGGACCCGGGGCGGGACCGCTTCCTGTTGTCGAAGGGGCACGGGCCCATGGCGTACTACGCCGTCCTCGCCGCCAAGGGCTTCTTCCCCGAGGAGCTGATCACCGGCTTCGGGTCGTACGACTCGCCGCTCGGGCACCACCCCGACCGGACGCTCGTGCCGGGCGCCGAGATCGGCAGCGGGTCCCTGGGGCACGGGCTGCCGCTGGCCGTCGGGAGCGCGCTCGGGCTCCGCGCGCAGGGGCTCGCAGAGCCGCGGGTGTGGGTGCTGATCGGGGACGCCGAGCTGGACGAGGGCAGCAATCACGAGGCCATCGCCTATGCGGGACCCGCCGGTCTCGAGCAGCTGCACACGCTGGTGATCGACAACAGCTCCGCGACCTACGGCTGGCCCGGCGGGATCGCCTCGCGCTTCGAGGCCGCCGGATGGTCCGCCGAGACCGTCGACGGACGTGATCACGACGCGCTGTACGCCGCCTTCACCGCCCCGCACCCGGGCCGGCCGCGTGCCGTGGTCGCCCGCGTCGAGCCCAAGAACGCCTGATCAGCCCCCGGCAAGGAGAACCTCCATGGACACCATGCGTGACCGCTTCATCTCGACCACCAGTCGTCTGCTCGACGAGGACCCCCGCCTCGCGCTCGTGCTCGCCGAGATCAGCAGGGACGGGTTCCAGCAGGCCGAGCGGCGCCATCCGGACCGTGTGATCAATGTCGGCATCCGGGAGCAGCTGCTGATCGGCGCGGGCGGCGGGCTCGCGCTGACCGGGATGCGGCCGATCATGCACACCTTCGCGAGCTTCCTGGTCGAGCGCCCCTTCGAGCAGCTCAAGCTGGACTTCGGGCATCAGGGCGTGAGCGGCGTGCTGGTGAGCGCGGGAGCCTCGTACGACTGGCCGGCCGGCGGTTTCACGCACATGTCGCCCGGCGACGTGGCGCTGCTCGACACCCTGGACGGCTGGACGGTCCACGTCCCCGGCCACCCGGACGAGGCGGAGACGCTGCTGCGGCAGGCCGCCGCGGGCGACGATCTCGTCTACGTCAGGCTCTCGCTCCAGTCCAACGCCTCGCCGCGCCCCATCTCCCCCGGCTTCAGCACCGTCCGCGAAGGGCGGGGCGGAGTCGTCGTCGCGGTCGGACCCATGCTGGACAACGTCCTGGCCGCCACCGAGGGCCTCGACGTGACCGTCCTGTACGCCGCCACGATCCGCCCCTTCGACGCGGTGGCCCTGCGCCGGGCGTCCGCCGCGGCACGCCCGGACGTCGTCCTGGTCGAGCCCTACCTGGCCGGTACGTCGACGGCGGCCGCCAACGACGCCCTCGCCGCACTCCCCCACCGCGTCATCGGCCTCGGGGTCTCCCGCCGGGAGCTGCGGAGGTACGGAAGCATCGACGAGCACCTGGCCGGCCAGGGCCTGGATCCGGCCGGACTGCGGGAGCGCGTCACGTCCTTCCTCGGCGGGTGAGCGGCGACGAGCTCGGGCCCGCTCAGCGCTCCTCGGGCGGGACCCCTATCTCCGGGTACTGCTCGAGGAGCCTGCGCGGAGCCGCCTGGCGCCAGGAGTCGGCGAGGATCGCGCGCAGCTCGTCCTCGTCGTCAAGGGCGCCGATCCGGACGCGTACCCAGGCGTAGCCGTCGTCGTGCCCCTCCCGCAGGAAGAATTTGGCGGGCTCGGACGCGATGAGTTCGACGCGCTCCTCTTTGGGGCATTTCACCCCCATCGCCTGGTCGTCGTCGTCCAGCGAGGCGAAGATCCTGCCGCCCGGACCCGCGCGGAACGTGGGCATGCCCCAGGCGAGCTTCTCGACCGCGCCCGGCAGCGAGAGGGCGATCCTGCGTACGTCGTCGGCGGTGGGCATACCTCGACCGTACGACCCGCCACTGACAACGACCTCCCTGTCGGCGCGCCCCCTGGGAGCGTACGCGCCGGATCACGCGCCGGTCACTCCCTGTCACACGCCCCGGCGCCTCCTCGCACATCCGTACGCCGGGCTCGGCCACCCTCCGCCAGGGTTCGGGCCGGCCTCGACCCCGCACTTCCGGCCTCCTCCGGGCTCGGCGATTCTTCCGGCATGCCGCCCCTTTGGTGAAGTGGGGGCGTATGGGGCGCTCCAGCAGCGCTCCTCGCCATATGCCCGTCAACTCTTTGCCGTTGGCATGTGGCAGAAAGAAGTCCACGGGGAATGCCCTGGTGACCCTCCCGAACAGGCGGAGTCCATCCGAAACACAGTCAGATTCAATCGTCAACCAATCCGGTTTCGGACAAACTCCGTGGCGATATTGCTCCACTCCAGAAAGATCAACACCATGGAGTGTCGGCCTGTTCGGGACGGGGCCACTGCCGATGCACCACCTGCTCGAACAACCGAGCGAGCAGGCGTTTCGCAGGGGAGGGACTCGTATGGACAGCTACTTCAGCAGTCGGCTCCATCATCAACTCAGGGAGACCGTCCGGGACTTCGCGGAGAGTGAGGTCCGGCCACGAATAGCCGAAATGGAAGCGTCCCGCTCGGTGCACCACGAGCTGTCCCGGCTGATCTGCGAGCAGGGCTGGCTGGGCGCCACAATCAGCCAGGAGTACGGCGGCATGGGCGCCGGCCATCTGGCCAAAACCATCATCATCGAGGAGCTCTCCCGGGTCAGCGGCGCGATGGGCGCCATGGTCCAGGCCTCCCAGCTCGGCACCGCCAAGATCGTGCACTTCGGCAGCGACGAGCAGCGCAAGACCTGGCTCCCCACCATCGCCGCCGGTGAGTGCCTGCCGACCATCGCGGTCACCGAACCCGAGTCGGGCGGTCATGTCCTCGGCATGACCGCGAGCGCGGTCCGCGACGGCGACGACTACATCCTCAACGGCAGCAAGGTCTTCGTCGGCAACAGCCACGTCGGCGATCTGCACGGTGTGGTCGTCCGCACCGGCCCCGGATCGAAGGGCCTCACGGCCTTCCTCGTCGAGTCCGATCGCCCGGGCTTCCGGCTCGGCCCGCAGGAGCCGGCCATGGGGCTGCACGGCTTCAGCTTCGGCGAGCTCATCTTCGAGAACTGCCGGGTCCCGGCGGCCAATCGGCTCGGCGACGAGGGCGACGGCCTGTCCGTCGCGTACTCCTCGAGCGTGCTGTACGGCCGGGCCAACCTCACCGCCGTCTCGCTCGGCATCCACCAGGCGATCCTGGAGGAGACGACCCGGTTCTGCGCGGAGCGCCACCGCTACGGCAAGCCGCTGCACCACCTGCCCACGGTCAAGCTGAAGCTGGGTCAGATGCAGTCCCGTCTGATGACGGCGCGGCTCGCCGCGTACCACGCCGTGCATCTGCTCGACCAGGGTCTGTCCTGCGACGCCGAGCTGATGAACGCCAAGCTGGTCAACGTGGAGTCGGCGATCGACTCCGGTCGCAACGCGATGGAGATCCACGCGGCCGCCGGTCTCTTCACGGACCGCCCGATCGAGCGCTACCTCCGGGACGCGCACCACATCTTCGCCCCCGCGGGCACCTCCGACATCCAGCTCCTTCGGCTGGCCGAGGTCGCTCTCGGCCAGGACAAGGGCAGTTGGTCCGAGAAGCTCTCGGACCTGCTCAAGCTGGAGCCCGTCCACGCCTGACCACGCGCAGGACCGCACCGGGGCTCCGCGCGCAGACACAGACGCGCCCCGGCAACGGCAACGAAGCCGTCCCGGGGCGCCACCCGTGTCGTTCCTGTCGGGCGGGGTCAGAGCAGCCCTTCCTCGCGGCGGTGGATCTGCTCCACCAGCTCCGCCGCGAGCGTCTTGATGGTCTCCAGACCGGCCCGGCCCCACGGTCGTACGTCGGTGTCGACGACGCAGATCGTGCCCAGCGCTGTTCCCGTACGGTCGATCAGCGGCGCGCCCATGTAGGAGCGGATGCCGATCTCGTCCACCACCGGGTTTCCCGCGAACCGCGGGTAGTCGCACACGTCCTCCAGAACGAGCGCCTTGCGACGCACCACCACGTGCGGGCAGTAGCCGTGGTCGCGGGCCATGTAACGGCCGACGTTCCCGCCGGCCGCCGCCGCGCCCAGATCACTGCCCGAGTGGGTGCCGGCCGGGGTGTGCAGTCCGGCGAAGAACTGCCGGTTCTCGTCGATGAAGTTGACCATCGAGTACGGGGCTCCGGTCACCTCCGCGAGCCGGTGGGCGAACTCGTCGAAGGCGGGCTCCGGCCGCTCCCCGAGACCCAGTTCGCGCAGCCGCCGCACACGGGCGGGCGCCTCCCGATCGACGGGGGTCAGCAGCAGATGACCGGTCGGGTCGTAGGTCATGACGGTGCTCCGTAGCTCGGCACGGCGGCCGGGATGGTGGTGAGCAGATGCTGGACGAGGGTGAGGAGGGTGCGGATGCCGGCGCTGGAGATCCGGGCGTCGCAGAGCACGACCGGCACCTCGGGCTTGAGGTCGAGCGCCGCCCGCACCTCGTCCGGCTCGTAGCGGTAGGCGCCGTCGAACTCGTTGACCGCCACGACGAATCCGATGCCGCGCCGTTCGAAGAAGTCGACGGCGGAGAAGCAGTCCTGCAGGCGCCGGGTGTCGGCGAGGACGACCGCTCCGAGCGCACCCTCGGAGAGCTCGTCCCACATGAACCAGAAGCGCTCCTGGCCCGGGGTGCCGAAGAGGTACAGCACGTTCCTGTCGTCGAGCGTGATGCGCCCGAAGTCCATCGCGACGGTGGTCGTGGTCTTGGACTCCACGCCCTCCAGGCTGTCGGTGGCCGCGCTGACCTGGGTCAGCAGCTCTTCGGTGCTCAGCGGTTCGATCTCGCTGACCGCGCCCACGAAAGTGGTCTTGCCCACGCCGAAGCCGCCCGCCACCAGGATCTTGAGCGCGGTGGGGAACGGATCGGTCGCGAAACTCTCGTGGCGCTCAGAGCCGTTGTCGTAGGCCATCGAGCACTGCCTCCAGCAAGGAACGGTCGGTTGGGTTGGCGTGGAAGCGGGGCGCCCGGGCGGTCAGCGCCCCGCAGTCCACGAGATCGGAGAGCAGAACCTTGGTGACGACCGCCGGGAGCCGTAAGTGCGCCGCGATCTCCGCCACCGAGGTGGGTCCGTCGCACAGCCCGAGGGCCAGGCTGTGCTCGGGACCCATGTGGGCCTGCGGTGTGGAGCCCGTCGCCATCACCATGGAGAGGAGGTCCAGCGCGGTGGTGGGCTGGGTCCGGCCGCCGCTCACGGTGTAAGGGCGGATCAGCCGGCCGGCCGCGTCATCGAGCCAGGGCCCCTCCTGGGGGGACGACACGCTCACTGCCCCGCGCTGCCCGCCGCGCCCGCCGCCTGTCTGGCGGGAGTGACCAGATACGGCCGTACGCTCTTGACCAGCATCGCCATCTCGTACCCCAGAACGGCGGCGTCCGCCTCGCGTCCGGCGAGGACCGCCAGGCACGTGCCGGATCCGGCGGTGGAGACGAACAGCAGGGTGGAGTCGAGCTCGACGACCACCTGCCGTACCTCGCCGCCGTCGCCGAACCGCGCGCCGGCGCTGCGGCCGAGCGAGTACAGCCCGGAGGCCAGCGCGGCCATGTGGTCGGCGGCGTCGGTGTCGAGGCCGTGGACCGATTTGACCAGCCCGTCGGAGGAGAGCAGAACCGCGTTGCGGGTGTACGGGACCCGCTGGACCAGACCGCTCAGCAGCCAGTCGAGATCCGAGGAATGGCCGTTCGGCGCATTGCTCGCCATGGTGCATCTACTCCTTGCGCGCGTCACCGGGACGCAGCGGTTCTTGGGGGGACGGCTGGGATTCGGCGAGTCCGATGCCGCGCTGGAACGCGGCCATGAGACCCGGGTCGTGCAGAGCGTGTTCCTCGGGCCTGCGGGCCGCTGGCTCGTCGCGCAGCTGCGGGACGAGGTGCTCCTGGGCACGCCGCTTGGGGAGGAGGGGACGGCCCGGCGGCTCGGTGCGGGGGGCCTGGGGGGCGCTGCCGGGGTTGGCACGCTCGGTGTGGTCTCCCCGTACGGGGAGGGGGGCGGCGTCGTGTGCTGAGGGAGCCGGGGAGGGCACGCCCGCGTTCGCCGACTGCAGCGGTATGGCGGGGGCGGACGTGGTGTAGGTCAGCGGCCGGTGCGGGGGTCCGGCCGCGGGCTCCGGCGCGTGGGCCGGCGTCCGTACGGGAGGGTGCGCGGACGCGTGGACGGGCGCGGGCGCCTGCGTCGGTACGGGTGCCGGTGAGGGCATCCCGGTCGTGTGCGTTCCGGTGCCGTGCACTCCGGCCGGGTGCGTGCCGGCGGTGTGCACTCCGGCCGGGTGCGTGCCGGCGGTGTGCGTGCCCGTCGTGTGCGCCCCGGTCGGGACCGGGACGGCGGGGGCCGCGTGGACCGCCGGAGGAGCCGCCGGCTGAGCCATCTGCGGGGCGGCCTGGGGCGCCTGGGGCGCAGCCACGGCTCCCGGCTGGCTCTCGCTCCGCGCGAGCCCCTCGGGGTCGGCGCCGAGGAGACCCTGCGGCAGCACGAGGACGGCTTGGACACCTCCGTAAATGTTCGACTGGAGGCGTACCGCGATGCCGTGGCGTCGGGCGAGCGCGGAGACCACGAAGAGTCCGATGCGGCCGTCCTGGAGCAGATGGGCGACGTTGACCTGATCGGGGTCGGCGAGCAGGGCGTTCATCTTGTTCTGCTCCGTGACCGGCATGCCCAGGCCGCGGTCCTCGACCTCGATGGCGAGGCCCGCGGTGACGTACTGGGCCCGCAGCAGCACCGTGGTGTGCGGAGCGGAGAACAGCGTCGCGTTCTCGACCAGTTCGGCGAGGAGGTGGATGACGTCGGCCACGGCATGGCCCCGGAGCGTACCGTCGATCGGCGGCACCAGTTTCACGCGCGGGTACTGCTCGACCTCGGCGATCGAGGAACGCAGTACCTCGGTCATCGTGACCGGATTCGACCACTGGCGGCGGGAGATGGCGCCACCGAGCACGGCCAGGTTCTCCGCGTGACGGCGGATGCGGGTCGCCAGGTGGTCGACGTGGAACAGGCCCTTGAGCAGCTCGGGGTCCTCGACCTCGTTCTCCAGCTCGTCCAGGAGCTGGATCTCGCGGTGGACGAGGGACTGAAGACGACGGGCGAGGTTGACGAAGACCTCGACCTTCTGCTCGTTGCCGACGCTGCTGGACAGCCGGGAGGCCTGCACCACGGCGGCTACGGCGGCCTCGTGGGAGCGGGTCAACTCCTGGGCGAGCAGGTCGAACTCGTCGCCGGACGCCGCGGGCGGCGGCGTGGCCGGGCGGGCCGGGGCGCCGTCGCCACGGCGCAGCTGCTCGACGACCGTGCGCAGTTCGCTCTGATGGCGCGCGCTGGAGCGGCGGAGCGCGTTGCAGCGGTCGAGCACGGACTTGGCCGCCCGGTCGGCGCCGAGCGCGGCCGCGGTCACGGAGGCGACCGTGAGGGCCGCGGCTCCGGTCAGCGCGGCCCAGAGGCCGGGGGTCGGCCCGGCTCCGGTGGAACGGATGGTGAAGAGTACGGCGGCCGCGCCGCCGAGTGCCACGGCCACGGCCGGAAGCACGGAGGTGCGCAGGAGTTGGGAGCGTATGCGGGCTTCAGTCGGGGGCGGCGCGGAGTTCTGCGCGGGGTTGGGAGTCCCCGCACCGGAACCGGAACGGGCGCCTGACCGGCCGTGCCGTCCGCCCTCACGGCGTTCGGACCGCGCGGCGGGTGCGCGAAGTTGAGACATGAGTGTCCTTGGTACGTGCCCAGGAATCGGCGTACTACGGGGGTGTACTACGTGGGTGTGATGAGCCTACCGATGATCACCAAGCACACACTGTAGTCGTCAACCGTTCACGTGCGGTGCGCAGTTGGCAAACTTACCCGTAGAGCGCCCCACTCTGGTATCACCCTTCGCACGACCGGCCGAGAACGCATGGCCGAAACCCGGCGGGGCGCGCCGGAGGGCCGCGAACGGAAGAGTCCGGAGGCGTGTGTACGCCTCCGGACTCCGTGGAATCGCTCCCTGACCGGAATCAGCCGGCGCGGCCTCGCGCAGCGGAGTGCGTGCGCCCTCGATCACGCCCCGGACGGTCTCCGTGCGCCGCTTTCCGGCCATCTCCTCGGACCTCGAATTCGCGTTCGCGTTCGTACCGCCGGTGCCGATGCCATGACCGTCGGCGTGACTGTCCGTAGGACCGGAACCACCCCACTCACCTGCGGCGCTCCGCCGGTGGAGCCGATCGGTATCGTGAGGCGCCCCGGGCTCCTGCTGCGCCCGATTCGACGACGGATGGTGTTCTGTGGAGGAATCCTTGGGCGGGTCACGTGCCGTTCCCACTTCGGCGACCGTGTGCGTGATCGGTGCGGGCCTGTCAGGGCTGGCGACCGCACACGCGCTCTCGGTCAGGGGAATCGACTTCGTCTGCCTGGAGAGGTCACCGGACGTCGGAGGGATCTGGCGCCGGCCGGGGGCCGGCGAGCCCGGTCCGGCCTATCTGTCGCTGCATCTCAACACCGCCAAACAGCTCACCGGTTACGCCGACTTCCCCATGCCGTCCGAGCTGCCCCTCTACCCCCGGCACAGCGATGTCGCCGCCTATCTGCGGTCCTTCGCCGAGTGGGCCGGACTGCTGCCGCGTATCGAACTGCGTACCGAAGTGGTCTCCGTGCGGCAGGACGGCGACGGAGCCTGGACGGTCATCAGCCGGGACGCGCGCGGGGAGGAGACGCAGCGGCGTTTCGATCAGGTGATCGTCGCCTCCGGTCACAACACCGAGGCGGCGCTGCCGAATCCGCTGCCGCCGGGCTCCGACTCCTTCGCCGGAACGATTCTCCATTCGATGGACTTCCACGACGGCAGGGACTTCGCCGGTCAGCGGGTCGTCGTCGTGGGCATGGGAGCGTCGGGTGTGGACATCGCCGCGGACCTCTCGCGGCACGCCGCGCAGACCGTGCTCTCCGTCCGCCGGGGGCTGCACGTCGTGCCCAAGCAGCTCTTCGGCATGTCCGTGGATCTGATCGCCGACGCGCCGTGGTGGAACGACATGCCCTTCCCCGAGCAGCGGAGCTTCGTCGAGCAGGCACTGTTCGTGGCGCGGGGAAGGCTGTCGGACTACGGTCTGCCCGAGCCCGACCACCCCGTCTTCTCCTCCGCCGTGACCATCTCGGACGAGATTCTCAGCCGGATACGGCACGGCGGGGTGGTCCCGAGGCCGGCCATCGACTCCCTGGACGGCAGCCGGGTCTCCTTCACCGACGGCACGTCGGTGGAGGCGGACGCGATCGTCTACTGCACCGGATTCCGCATGGCCTTCCCCTTCCTGCCCGCCGGGTGTCCGGCGGATCCCCGGCAGGGGGCGGTCGAGCTGTACAAGCGTGTTGTCGCAGCCGACCGGCCCGGCCTCTACTTCGTCGGTCTGATCCGGCCCGTGGGCTCGATCACGCGGCTGGTGGAAGCCCAGTCGCGGTGGGTCGCGCAGATCATCGACGGCGAGGTCGCCCTGCCGTCCGCGGATGTCATGCGCAAGGAGATCGACGCGTATCTGAGCGGTATCGAGGAGCGCTACGGGCGGACCGAGAGTTCCTCGATCCAGGTGGACGTCGGCCCCTATCTGCGGGAGTTGCGGGAGCTGCAGGACGCCTGAGCCGGGGCTGCGGGGAGCCTCAGTGGACGACTTCCGGCCGAGGAGCCGGTACAGCCACGGTGACCGGCGGCCTGACCTCGTACGCCTCCGAGGAGATGTACGCGTTCATGCGCGGCGGCCGGCCCTGCTGGTGGACGAGTCCCAGGTAGGCGATGAGCCCCACCCCGTCCTCGAGCCGGCGCGAGGTGACGGCGGACAGGGCCCGGCCGAGCGGGGCGGGGTCCATGCCGTGGCGGCGGAGCACGGCCACGGCCCGGTCGAGGGCCTCCCCGTCGTGGCGGGCGTAGTCGCGGACCGGGATGTGCAGGGTGAACCCACTGGGCAGGCCGGTCCGGCTCTCGGTGAAGGCGTGGCAGCTCAGGCCCGGCCGGCGATCGAGCGGTACGTCCGGCTGGTCGAAGCCGTAGGCGTCGATGTCGTGCCCGGCCGCTGTGCGGAAGAACCGCTTGATGTCCGTCTGTCCCGGGCCGCCGGCCACGCGGGACAGACCGGCCGCCTCCGCTGCGGACAGGTTCTGGTGCGCGAGGTAGACCTTCACCCGGGGTTCTTCCCAGTCGCCCAGATCCAGGGCGAGGAACAGATGGCGATCGCCCTCGGGCAGCGCCGCGAACGCCTGGCGGTGGCCGAGCCGGCGCAGTGCCTCACGCACCGTAGCGGCGGAACGTTCCTGCCCGGACGCCGCGGGATTCAGGTACACCTTGGCCTTGGGGACCCCGCCGGGGAGCAGCTCCAGCGCGCACCAGAGCGCCAGCGGGCCCTCGGGCTCGGGAGGGAAGAACAGGTCCTCGAGCTCGTCCAGCCGCTTGGTGTCGAATCCCCATCGCCGCGCCATTTCGCGGACGACCCGCAGCCCGATGCGCCCGTTCTCCGCCAGGCTGCCGGCGCCGTACCCGGGCTCCAGCAGCACCCGCAGCGTCGGGTCCGCGTCCGGGACGAAGGCGAGGGAGAACTCCACCGGCGTGTGGTCGTCGGAGAGGAAGGTGTGCTCGGGCGGCAGAGCGAGCGGCCGCTCGGCGGCGGGGCCCAACACGGTGAGCAGCGTGTGGGCGTACTCCGCGGAGTCGGCCCCGCTCAATCCTACGGCCTCGCACAGCCGCAGGACCTGTCTCGCCGCGTGACCGCCGAGCGTTTCCGTACTGCGACTGAGCGCCCAAGAAGATACCCGCCCGGTTGGGCGGGTATCGAGGGCGTCGAACTCGATGGGACCTTGCATGAAACCGGCGTCGGTGGATATGTGCTCCACGACACCTCCTTCGCCTCGTAAGCACCACGGAACAACGCGATGCTCACTACCCCCGTGGCGGATCACTCATGCGATGGCGGTGCAGCCAAGCGGAGTTGCGTCCATCACTTCGCCAGCCAGGTGAGGAACTGGCTCCACATTCCGCCGCGTTCACGCTTGCGGCCCGCCTCGGACTCCTGCGGTCGCGTGGGCGCCTCGGGACGTGCCTGCGTGCCGGTCCGGCGCACGGTGTCGACCGGGGTGAACCGGGCGGGCAGCGTGGTGAGGCCCCGGTTGAACGGGCCCGGGCGCCAGACGAGGCTGTCCTCGGGCACGGACAGTTCGACATCGGGGAGTTGGTTGAGCAGGTTCTCGATGGCGGTGACGGTGATCTGCCGGGCAGGCTCCTTCGACGGGCAGGCGTGCGGGCCCGCGCTCCACGCCAGATGGGACCGGTTGCTGCCGGCCTGGCGTGCGGCGGACAGCTTCGGCCCCGAGTTGGCGGCCGCGAAACTGACCAGCACGAGATCGCCCGCACGGAACTTCTGCCCGGCGAACTCCATGTCGGCGGCCGGGTAGTGCGCCGCGTAGTTGGACATCGGCGGGTTGTCCCACAGGGTGTCGTCGAGGGCCTCGTCGATCAGGCCGCCCCCGTCGGCGTACCGGTCGTTGGTCAGCAGCCGGTGCAGGGTGTTGCCGATGAGGTTGCCCAGCGGATCGGTGCCCGCGCCCAGGAGCAGGGCGACCTGGTGGACCATCTCCTCGTCGGTCAGCCTCGCCTGATGCTGCAACAGCCAGGAGGTGACGTCCTCGCCCGGCCTGGCACGCTTGAGCGCCACCAGTTCACCGACGGCGCCGAACAGGACCTCGACCGCCCGCTCGGCGTTGATGCCGTCGAACATGCCGGTGATCCCGAACAGCACCCGGTCGCCGATGTCGGCGGGACAGCCGAAGAGTTCGTTGAACACGAAGAGCGGCAGCTGCCTGGCGTAGTCACCGAGCAGGTCGGCGGAGCCACGTGCGCCGAACTGCCCGAGGAGGTACTCGGAGACCTGCTCCGTGGTCCGGGTCAGCTTGCGCGCGTCGACGCGGGCCATGGAGTCCGTGATCGCCTGGCGCAGCCGCAGGTGCTCGGCCCCGTCGCTGAACATGCTGTTGGCCCGGTACGCCAGCGCGGGTACGACCGGGTTGTCCGGGGCGATCAGGCCTTCGTTGAGGTCCCGCCAGCGGCGCGCGTCCTTGCGGAAGGAGCCGGAGTCCTGGAGCAGTTGCAGCGCCGTCGCGTAGTCGGTGACGAGCGTGGCCTCCACCCCCGGAGCGAGCTCCACGGGTGCGGTCGGTCCGTAGTGGCGCAGGTAGGTGTAGTACGCCTGCGGATCGGCCGCGAACTCCGGCCCGTGCAGCGGCACCCGTGCTCCGGTGCCGTGGGCGGGGCACCCGGGCGGGGGCACGGGGGCGGTGGGTCGAGCGTCCATGTCTGTTCCTAGTGAGCGCGGTCCAGCAGATGCCGGACGAGTGTGATCAGCGCGTCCGCGGACGACTGCTCGTCGCGCGCGTCGCAGGTGACGACCGGGGTGTCGTCGAGCAGGTCCAGCGCCTCGCGCAGCGCCCGTTCCTCCCGATCCGCCGTGCCGTCGAAGCGGTTGACGGCGATCGCGTAGTCGAGGCCGTACTGCTCGATCAGGTCGATCACGGCGAAGGAGTCCGCCAGCCGCTCGGGGTCGACCAGCACCAGCGCCCCGAGCGCGCCGCGCGCCATGTCCTCCCACATCTGCACGAAGCGCTGCTGACCCGGCGTTCCGAACAGGTACAGCACGACGCGATCGCTGATGGTCAGACGCCCGAAGTCCATGGCCACCGTGGTGGTGGTCTTGGTCCGGACCCCCTTGAGGTCGTCGAAGGACTCGCCGGCGCGGGTCATCGTCTCCTCGGTGGACAGCGGAGGGATCTCCGATATCGCACCGATGAAGGTGGTCTTGCCGACGGCGAAGTGACCGACCACGAGGATCTTCACGGCGATCTGCGTCGCTCCGCCGCGGACGTACGCCTGCTCACCCAAACTTGGTGCGGAGACCATTCAGCACCTCCTCGAGGATGTCTCGGTCCGCGAGCGCGGCACGCTGCACGGGCGGGCGGGTGATGAGGTACCCGCCCTCGGTGAGAGCGGAGAGGAGGATCTTCACCACACCCATGGGCAGCCGCGTGTGCCCCGCGATCTCGGCGACCGAGAGGTAGCCGGCGGTGCACAGGTCCAGCAGGCTCTGCTCCTCGGGAGAGAGTCGGGTGGGACGCTGCTGGTGGTCGGCGGCCGCGGTGACCAGGGTGATCAGGGAGAGCTGCTCCTCGTCGGGCAGGCCGCGTCCCTTGGTGATGACGTACGGTCGAACTAATTCCGCGGCCTCGGGCTCCAGTTCGCCGAAATTGTTCATGAGCGGACGCCGAGGTTCTCGCGCGGCGGCGTCGTCAGGGCCTTGCCCAGCTGGCCGACGAGCTGCTGCATCCGGAACGTGATGTCCTGCATGTCGACGTCCGGCGAGGCCGAGACGCCGAGATACGCGCCCTCCCCGGCGGAGATCAGGAAGACCCAGCCGCCGTCGAACTCGACCAGCGTCTGCCGCCACCGCAGGTGGCCGCCGTCGACGAAGAACCCGAGCGAGCGGCTGAGCGACTGCACGCCGCTCATCGCGGCGGCGACCGTGTCCGCGTTGTCCTTGTCGAAGCCCTTCGTCCGGGCCATCAACAGACCGTCGGCGGAGACCAGGACCGCGTGCAGCGCCCCGGGTATCTCCAAGGCGCTGTCAAGCATCCATGACAGATCGTCGTTCACGAGACCTCATGCCCTTCGCTGCTCGCATCACGTGTGGTGCTCGTTGCATCCGCCGAGTCCGGGCGGGTGGCCCGTCCGGATTGCGTGCCCCGCTGGAAGGCCCCCATGATCGCCGCGGTTTCCGCGCCGGAGCGGGCCGCCGCGGGCGCGCCCGTGCCGCCGGGCACGATGGCCATCGGCCGCTTGCGACGACGCTTCGGCAGACCGTCGCCGGTCGAGGGCACGGTCGCCGCGGATTCGGAGCCGTTCGGGTCCGTCGCGGGGGCGGCGGGGGCGGCCGGGGTCTTCTTCTCCGGCATGCCGGTGAGCAGCTCGTGCGGGAGGAGGAGGACCGCGCGCACGCCTCCGTACGGTGAGCTGGAGTCCACGGACACCTCGAATCCGAAGCGCTCGCAGAGCACGCCGATGACCGCGAAACCGAACTGCGGGGGGCTGCCGAGCCCTGAGACGCCGGAGACCCGCTCGCTCGAGAGGAGCTTCGCGGCCTTGGCCCGCTCCTCGTCGTTCATGCCGACGCCGGCATCGTCGACGACGATGCAGATGCCCTTGGGCACGGTACGAATGTTGATCTCGACCACGGTGTCGGGGCTGGAGTAACTGGTGGCGTTGTCGAGCATCTCGGCGAGAGCCAGTGCCACCGGTTCGACGGCCCGGCTGGTGATGCCGAAGTCGACCTGCGAAAGGATCTCCACGCGCCGGAAGTGCCGGATCCTGCCCTGCGCGCTGCGGACCACGTCATAGACCGAGGCGACGTCGCGCTGTCGCCCCAGCCAGCCGTCACACAGCACGGCGATGGACTGAGCACGCCGTCCGAACTGGGAGTTCGTGTGGTCGATCTCCAGGAGATCCTGGAGGATCACGGACTCACCGTATTTGCTCTGCAGTCCGGAGATGACCGACTGCTGCTCGGCGGCGAGGCCCTGAAGCGTCCGCATCGCGGACTTGAGGACCGTCTTCGTCGCGTCCTGGGCTCGCTCCTTCTCGGCCTCGACGGATTTCGAGAAGCTGCTCTCCAGCTCGGTGTAATGGGCCTTGGTCTCTTCGATCTCACGCCGCAGCGCCCGTGTCGCCCTGCGCTGGCGAACGATGACGGCGACCGCGCCGATGACGGCGACGAGGAGGACCCAGAGCACTGGGTTCTGTGCGTAATGCGTCATAAGACTCTCTTCAGGCGACTGACGGCCAGCTGCTGAATTCCGTCCATGCGGGGTGGACCGGCGGACCGTCCGTACCGGGGGCACCGCCCGGATGGCCGTCGTGGTCTGAGCTGTCGTCTTGCGCCCACCCGCCGCCCCCACAAGCGCGATGATCGTATCACCGAGCAACGAACAGGTGACCGATCGTCAATAGCGCCACACCGTTGGGACATTCACCCTGTGAAGAGGCCACGCGGCACGTCACTCGACACGCCACTCGCCCCCCGATCCGGTTCGCCACGATCGTCCACACTCATGCATCGCCACGCGCCCGAGAGGACCCGAGCCGGACAACTGGGCTTCGCATCTCGTACCGCCCGCGTTCACCCTCCCCCCGATCAGGCGATGCCAGGACACCCCGTTTGATAGGCAAGCCGTCACTTGCCTATGGTGGTGGTCATGACGGAGGATGTCTTCAAGGCACTGGCCGACCCCACCCGTCGGCGCATCCTTGACGAGCTGGTGGAACGGGACGGCCAGACGCTTTTCGAAATATGCGCGCGGCTGGTGACCAAGCACGGTCTGGGGCTGTCCCGCCAGGCGATCAGTCAGCACCTGGCCGTACTGGAGTCCGCCGGCCTGGTCCATACGCGGCGCCAGGGCCGCTACAAGTTCCACGATCTGAACACCGAACCCCTTGAGCGCATCCTGACCCGGTGGCTCAGGCCCGACACACCGGAGAGCACCCCATGAGGATCCACCTGACCCCGATCTACGTCGACGACCAGGACAAGGCGCTGCGCTTCTACACCGACGTGCTCGGCTTCGAGAAGAAGCACGAGATCCCCCTGGGCGCGGCCCGCTGGCTGACCGTGGTCTCTCCGGAGAACCCTGACGGGACCGAACTGCTCCTCGAGCCGTCCCAGGGTCACCCCGCGGTGAAGCCGTACCGGGACGCGATGTTCGACGACGGCATCCCGCTCGCCTCCTTCGCCGTGGACGACGTCCAGGCGGAATTCGACCGGCTGCGCGGGCTCGGGGTGCACTTCACCCAGGAGCCGCTGGAGATGGGCCCGGTCACCACCGCGGTCCTGGACGACACCTGCGGCAACCTGATCCAGCTCGTGCACAGCAAGTAGGCGCGCGAGCGGGAAGGCGCGCTCGGTACGCGGCGGCCGGCGCCGCCTCGCGCGCCGGCCGCCCTCCTACGGTCCGCCCTACCGCTCGCCGGCGAGGTCGAGGTCTCCCCGGGCGGCCGGAGAAGGTTCCTTCGGGGTGCGCCACGCATGGGCGACGGGTGCGGACACGCCTCGCCACCACGGGTCCGCCGGGAGCTTGCCGGAGGGCTCGAAGGGCTCTCCGGGCCGGGGGGACGCGACCGCCTGTCCGGCCTCCGCACCGGCGTCGCTCGTCCACTCGCCGGGCTCCGCCCACGCGTGCGGGGCGAGATTGAAGGTGCCCCAGTGGATCGGCAGCAGCACGCCGTGCGGGCTGCCGCCCTGGAGGTCGAGGTGGGCCCGCATGCCCTCGGCGGGCGTCATGTGGATGTCGGGCCAGTACTCGCTGTACGCCCCGATCTGGATCATGGTCGCGTCGAAGGGGCCGTGCGCGGCGCCGATCTCGGCGAAGCCGGGGAAGTAGCCCGTGTCACCGCTGTGGTAGATCCGGTGCTCGGGGCCCGCGACGGCCCAGGACGCCCAGAGGGTGTGCTGGGTGTTGCGCAGACCGCGGCCGCAGAAGTGGCGGGCGGGCGTCGCGGTGAGCCGCAGCTCGCCGATCTCGGTTGACTCGTTCCAGTCCAGCTCGCGCAGACGCGAGGCCGGTACGCCCCAGCGCTCCAGATGCGCGCCGACGCCCAGCGGGACCGCGAAGACCGTGTCCGTCGAGGCCAGGGCCTTGATCGTGGGGAGATCGAGGTGGTCGTAGTGGTCGTGGGAGATCACGACGACGTCGACCGGGCCGAGTGCGGCGAGCGGCAGCGGCACGGGGTGCAGGCGCTTGGGCCCCGCGAAGGCGAAGGGCGAGCAGCGGTCGCCCCAGACCGGGTCGAAGAGAACCCGGTGGCCGTCGATCTCCGCGAGGACGCTGGAGTGCCCCATCCACGTGAGGCGGAGCCCCGAGACCGGCGGTTTGGCCAGGTCGGCCAGGGTGGTCGCATGGACGGGGATCGTGCCGGTGGGCGCGCGGCGCGCCCGCGCTTCCTTCTGGAAGTAGATCTTGGCGAACTCGACGGTGGAACCGGACGGCCGGGTCCGGGCGGCGACGGGGTTCTGGAAGACGCCGTCGGCGAAGTTCGGCGAGCGCCGGATGCGCTCCATGCGCTCCCCGGCCGGGTCGGCGCCGAAGGCCTCGGGCCGCAGTGCGCGCAGGCGGGCCCGCAGCGAGTGGTCGGAGCCGGTGCCGGTCACGGAGCCTCCTGGTGGTCGGTGTCGTTCCATTATGAGCGGCCCGCCCCGCTACCGGCCGGGACAATGGGTGATACTGAACCGCTGTTCAGTAACGTCGAACCGAGTCCCGGAGTGCCCCCATGAGCGCCGCCCCCCTGCTGTCCGTCGGCTGGACCGACCACGTGACCGGCCGCCGCGGGCATCTGGTCGTCGACCGGCTGGTGCGCGGGGTGGCCAGCGGCGGGCTGCGGATGCGCGAGGGCTGTACGGCCGAGGAGGTCGCCGGGCTCGCCCGTGGCATGACCATGAAGGAGGCTCTGCATTACGACCCGAGCAGCCGGTACGTCCCGCTGGGCGGCGCCAAGGGCGGCATCGACTGCGACCCGCGCTCCCCCGAGGCGTACGGCGTGCTGGTCCGCTACCTGCGGGCGATGCGCCCGTACATCGAGCGCTTCTGGACCACGGGCGAGGATCTGGGGCTGACGCAGGACCTGGTCGACCGGGCGGCGGCGGAGGCCGGGCTCGTCTCCTCGATCCAGGCGGTGTACCCGCTCCTGGAGGACGAGGAGGCGGCC
Source organism: Streptomyces sp. NPDC059875 (assembly GCF_042731085.1). Lineage (NCBI taxonomy): Bacteria > Bacillati > Actinomycetota > Actinomycetes > Kitasatosporales > Streptomycetaceae > Streptomyces > Streptomyces sp. NPDC059875. The sequence goes on from NZ_JBHWJZ010000001.1 coordinate 438,486, forward strand.
CGGCAGCGGCTCGCCGACGCCTTCGCGGTGGAGGTGGACGGGATCGGGCTCGACGAGCTCGTGGGCGGCTGCGGGGTCGCCGAGTCGGTCCTCGTGGCCCTGGACCGGGCGGGCCTGCCGTACGCCGGGACGCGGGTCTCGGTCCAGGGCCTGGGAACCATGGGCGGGGCCACCGCCCGCTTCCTGGACCGGGCCGGACTCACCGTGGTGGCGGTCGCCGACGTGAAGGGAACGATCGTCAACCCGGACGGCCTCGACGTCGAGGCGCTCCTCGCGGCCCGCGACGCGCACGGGACCGTGGACCGCTCGGCGCTGCGGCCCGGTGACCGGGAGGAGGCCGGCGACGCCTGGCTGGCGGCCGACGCGGACGTCCTGGTCCCGGCTGCCGTCTCGTACGCGATCGACGCCGAGGGTCAGGGCCGGATCCGGGCCCGGTGGATCGTGGAGGCGGCCAACATGCCGGTCCTCCCCGAGGCGGAGGAGCTGCTCGCCGCGCGCGGCGTCCTGGTCCTCCCGGACGTCGTCGTCAATTCCGGCACCAACGCCTGGTGGTGGTGGACGCTCTTCGGCGACATCGGGGCGGACGCGGGCGAGGCCTTCGCACACACCCGCCGGGCCATGCGGTCCCTGGTCGGCCGGATGCTGGACCGCGCGGAGGCGGACGGCAGCACTCCGCGCGCGGCGGCGCACGCGCTGGTGGAGGAGCGGCTTCCGGAGATCGCCGAGCGGTACGGCTGGTACTGACGCGGCCGACACCGCCTGTGACAGTGCCCGTGCCCCGCGCAGCCTCGTAAATGATCATGCCCGTGTCATGTGCTGTGTAGTCTGACCGACGTGGCGAGAGTGCGGTTGAGCGTGGCGGAACGGCAGGAGGAACTGCTCCGGGCCGCCGTCGAGCAGATCGAGGAACGGGGAGTGGCGGCCGTCAGGATCGCCGACGTGGCCTCGGCGCTCGGCGTCAGCAACGCGCTCGTGCTCTACCACTTCTCGACCAAGGAGAAGCTCGTCGCCGCGGCCTTCGGCTACGCCGCCGAGGCCGACCTGGCGCATCTGCGCCGCCTCATCGGACGGCGGACCACGGCCCTGCGCCGGCTGCGCGCGGCCGTCCGCTGGTACGCCCCGACCGGGCAGGCCAAGGGCTGGCGGCTGTGGATCGAGGGCTGGGCGGCCTGCCTGCGCGAACCGGCGTTGCGCGAGGTCGCCGGTGCGCTCGACCAGCAGTGGAAGTCCGCCCTGACGCAGGTGATCGCCGAGGGCGCGGCGGCCGGCGAGTTCCCCTGCCCGGACCCGGCCGCCGCGGCCTGGCGGCTGACCGCCTTCCTGGACGGGCTCGCCGTGCAGATGACCTCGTACGCCGGCTCGCTCTCGCGCGCCGCCATGCTGGAGTGGGCCGACGCCGCACTGGCCCGGGAACTCGGCCTGCCCTCCCTGGACGGCGCCGGACCGCCGTCCGCCCAGCCCTAGCCGGCGGCCTGCGGCAGGCGCCGGCGTCTGGGGTCCGGCGTTGGGCGTCCGGCGTCCGGCGGGCACACCCAGCCCCACCCCCGGCGCCACCTCCCTCTCGCCACTCCTGCCCGGCACCCGCTCAGGTCTGCACGAGAGGTTCGTACGCCTCCTCCTCGAGCCCGAACGTCCAGGCGACCCCCTGCCGCGCGGTCCTCGTCCCCGGTGGCACTCTCAGCCAGTACGTACGGAAGGTGCCGTCCGGCTCCGGGGTCGCGTTGATCACCTCGACCATGGCCACGTCCTCGTCGTCGGCCAGGTCGATGCGCCACAGCACGCCCGTCTCGTCCCGGTCCACCGGCCGGGCTCCGGACTCGGCGAGATACCGGTCGTAGCCGAAGTACTCCAGCATCACGCGCCGCAGTTCGGCGTTCTCCTCGGCACGTATCCGCTCCGGGGTGAGCCCGTCCAGTTCGGCGAGGAACTCGGCCGGCACCGACATGCCCCGCCAGGCGTACAGCGCGAAGCCGTCGCGGTAGGCGAGTGCCGGGCCGTCGCCCCGGTCCAGGCGTCCGGCCTCGTCCCGGTACAGCTCGGCGGGGCGTTCGCACAGGACCACCGCGTTCTCGTACGGCCACCACCAGCCCGCGTGCTCGGCGACCGCGGCGAGCCCGGCGAGACGCTCGCCACGGCCGTCGAAGGCGGCGAGCCAGGCCGCGTCGTGCTGGCCGAGGACCGCGTCGAGCAGCACCAGGCGCACGGCCGCGGCCTCGCCGGGCGCAGCGGCGAGATCGTCCACCACGGCGGACCGTATCCGGTCGGCGAGAGCCCGCGTGGTGTCCCAGAGCCTGGCCCCGGTGCTCGTCCACAGAGCGGTCCAGCCGCCCGCGCCGAGCTCGTCGTGCGCCCGGCGCCGCTCCTCGGCCCAGGGCCGGGTGCGGACCTCGTCCCGCACCGAGCGCCCCGCGCCCGGCAGTTCGCGTACGACCGTGACAGCCGCCCGGGGCGAGTCCGCCCAGACGATCCGCTCCGGCGCCGCGAGCCCGGCCGTGCGGTAGGCGAGCCGCACCCCGGCCTCCGCGGCCGCTCGGTCGGCCGCTCCGGTGGCGGCCGCGACGGCCCGCCACCTGTCCACCGTGTTCGGCGCCCCGACCATCTCCGCGCCCATCTCCCCGCTCACCTCTCCGTTCATCTCTCCCCCTGTCAGTCCGCGACGATCCGGTACGCGCCCGGCGTGTACTCCCGCTGCCGCACCACCCGGTACCAGCCCTTCGGCAGCGGGATCGGGGCGTGCTCCTCGTGCACCACCCGCCCGCCCGTGGGCAGTTCGAGCAGCAGGGGACCCAAGGGACCGGGCTCGCGCACCAGTCGGCCCGGCCCCGGGATCGCGTGGGCGTGACCGGTGACCTCGCCGAGCGCGAGGACCAGCCGCCCCCTGGCGTCTCTCGGTTCCCCCGCCGCGGCCTTCACGTGCTCGGGCACCGCGCTCTCCGCGACGGGCACGATCAGCACGTCTCCCTGCCGGTACATGGCTCTCCCCTCCGTGGTGAACACGCCGCGTGTCGACCACCCGTTCGACGCTAGAGGCGGCCACTGACAACGGCCTCCGGACCGCCCCCGGCGCTCGGCGTTGTCGGTGCGGCTTGGTAGAACTTCTCGCGTCAGCCGATCGAAGCCGTTCCGGTGTCTGGAGCACTCATGACCATTTCGGGATATCTGCAGGAGCTCAACGGCCTGCCCACGTTCGACTTCCCGGATCGTGACTCCACCGTCGAACTGCCGGACGCGGCATCCGTGGCCTGGCGTGTCTCCGCACCGACGTACTCCGAGCCCGGCGACGAGCAGTGGGAGCAGCTCTTCGCCCGATTCCTCGCGGACGTCGACACGGCTCGGGTCCGCGCGCTGGTCGTGGGTGGCTGGGACGAGGCGTACGAGACCTCGTCCGCCGAGATCGTCGCCGCCCTCGTCGCGGCCAAGGACCGGCTGCCCGCTCTCGAGGCGGTGTTCCTCGGTGACATGGGCTTCGAGGACTGTGAGATCTCCTGGATCCAGCAGTCCGACGTGACGCCTCTGCTCGCCGCCTACCCCGGCCTGCGGGAGTTCGGGGTGCGTGGTGGTTCGGAGCTCGCCTTCCCGGCGATTCGGCACGCCGGGCTGCGCACGCTCGTGGTGGAGTCGGGCGGTCTCGGTGCCGAGGTCGTGCGCGGCATCGCGGGCAGCGACCTGCCCGCCCTGGAGGATCTCGAACTGTGGCTCGGCACCGACGAGTACGGCGGTGACTCCTCGCTCGCCGACCTGGAGCCGCTGCTCGCCGGCACCCGCCTCCCCGCCCTGCGCCGTCTCGCGCTGCGCAACAGCGTCCTCCAGGACGAGATCGCCGCTGCCGTGGCCGGCGCCCCGGTGGTCGCCCGGCTCGATCGGCTCGACCTGTCGATGGGCACGCTCACCGACGAGGGCGCCGAGGCGCTGCTCGTGGGGCAGCCGCTGACGCACCTCTCTCACCTCGACCTCTCCCACCACTACCTGTCGGAGAAGATGAGCGAGCGGATCGTCGACGCCCTCACCCCGTACGGGGTGACCGTCGACGTCGATGACGCCCAGGAGGCGGAGGACGACGGCGACGGCGAGATCTACCGGTACGTCGCGGTCGCCGAATGACGCTCTCCCCGCCCCTCGCGCACCCCCGCCTCGTCGTGGTGGGCAACCCGGCCAACCGCCGCGTCGCGTACTTCCGCGACGCGGTGCGGGCGGCCGGGCTGCCCGAGGCGCGGGTCGAGCCCTGGCTCGACGTCCTGCGGGGCGGGGCGCGGTTCCACCCGGGCGAGACGGTCCGGCTGGAGTCGCCCGGCGAGGACCCGGACGTCGACCGGCTCCTGCGCGGCACGGACGACCCGACTCGGGTCGAGGGAACGGGCCGCTGGTACGGGGAGTTCACGGCCGCCACGGCGCGGCTCGCCCGGAGCGTCGGCGACGCCGGGGCGGTTCTGGTCGACGACCCCGCCGAGTTGGCGGTGCTCTTCGACAAGCGGCTCGCGCACGCCCGGCTTCGCGAGGCCATGGTCCCGGTGCCCCCGTCGCCGACGTCCGGGGCGGACGCCCCGCCCGTACGGGGCTGGGCGGACGTCCGCTCCCTGATGGCGGCGTCGGGGCTGCGCCGCGTGTTCGTGAAGCTCGCCCACGGTTCGTCCGCCTCGGGGGTCCTGGCCGTGGAGACGAACGGCGCCGGCCGGGTGCACGCCACCACCTCCGTGGAACGCGCCCCGGACGGGCGCCTCTTCAACTCCCTGCGGGTGCGCCGCTATACGACGGAGCGCGAGGTCGCCGCCATCGTGGACGCGCTCGCGCCCGACGGGCTGCACATCGAGCGCTGGCTGCCGAAGGCGGCACAGGGCGGCCGTGCCGCCGATCTGCGGGTGGTGGTGACCGCCGGCCGGGCCACCCATGCCGTCGTCCGGACCAGCCGTTCCCCCATGACCAATCTCCATCTGGGCGGTGCCCGGGGCGACCTGGGCGCCGTGCGCGCGGCGGTCGTCGCCGCCGGCGGCCGGTGGGCCGACGCGCTCGACGTGTGCGAGCGGGCCGCCGACGCCTTCCCCGGCACACAGTGCGTCGGCGTCGATCTGCTGCCTGCCGTCGGCTGGCGGCGCTTCGCCGTCGGCGAGGTCAACGCCTTCGGGGACCTTCTCCCCGGGCTCACCGGCCTGCCCGGAAGCGGCGCGGAGGGCATGGACACCTACGCGACCCAGGTCGCCGCGCTCCTCCGCAAAGACACCGCCCGCACCACTGACACCACCTGCTCCACCCGCTCCACCCGCACCACCCGCACCACCCGCACCACCCGCACCACCCGCACCACAGGAACGAGCACCGCGTGAACCAGCAGCCCGCAGCCGACATGAACGAGATCGTGGGCAGCCACGATCTCCTCCTGGTCACGCTCGACACGCTCCGGTACGACGTGGCGGCCGAACTCGCCGCCGCCGGCCGCATCCCGAACCTGGCCCGGCACCTCCCCGGCGGCCAGTGGGAGCGCCGGCACGCCCCCGGCAGCTTCACCTACGCCTCCCACCAGGCGATCTTCGCGGGCTTCCTGCCGACCCCGGCCGCCCCCGGCCCGCACCCGCGGCTCTTCGCGGCGCGGTTCGCGGGCAGCGAGTCCACCGCCGACGGCACCTTCGTCCACGACACCCCCGATCTCGTCTCCGGTCTCGCAAAGGAGGGCTACCGCACCGCGTGCGTCGGCGGCGTCGGCTTCTTCAACGGCCGGGGCCCCCTCGGCTCCGTACTGCCCGGCCTCTTCCAGGAGAGCCACTGGGAGCCCGGCTTCGGCGTCACCTCCCCCACCTCCTTCGAGTCCCAGGTGACCCGCGCCGAGGAGATCGTCGCCGCGCTCCCGCCCGAGCAGCGCCTGTTCCTCTTCGTGAACGTCTCCGCCCTGCACCAGCCCAACTGGTTCCATCTGCCCGGCGCAACCCGGGAGACCGGGGACAGCCGGGCCACGCACGCGGCTGCGCTGGAGTACGTCGACCGCCACATCGGGCGGCTCTTCGCCGCCATGAGCAGCCGCCGGAGCTGCTTCGCCATCGTCTGCTCCGACCACGGCACGGCGTACGGGGAGGACGGCTTCACCGGTCACCGGCTCGGCCACGAGGTCGTGTGGACGGTCCCGTACGCGCACTTCGTGCTGGCCGGCCCGGAGCGGGAGGCAGTCGCATGACCGAGGCGCCACGCCCGTACCAGAGCTATGTCTACGCCTACCCGCACAAGACCGCGTACCGGCAGCTCCCCGACCCCGCGCCCGGTCTCGCGGCGCTGTGGGCGGAGGAGCCGAAGGACGCCCTTTCCCTCTACGCGCACATACCGTTCTGCGAGGTCCGCTGCGGCTTCTGCAATCTCTTCACCCGGATCGGCGCCCCGGACGAGCTGACGACCCGCTACCTCGATGCCCTCGACCGCCAGGCGACCGCCGTCCGCGAGGCGCTCGGGGACGGCGCGCCGGTCCACTTCGCCACGGCGGCTTTCGGCGGCGGCACGCCCACGTTCCTCACCGCCGACGAGCTGACCCGGCTCTGCGACATCGCGGAGAAGCGGATGGGAGCGGACCTGCGGGCCGTCCCGCTGTCCGTGGAGACCTCGCCCTCGACCGCCACCGCCGACCGGCTCGCGGTCCTTGCCGATCGAGGAGCCACCCGCCTCAGCATCGGCGTGCAGAGCTTCGTCGAGGCGGAGGCCCGCGCCGCCGTGCGCCCCCAGCGCCGCGCCGATGTCGAGTCCGCGCTCGGCCGCATCCGGGACACGGGCGTGCCCGTCCTCAACATCGACCTGATCTACGGAATCGACGGCCAGACCGAACGGACCTGGGCGCAGTCCCTCGACGCGGCGCTCGCCTGGGCGCCCGAGGAGCTCTATCTCTACCCCCTCTACGTCCGCCCGCTCACCGGCCTCGGCCGACTCTCGCCCACCGCGGACCAGGAGTGGGACGAGCAGCGGCTGCGCCTGTACCGCCACGGCCGGGACCATCTGGTCGCGCACGGCTACGAGCAGGTGTCGATGCGGATGTTCCGGCGCGGCGACGCCCCGCCGCAGGGGGCCGACGACTACGCCTGCCAGACCGACGGGATGATCGGCCTGGGCTGCGGTGCCCGCTCGTACACCTCCTCGCTGCACTACTCCTTCGACTACGCCGTCGACATGAGGGAGGTCCGCTCCATCATCGACGCGTACACCGGGACGGAGGACTTCACTCGGGCCCAGGTGGGCAGGTGGGTCGACGTGGACGAGGCCCGCCGCCGCCATCTGCTCCAGTCCCTCCTCCAGGCCCGGGGCATGTCCACGGCCGGATACGAGGAGCGGTTCGGCACCTCGCCCTGCACCGATTTCCCCGCCGAACTGGGCCGGTTCGAGGCACTCGGCTGGCTTGATCCGGCGGCCCCCACCGGCCTGCTGCGGCTCTCCCCGGAGGGCCTGGCCCACTCGGACGCGCTCGGACCGGCGCTGTTCTCCCCGGCCGTACGGGCGGCGATGGCCGCCTACGAGCCGAAGTAGCGGGGGTGACCGGATGGACCTGACGATCCTCTACCGGGGCCCGCTCGCCTCCTGCGACTACGACTGTCCCTACTGTCCCTTCGCCAAGCGCCGGGACAGCCGCGAGCAGCTGCGCGCCGACCGGGCCGCGCTGGAACGGTTCTCCGCCTGGGCCGCCGGCCGGACCGGCGACCGGCTGCGGATCCTCTTCACCCCGTGGGGCGAGGGCCTCGTCCGGTCCTGGTACCGGCGCGCCCTCACCGAGCTGTCACGCCTCCCGCACATCGAGCGGGTGGCCATCCAGACGAATCTGAGCTGCCGCACCGACTGGCTCGCCGAGGCCGACCCCGCGACCCTCGCGCTCTGGTGCACGTACCACCCGGGGCAGACGCCGTACGACCGTTTCCTCGCCAAGTGCCGTGAGCTGGCCGCCCGGGGCACGCGTTTCAGCGTCGGGATCGTCGGCCTCCCGGAGCACGAGGAGCACGCCCGCCGACTGCGGGCGGACCTCCCGGCCCACGTCTATCTCTGGGTGAACGCGGCCGAGGGGCACACGTACACGGACGAGGAGGCCGAGGGCTGGACGGCCCTCGACCCCCTCTTCCCGTACAGCCGCCGCCCGCACCGCTCGGCCGGTCTCCCCTGCCGGACCGGCGAGTCGGTGATCTCGGTGGACGGCGACGGGACGGTGCGACGCTGTCACTTCGTGAAGGCCGAGCTCGGCAACCTGTACGACGGGTCGTACCGTGCCGCCCTGCGCCCCCGCGCCTGCCCCCTCGCCGTCTGCGACTGCCACATCGGCTACGTCCATCTGGAGACGCTGCCGCTGTACGACGTGTTCGCCGGCGGTGTCCTGGAACGGATCCCCGCCGTGCTCAGAGGGGCATGAGGTCGGGGCGCTTGGCCTCCACGTGATCCCCCGAGCTCTCGCCCCGCAGGCGCCGCCCGATCCACGGGACGAGGTACTCCTTGGCCCATTGGACGTCGTCGCGGCGCACCTCCAGAGTGCGCCTCGGCGGCAGCGGGGGCCACGGCTGGTCCGGGTCGGCGGGCACCTCCATGCCGAGGACCTGGGCTGCGCGCAGCGCGACCCGGGTGTGGCCCTCGGGCGAGAGGTGCAGTCGGTCGTCGTCCCAAGCCCGCCTGTCCTGCACCGACTTGAGCGACCACAGGTCCAGGACCGGGCAGTCGTAGCGGTCCGCGATGGCCCGCACATGAGCCGTGTACGTGGCGATCTTGCCGCGCAGATGGCGCAGCACGGGTACGTCGCGGGTGTCGAAGCCGGTCGTCACCATGACCGTGCCGACGGCAGAGGTCAGATCGGCGACGGCGCGCTCGAAACGCTCGGCGACGTCGTCCGGGTCGGTGCCCGGGCGGATGATGTCGTTGCCCCCCGCGCAGAAGCTCACCAGGTCGGGGGCGAGTTCCTTCGCCCTGGGGACCTGCTCCTCCACGATCTGGTCGAGGAGGCGGCCGCGTACGGCCAGGTTGGCGTAACGGAATGCGTCGTGCTCCGGCAGCTGGTCGGCGAGCAGGACCGCGAAGCGGTCCGCCCAGCCCACGTACTTCCCATCGGGCCCCGGGTCTCCGACACCCTCGGTGAAGCTGTCACCGATCGCCGCGTACGACCCGAATACGTCCATGTCTCTTGCTCTCGAATCGTCTGCCACGAGAGCTCATCTTTCCCTCACGGGTGTGACCTACGCGACCGTAAGGAGGGGTTGACGCCGGGTGAGATACGCCACCGGTCAAGATTCCGCCAAGCCGGAATACGACGGAACCCGAAGGGGCCCGGCACACAGGTGCCGGGCCCCTTCGGGTGCTGGGTGTACGTCAGATGGAGACGCCGTGCGAGCGCAGGTAGGCCAGCGGGTCGACGTCCGAGCCGTAGCTCGGTCCGGTGCGGATCTCGAAGTGCAGGTGCGGACCGGTGGAGTTGCCGGTCGAGCCGGAGAGACCGATCTCCTGGCCGCCCGCGACGGTCTGCCCGGCGGAGACGCCCAGGGAGGAGAGGTGGGCGTACTGCGAGAACGTGCCGTCGGCGTGCTGGATGACGACCTCGTTGCCGTACGAGCCGCTGTTGCCCGCGGAGTAGACGGTGCCCGCGCCGACGGCCTTGACCGAGGTACCCGAGGAGGCGATGAAGTCGACACCGGTGTGGTAGCCGGAGGACCACATCGCGCCGGACGCGCGGTACGGGGTGGAGACGCCACCGCTGACCGGGGCGACCCAACCGGAGGACGAGGCCTGCGCGGGGGCGGACTGCGCGGGCTGGGAAGCCGGCGTGGACTCCGGAGTGCTGCGGTCGCTGCTGCGCGAGCTGCGCGACTCGGCGGAATCCGCGGAGGACTTCTCCGCCTTGGGCGCGGCCTTCGGAGCGGCCTTGGGGGCCTTGGCCTTGGGCGCTGCGGCCTTGGCCGTCGACTTGGCGCCGAGGGTGAGCTTCATGCCGGGGTGGATCAGCGAGGGGTTCTCGCCGACGACCTGGCGGTTGTCCTCGTAGAGCTTCTTCCAGCCGCCGGCCAGGTGGTGCTCAGCGGCGATCTTGGACAGGTAGTCGCCGGGGACGACGGAGTACGTCTTCACCTTCGCTGCGGGAGCGGCGGCCGGGGCGGTGGACGGAGCCGCGGCGACGGCGGCGACGGCCTGCTCGGGCGTCACGGTCGGGGCGCCCTTGTCGGCGGCGTGGGCTCCGGTCGCACCGAGGAGCGGCAGGGCGACGACGGCACCACCGGTGCCGGCGGCGACGAATCCGCGCGTGATCGGGTTGACCTTGGGACGGCGGTGCTTACCCTTCGCGGGCATGGCGAATTCCTCTCCGTCGCCTGCGAGGTGAGCTGTCGGGTTCGGACTGGAGATGTCCGGCCGCGTTCTCACGCGACTTCACCCCGAGCCGTCCGGATCGACCGGTTCGGCGTACTTACCTGGGTCCCCCGCTCCTGCCATACGTGGGTGGGTGCGGATTCCGGACGGTGGCAGGATTCGGCGGTCCGACCGGATTGACGGTGACGCTAGACGAGCGGGGTCGGCGCGAACAAGCCACCGTTTTCCGCACGCATTCCCGGGCTTGATATTCGCAACGAATTCCGGTCACCCTCCGTGGATGACGGAACCTCGATTTCCTTTTCCGGTACGGGGATTGCGCAAGACGATCAGGCACGGTCCGTCACCTTTATGACGCTGCTCACGCGCCGAAGCCCATCTCCCCTGCAACCAGGGCGCGTTATATCGAAGGGCTCAATTCGGACAGAACACCCATTCCCTGACCCGGGGGTGCACGAGAACGGCCGCACCCGGGATGATTGCCCCAGGAACCGATCTCGATCCGTCAACCCTCAGGAGCACTCGTGACGCAGCAGCTGCCGCAGGTCCCGTCGACCGAACCCGAGCTCACCGGGGTGCGCAACTTCCGGGACGTGGGCGGCCTGCCGACCGTGGACGGCGGATCGGTGCGGTTCGGACGCCTCTTCCGCAGCGGCCACCTCGCGCATGCCACCGAGGAGGACGCGGCCTTCCTGGCCACCCTCGAGCTGCACACGATCTTCGACTTCCGCAACCACGCGGACCGGAAGGTCGAGGGGCTGGACGTCGAACTTCCCGGCGTACGGAACGTGAACATACCGCTCAACGACCCGGCCGACGGCAAGGAATTCTGGAAGCTGGTCAGCACCGGTGAACTGGAGCAGCTCCGCGCCGCCCTCGGCGACGGCAAGGCGGCCGACCGAATGTCCGATTCGTACCGGAAGATGATTGTCGAGCGGACCGCGGAGCACAGCCGCATCCTGTACGCGATGGCCGAGGACAGCGTCCCCGCGCTGATGCACTGCGCGGCCGGAAAGGACCGGGCGGGGCTGGCCATCGCCATCTCGCTGCTCGCGGTGGGGGTCGAGCGCGAGGCGATCGAGGCCGACTACGTGAAGTCGAACGACCCGCACCGCCGGTACAAGGTACGCCGCAGCTCCACCTCCGCGGACGCCATGTCGCCCGAGGTGATGGAGCTGCTCAGCCCGCTCTTCGACGCGCGCCTGGAGTATCTGCGGGCCGCGTTCGAGACGATCGAGCAGACCTGGGGCACGGTCGAGAGCTACCTCTCGGACGGCCTGAAGCTCAGCCCGGAGACCCGGGCGCGGCTGCGCGAACGGCTCGTCGTCGAGGCGTGAGCACGCACCCGCCCGCTACTGGTTCTGCCCACCGAGCATGAACAGCAGATAGAGGAACCCGGCGAAGAGGTGCCCGGCCACCAGATAGGCGAAGAGCCGGAGCACCAGCCCCTTGGGGAACTTGCCCTCTCCACGTTCCTCACCGGTGATCGGCGCGGACTTCTCGGACATATCGGCCCCTTTCCGAAGGGCTCAGCGGAGATGCGGGGCTCCGTCGCCGAGGCACAGCTCGGCGGCGGGGCTCTGCATCAGCGTGTGGACGAAGAGGAGCTCGGCCCCGCCGCGGCCGGCGGCCCCGATGCGGTGCGGGGTGAGCGAGTCGAAGTGCGCGCTGTCCCCCGGGTCGAGCACGTGCACGGCGTCGCCGAGCGCGAGGCGCACCTGCCCCTCGAGGACGTGCAGCCACTCCTCCCCGGGATGGACGCGCACGATGTCGGCCCGGGTGGCGTACGGCACGTGGACCCGGAGCGCCTGCAGGGCGCGGCCGGGCCCACCGGCCTGGCGGTAGGTCCAGCCGTCGGCCTCGACGGGCTCGGACCGGCCGGCCCGGACGATCGGATCACGCTCGGGCGGAACCTCGCCGAGGAGCTCGGAGACCGTCGTACCGTAGATACGGGCCAGGGCGAGCAGCATGGGCAGCGAGGGCTGTCGGCGGCCCGTCTCGAGCCGGGAGAGGTGCGCCGGGGAGAGACTCGCCCGCTGGGCGGCGGCCTCCAGGGTCAGCCCGCGACGCCGGCGCAGGCCGCGCAGCTGCGGGGCGACGTCCGGCAGGACGTCCTGGGTGGCAGGGGCCGGTACGTCCGGTGCGGCAGGATCCGGGGACTGCTCCCCGGGGAGGTGCTCCATGCCTCCATTCCGCCAGGATCTTTCCTCTGAGGCAAATTTCTTGCCCCAGAGGCAAAAGCCGCGTCGCCCGCGTTCTCAGCGCTGCGCCACCGCCTGCTTGACCAGCGTTTTCCCGAAGTCCCACATCAGTCCGCCACCGCCATGGGCGTCGTCCATCACTGCCGTGAACGCCGTCACGAACCGGTCCACGTCCTCCTCGTCGATGACCAGCGGCGGAATCAGCTTGATCACCTCCAGGTGGTCCCCCGACACCTGGGTGAGGATCCGGTGCCGCTGGAGCAGCGGGACGACGACCATCTGGGCGAAGAGCCCCTTGCGGGCGGCCTGCAGCATCGTCCACCGGCTGCGCAGCCCGAGCGAGGACGGCCGCCCGAACTCGATCCCGATCATCAGCCCGCGCCCGCGGATCTCCTTCAGCAGCTCGTAGCGCGGGACGAGCTCCTTCAGGCGCGCGGCCAGCAGCCCGCCGACCCGGCGCACGTGCGCCACCGTCCCCTCGCTCTCCATGACCGAGAGCACCGCGAGCCCGGCGGCCATGGCCTGCGCGTTCGAACCGAAGCTGGCCGAGTGGACCAGGACCCGGTCCATGGACGAGTAGACCTTCTTGAAGATCCAGTCCTTCCCGAGCGTCGCGCCGACCGGGACATAGCCGCCGGAGAGCGCCTTGGCGACGCAGACCAGATCCGGTTCGACCCCGTCCTCGTGCTGGTACGCGTAGAAGTCACCGGTCCTGCCGAGCCCCGTCTGCACCTCGTCGGCGATCAGCAGCGCCCCGCGCGCGTGCAGCAGCTCCTGGGCGGCGCGCAGGAAGCCGGGCGGGGCCTCGTGCACCCCCTTGCCCTGGATCGGCTCGACGACGAACGCGGCCACGTCGCCCTTGCGCAGCTCGCGCTCCAGGGCGTCCAGGTCGCCCAGCTCGATCGCGGTGTCGGGCAGCAGCGGGGCGAAGCCGTCCCGGAAGCCGCCCTCCCCGTTGACCGAGAGGGAACCGGTGGTCAGGCCGTGGAAGGCGTGGGTGCAGTACAGGACCCTCGGCTTCCCGGTGGCGTACCGGGCGAACTTCAGCGCGGTCTCCACCGCCTCCGTACCGCTGTTGCCGAAGAAGACCCGGTCGAGGTGCGGGCTGTGGGCCAGCAGCTTCTCGGCGAGCAGCCCGGGCAGGGGCTGGCAGTCGAAGCGGGTGAGGTCGGCGAGCGAGGCGTCCAGGACGTCGTGGAGGGCCTTGCGGACGACGGGGTGGTGCCGGCCGAGGCCCATGACGCCGAAGCCGGCCAGCATGTCCAGGTAGTCGCCGCCGTCGGCGTCCCAGAAGTGGGCGCCCTCCGCCCGCTCGTAGACCTTGTCGAAGCCGATGGTGTGCAGCATGCGCGGGAGCTGGTGGTTCAGATACCGGGTGTGCAGCTCGTAGCGCTCGGCGCCGCGTTCGGCGAGCAGCGCCGCGAGGTCGAACTCCTTGGTCATCGCCCCTTCTTCCGGGTCAGTGCCGCGCTGATGTCTCCGGCGATCTCCACCGGGGTGAGGCCCAGGTCGGCGAGCACCTCGCCGCGCTTCGCGTGGGCGAGGAACTGCTCGGGGATCCCGTACGTCCGCAGGGGTACGTCGACCCCCGCGTCGCGCAGGGCCTGGCCGACGGCCGCGCCGACGCCTCCCGTGCGGCTGTTGTCCTCGACGACGGCGACGAGGCGGTGCCGCTCGGCGAGCGGGGCGAGTGCCTCGTCGACGGGCTTGACCCAGCGCGGGTCGACGACGGTGCACCGGATGCCGCGCCCGGCCAGCAGGTCGGCGGCCTGGAGGCAGACGTCGGCCATGACGCCGACGGCCACCAGCAGCACCTCCGCCTCCGGCTCCGGGCGGAGCAGTACGTCCATGGCGCCGATCCGTCCGACGGCCGGCACCGGGGCGCCGACGGTCTCCTTGGGGAACCGCAGCACGGTGGGGGCGTCGTCGACCTCGACGGCCTCGCGCAGCTGGGCCCGCAGCTGCTCGGCGTCGCGCGGGGCGGCGATCCGCAGGCCGGGGACGACCTGGAGGATCGACATGTCCCACATGCCGTTGTGGGAAGCGCCGTCGGTGCCGGTGACGCCGGCCCGGTCCAGGACGAAGGTGACACCGCACTTGTGCAGGGCCACGTCCATGAGCAGCTGGTCGAAGGCGCGGTTGAGGAAGGTCGCGTAGACGGCGACGACCGGGTGGAGTCCGCCGGCCGCGAGTCCCGCGGCCGAGACGGCGGCGTGCTGCTCGGCGATGCCGACGTCCCAGACCCGGTCCGGGAAGCGCTCGGCGAACTTCGTGAGGCCGACGGGGTGGAGCATGGCGGCGGTGATCGCGACGACGTCCGGCCGCTCGGCCCCGATCTCGGCGATCGCGTCGCCGAAGACGGAGGTCCAGGACGGGCCGCCGGACGGGGCCAGCGGCTCGCAGGTGAGCGGGTCCATCGCGCCCACGGCATGGAAACGGTCGGCGTCGTCCTCCAGCGCCGGGCCGTAGCCCCGGCCCTTCTCGGTGAGGCAGTGGACGAGCACCGGGCCGCCGAAGCGCTTGGCCCGCGTCAGGGCGGACTCCACGGCCGTGATGTCGTGCCCGTCGATCGGACCGACGTACTTCAGCCCCAGGTCCTCGAAGAGGCCCTGGGGCGCGAACGCGTCCTTGAACCCCTTCTTGGCGCCGTGCAGCGACCCGTACAGCGGCTGCCCGACGACGGGGGTGCGCTGGAGGACGTCCTTGCCCCAGGCGAGGAAGCGCTCGTAGCCGTCGGTGGTCCGCAGGGTCGCCAGATGGTCGGCGAGGCCGCCGATCGTCGGGGCGTAGGAGCGCTCGTTGTCGTTGACGACGATCACCAGCGGGCGGTCCTTGGCGGCGGCGATGTTGTTCAGCGCCTCCCAGGCCATGCCGCCCGTGAGGGCTCCGTCGCCGATCACGGCGACGACGTGGTCGTCCTTCTTCAGGACCTCGTTGGCCTTGGCCAGGCCGTCGGCCCAGCCCAGGACGGTGGAGGCGTGCGAGTTCTCGATGACGTCGTGCTCCGACTCCTCACGGGAGGGGTAGCCGGAGAGCCCGCCCTTGCTGCGCAGCTTGGAGAAGTCCTGGCGGCCGGTGAGGAGTTTGTGGACGTAGCTCTGGTGCCCGGTGTCCCAGAGGATGCGGTCGGCGGGCGAGTCGAAGACCCGGTGCAGGGCGAGGGTCAGCTCGACCACGCCGAGGTTGGGACCCAGATGACCGCCGGTCCTGGCGACCGCGTGGATCAGGAACTCTCTGATCTCCTCGGCCAGTTCGTCGAGCTCCGCTTCGCTCAGCGGCCGGAGGTCGCGCGGCCCCCGGATGTTCTCCAGAATCGTCATGCTCGGCCCCCTTCGGCCCGTCGACCCGGCGTTGGCGTCCCGCTGCACGCTCGGGGAGTCCCGGACAGGGCTCCCCGAGCGCCTCTTCTCACCCCCGGTTGCCGGAGACGGTCTCGCGGGCCGCCCGCAGGGACTCCTTGAGCGAGCCCATGGTGGCGAGGACGGCGGTCGGCTCGTATCCGCAGTGCGCCATGCAGTTGGCGCAGCGCGGGTCCTTGCCGCGGCCGTACTTGTCCCAGTCGGTCTCCTCGATCAGCTCCCGGTACGTGGGGACGTAGCCGTCGCTCATCAGGTAGCAGGGACGCTGCCAGCCGAAGAGCGAGTAGTTCGGGATCGCCCACGCGGTGCAGGGGAAGTCGGCCTTGCCCTCCAGGAAGTCCAGGAAGAGCGGCGAGTGGTTCAGCCGCCACCGGGCGCGGTTGCCGCCGGCGAAGGCCTTCTTGAACAGCTCCCGGGTCTGCTCGACGCCGAGGAAGTGCTCCTGGTCGGGGGCCTTCTCGTAGGCGTACGCGGGCGAGATCATCATCTCGTCGACCTGGAGGTCGTCGTTGAGGTAGTTGAGCACCTCGATGATGGTCTGCGGGGTGTCGGTGTTGAAGAAGGTCGAGTTGGTGGTGACCCGGAAGCCGTGCCGCTTGGCCTCCTTGATCGCCGCCACCGCCTCGTCGAACACGCCCTCCTTGGCGACGGATTCGTCGTGCCGCTCGCGCAGCCCGTCGATGTGGACCGCGAAGGCGAAGTACGGGGAGGGGGTGAACTTCTCCAGCTTCTTGCGCATCAGCAGCGCGTTGGTGCACAGGAAGACGTACTTCTTCTTCGCCACCAACTGGCGGACGATCTCGTCGATCTGAGGATGCATCAGGGGTTCGCCCCCGGCGATGGAGACCATCGGCGCCCCGGACTCCAGGACCGCGCCGACGGCCTGCGCGACCGGCATCCGCTGCTTGAGCACACCCGCCGGGTGCTGGATCTTTCCGCAGCCCTCGCACTTGAGGTTGCAGGCGAACAGCGGCTCCAGCTCGACGATCAGCGGGAACTTGTCCCGCTTGCGGAGCTTCTGTTCGATGAGATAGGTCCCGACCCGGATGGACTGACGGAGCGGCATGGCCATAACTCGCTCACCTCCTGGGGAGCAGCAAAGAACGGTGCCATTCGAAGAATGCGGGAAGGACGGCACGAAGAACACGGAAAGCCGATATTCCACCGCGTACCGTGCTGATCCGGACCAGTTCATGTTCTGGAGCGTCCACGACCACCCGTACGGCCGCAACCGGACGGGGACCGGCGTCCAGTGCCGTACGGAGCGTGGCAGCGGACTCCATGTCCACCGCGATGGCCCCCGTGGCCCGCAGCTCGGCCCGCTCGTGGCCGCGCACGACGTGGCCTGAGCCGGTCAGCGGGCCGGTGTGGACGGTCCGGCCGGGCACGGCCCGGGTGAGGGCCTTCACGAGCAGGTCGGTCCCGGTGCAGGGTGTGGGGCCGTGGGGGCCCCGGGTCTCGTCGGCGACGATCAGGTCCCCGGGGTGCATCCCGGGCTCGAGTCCGGCGCAGAAGCCCGAGGCGATGACGACGGCGTCCCGCCAGGGCTCCTGACCGAGCGCCCGGGCCACGGCCCGGCGGGCGCGGTCCGGGCCCATGCCCGTGCGGACCACGGTGTACGGACCGGACGCGCCGGCCCGCTCACCGCTGCGCAGGGCGAGCTGCTCGATGCCGAGCGCGCAGGCGATCAGCAGCGGCGGCGCGCCGCCGGACGAGGGCCCCGGCTCCTCGCCCATCACACCTCCCTGGAGACGGCCGGTTCGCCGTTCACATAGCGCCCGAGCGCCGTGAGCGGGAACACCTGCCGGTAGAGGTGGTAGTTGATGGAGAAGTCCCAGGGGAACCCGGTGCCGGTGAAGTACGGCTCGTCCCAGGAGCCGTCCGGGCCTTGCGTCTCGGCGAGCCAGGCGACACCCCGCTCCACCGCCTTGGACTCGCGCCCGCCGGCGGCGAGCAGCGCCAGCAGCGCCCAGGCGGTCTGCGAGGCGGTCGAGGCGCCGTGCCCGATCCAGGACCGCTCCTTGTACGAGCGCAGGTCCTCGCCCCAGCCGCCGTCCTCGTTCTGTACGGACTCCAGCCAGGCGACCGCGCGGCGGATCGCGGGGTGGGAAGGGGGCAGCCCGGCCGCGGTGAGCGCGGGGACCACCGAGCCGGTCCCGTACACGTAGTTGACCCCCCAGCGGCCGAACCAGGCGCCGTTCGGCTCCTGTTCGGCGAGCAGCCACTCGATTCCCCTGCGCGTACGGGGGTGGTGGGCCTTGCCCTCGTAGGCCAGCATCTCCACCACATGGGCGGTGACGTCGGCCGACGGCGGGTCGATGACCTCGCCGAAGTCGCAGAACGGCAGCCGGTTGGGGAAGGCGCTGGTGTTGTCCGCGTCGAAGGCGGCCCAGGCCCCGTTCTTCGACTGCATCCCGAGACTCCAGCGGGCACCGCGCGCGATGGCCGCCTCGACCCGGGAGGGGTCGGGGTGCTTCACCCGGCGCAGGGCGAGGACGACCTCAGCGGTGTCGTCGATGTCCGGGTAGTTGTCGTTGTGGAACTCGAACGCCCAGCCGCCCGGGGGCAGTCCGGGCCTGCGGACGGCCCAGTCGCCGGGCCTCACGATCTCCTCGCCGAGCATCCAGTCGGCGGCCTTGACCAGCGCCGGGTGGTCGGCCGGCAGGCCGGCGTCGGCGAGGGCGATGGTGGCCAGGCAGGTGTCCCAGACGGGCGACTGACAGGCCTCGATCATGCGCGAACCGTCCTCGCGCCGGACGGCGAAGCGGTCGAGCGACTCGAGCCCGGCCCGCATGACCGGGTGCTCCAGGTCGTAGCCGAGCAGGTGCAGGGCGATCACCGAGTACACGGCCGGCGGCTGGATGCCGCCCCAGCAGCCGTCGTTCTCCTGGCGTTCGACGATCCAGCGGGCGGCGACGTTCATGGCCGCCTTGCGCAGTCGGCGCGGGGCGACCTTGTGGTAGAGGTGCAGCGCCTTGTCGAGCCGCTGGAAGGCGCCGTCCCAACTGGCCACGGGCGCAGGCGGCTTCACGGGATTCGGCCGGGACGGATCGGTGTGCAGCTCGTCCAGCGGGAAGGGCGCGGGCCGCACCGGTCGCTTCGCGGAGACCACGGTGAGCGGCACGATGGTCTGCCGGGCCCAGCAGCCGAAGTCGTAGATGTTGAGCGGGAACCACTTCGGCAGGAAGATCAGCTCGGGCGGCAGCTCGGGCAGGTCGTCCCACTTCCACCAGCCGAACAGGGCGAGCCAGATCCTGGTGAAGACGCGGGCGGCGGCGATGCCGCCCCGGTCCCGGATCCAGGCGGCGGCGCGGGCCATGTGCGGGTCCTCGGGCAGGTCCCCGGCGAGGCGCAGCGCCACGTAGGCCTCGATCGTGGTGGACAGCTCGCCGGGTCCGCCGTAGAAGGTGGCCCAGGTGCCGTCCTCGCGCTGCTCGCCCCGGATGAAGAGGGCGGCCGCGCGCGTGGTGTCCGCGTCCTGGATGCCGAGGAACTGGCGCAGCAGGAGGTCCTCGGCGTCCATGGTGACGTTGGTCTCCAGGTCGCCCTTCCACCAGCCTTCGGCGTCCTGGCGGCCGAGCAGATGCTCGACGGAACGTGCCGCGGCCCGGGCGGCGACCTCGTCGAGGCCGACCGCCGCGGACGCGGTTTCAGTGGTGTCGCTGGCCGCGGCCGCCCGGGGTCCCACGGCCCCGGCGCTTCCGTCGGTCGTCGCTGTCATGGCTTCCCCTTCGTGCAGTCGAATACTTCTGCTTCCTCGGGTCTGCCGTCGGCCGATGCCTGGTGGCACCGGCCGGCGACTGCGCACTCATATCAGGGTGATGGTGATCATCTCTTCCGTACGACGACGAAGTCGGCCAGCGCGATGAGCTGCGCCCTGACCCGCTCGGGCATGTCCACCTCGTGCAGGGCCTGGACCGCGATGGTGTGCTGACGGCGGGCCTCCTGGGAGGTCCACTCGCGGCCGCCGGCCTCCTCGATGAGGGCCGCACGGGTGGCGAACTCCTCCTCGGAGAAGGAGTCGAAGTCGCTGCTCTTGGCGTCGGCGGCGAGCAGTTCGCCGAGCTTCTCGGAGGCCGGGCCGCCGGCCGCCAGGGCGGCGACGACGGGCAGGGACTTCTTGCGCTGGCGCAGGTCGCTCCAGGTCTGCTTGCCGGTGGCCTCGGGGTCGCCCCAGATGCCGAGCAGGTCGTCGACGGCCTGGAAGGCGAGGCCGAGGTGGTAGCCGTACTCCTCCAGCTTGTCCGCCGTGCGGTCGTCGGCGCCGCCGAGGACCGCACCGATGGAGACGGCGCAGGCGAGCAGGGCGCCGGTCTTGTTGCCCTCCATCTCCAGGCACTCCTCGACGGTGACCCGCTCGCGGTGCTCGTAGGAGATGTCCTGCGCCTGCCCGTCGATCAGCTTGCGACTGGCGGTGGTCAGCCGGCGGGTGGCGCGACCGGCCTCCACGGTGCCGAGTTCGAGCAGGATCTCGTTGGCGAGGGCGAACAGCGCGTCGCCGACGAGGATCGCCTGGGCGGGGCCGTGCACCTTCCAGACGGTGTCGCGGTGGCGGCGCTGCTCGTCGCCGTCCATCAGGTCGTCGTGCAGCAGCGAGAAGTTGTGCACGAGCTCGACGGCGACCGCGCCGGGGATGCCCACCTCCGGGGCGGCTCCGGCGGCCTCGGCGGAGATCAGCGCGAGCGCGGGACGCACGGCCTTCCCGCTGTCGGCGTCCGTGGGGTTGCCCTGGGCGTCGATCCACCCGAAGTGGTAGGCGGCCACGGTGTCCATGGGCGGTGCGAGCCGGTCGACGGCCGCCCGCAGGACGGGGGTGGACAGGGTCCGCCCACGCTCCAGCAGGGCGGTCACGTCCGCGGTGTCGACGGCCGGATTCACCGGGGGCACAGTCGGCACGGTTTCTCCTCTTGTTCCAGTACTCACACTCATACCGCCTCCTGCAGCGGATGTTCATGGCGGCGGCCGAGGGCGGAGAGCGCGGCGCCCGCGGCGCTGAGGCCGCTGCGCACGGCACCCTCCATGGTCGCGGGCCAGCCGGTGGCGGTCCACGCGCCGGCCAGGTACAGGCCGGGGGCGTGGGTGCGGGCGCCGGGGCGGAGCCGGCCGACGCCCGGTGTGGGGGCGAACGTCGCCGTACGCTCCCGGGTGACGAAGAAGTCTCGGATCCCGGCGCCGCGGGCCGCGGGCAGCAGCCGCTCCAGCTCCGGGACGTAGCGCTCGCGGAGCACGGAGACCGGCGTGTCGATCTCGTCCTGCGCGGCGGACTGGGAGACGGCCAGGTACTGGCCGCCGCCCTTGAGGCCGGAGGAGTCGGTGCGGTCGAAGACCCACTGCACCGGGGAGCCGAGCGCGGTGAAGAACGGCTGCCTGAGCACCTTGCGGTCGTAGACGACGTGCACGTTGAGGATGGGCGCGGTCCCGATGTCGAGCAGCCGGTCGGGGTCGTCGAGGGCGCCCTCGGGCAGCAGTTCGCGGGTCTCGCGCTGCGGCACCGCGAGCACGACGGTGTCCGCCTCGATGGTCTCCCCCGGTACGTCGACGCTCCACCGGCCGTCGTCGGTACGGGAGATCCGCTCGGCCTTGGTCCGCAGCTCGGTACGTACGCCGAGGGAGTCGAGGGCCTTGCGGGCCAGGGTGTCGTGGAGGTCGCCGAGGGGCACGTGCGCCCAGCCGATGTCCGCGGCGCCCGGCTCGGAGAGGAGGCCGGTCTTGAAGACCATCGCGGCCAGGCCCATGGAGGCGTGCGGCGCGGTGGCGTTGAGGGTGGCGACGCCGACCAGGTCCCACAGGGCCTCGACGGCCCGCGGGGACTGGCCGTGGCGGCCGAGCCAGGTGGCGAAGTCGATGCCGTCGAGGGCCGGGTCGGCGGGGTCGAGGCCCTTGAGCGCGAGCGCGGCGCGGCCGACGCTCGCGCGCTCGACGAGGGAGAGGTGCGGATAGGTGGCCAGGCTCCTGGCGAGGTGCAGCGGTACGGGCAGGGCGGTGCGGCGCAGTCGTCCGAGGCGGGGGCCGCGGGGGTGGGCGACGTCGAGGACGGGCACGTCGAGCCGGTCCTGGAGCGGCGCGAGGTGGGCGCCCTCGACGCGGTCGAGGAACCAGCGGTAGGCGGTGCAGCAGCGCAGATAGACGTGCTGCCCGTTGTCGACGGTGAGCTCGCCGCGCCGGAAGGAGAACGCGAGACCGCCGAGCCGGGGCCGGCCTTCGAGCAGCGTCACACGGAGCCCTGAGTCGGCGAGCTGCAGCGCGGCGGTGATCCCGGCGAGCCCCCCGCCGATCACGACGGCGTGCGGCTGCCCGCCAGGAGGCCCGGCGTCGGCGGGCTCGCGCCGGGCACGCCCGGACCCGGTGCCGCCTCCGGTGGCGGGTTCCGCAGGGGCGCCGTCCCGGCCCGTTTCGCGCTCGCTCACGCCGCCTCCCCTCGGGTCGTCGCAGTCAGGGACGCCGCCGTGCGGCGCGAGGTTGCCCGGTGCCGGGCCGTGTACCGCCGCATCACGCACGCCTCCTGATGGTCCGTCGGGAGATATGGCGGGCGTCGAGGCCGGAGAGGCCGCGCACGGCGACGTACGCCTTCTCCCGGCCGGGAAGCGAGACGCGGCCGCGCAGCACGGCCTCGGGGTCGCGTTCGATCCGGTCGAGCAGGCGGCGGTAGATCCCGGCCATGGCGGCGACGCAGGCGCCGCTGCGCCGGTCGAGCATGGGGAGCAGCCGGTAGCCCTCGGCGAACAGGGCGCGGGCGCGACGGACCTCGAAGTGCACGAGGCCGGTGAAGTCGGCCCCGTCGGGCGGGGTCTCCTGCGCGAAGCCGTCGCCGCAGCCGAACTTGGCGAGGTCGTCGGCGGGCAGGTATGTGCGCCCGTTCCCGGCGTCCTCGCGGACGTCCCGGAGGATGTTGGTGAGCTGGAGGGCGAGCCCGAGGGTGTCGGCGTACTCGGGGGCGCGCTCGACTCCCTGCGCGCCCGGCTGGGTGCCGAACACCCCGAGGGAGAGCCGTCCGATGGCGCCCGCGACGCACCGGCAGTAGACCTTGAGGTCGTCCCAGGTCTCGTACGTCTCGCCGCGCACGTCCATCAGGACCCCGTCGATGAGCTCGTCGAGGCCGCCGAGCGGGATCGGGAAGCGGCGCGAGGCGTCGGCGAGCGCCACGGCGACGGGGTCGGTGTCGTCGTCGTCCACCTCGTTCCGCCGGATCCGCTCGAGAAGCGCGCGGGTGGATTCGAGGCGGTCCCGCTTCGCCTCGGGCGCGAGAGTGCCGTCGCCGATGTCGTCGACCCGCCGCGAGAACGCGTACAGCGCCGACATGGCCTGCCGCTTCTCCGTCGGCAGCAGTCGGATGCCGTAGGCGAAGTTCCGTGCCTGCTGTCCGGTGACGGCCTCGCAGTAGCTGTACGCGGCCTGCACCGGCGCGGACGCCTCCGTCTGTCCCTCCACGGTCCGGCTCACCCCTCTCTCCGCGCTCTCAGCAGGACGGCTCCCGCTTCGCGCATCAGACTCGGCTTGGTGGGCTTGGGCGGCTTCGGCAGGACGTCGAACCCGCCTCCGGCGGCGGCGATCGCGTCGAGCGCGGCCAGGCCGCCGGCGGTGAAGCCGGCGAGCAGCAGCCGCAGCCTGCCGTGGACGCTGCCCACCAGCGGGGTGCCGTCGTTCAGCAGCTCGCGGGCGCGCTGCGCCTCGAAGGCGATGAGCGCACGGACGGACGCGCCCGCGGTGGGCCGGGCGAGGTCCTCCTCGGTGACATGGAAGGCCTTCATGTCCTCGGCGGGCAGGTAGATCCGGTCACGGCCGAGGTCCTCGGCGACGTCCTGGAGGTGCTCGACGATCTGCAGCGCGGTGCAGATCGCGTCGGAGCGGCGGATGCGCTCGGGGGTGGCGGTCCCGGTGATCCCGAGGACGAGCCGGCCGACGGGGTTCGCGGAGAGTTCGCAGTACGCCAGGAGGTCGTCGTACGTCTCGTAGCGGCGCACCAGCTGGTCCTGGCGGTTGGCCGCGATCAGGCCGAGGAACGGTTCGGGGGTGAGCCCGCACCGCCGCACGGTCGGCTGAAGGGCCCGCAGCAGGGGGTGGCGCGGGTCGGATTCGAAGACCCGCGTCAGGTCGGCCTCGAAGGCGTCCAGCATCGCGAGCCGGTCCTCGGCGCGCTCCGGGGCGACGCCGAGGTGGCGGGCGTCCGCTCCGCCGGGTGCGAGATCGCCGTCGCCGATGTCGTCGACGAGCCGGGCGTAGCCGTAGACGGCCATGAGGTCGTCGCGCCAGGCGCGCGGCAGGAAGAAGGGGGCCACGGGGAAGTTCTCGTCCGCGGCCTTGTCGAGCGTGGTGCGCGAGGAGGCATCGGGGCGCACCTGCCGGGTTCCCGTCACTGGGGGCTGCCCGACGCGGGGACGGCGACACCCTCGTGGAGCTGGAGATTTTGCGTCATGGCCGTCACATCTCCTGTTCTACACTGCCGATCCAATCCATCCTATTTCGGACACGCCACCGGGCCTCCCCAGAGGGCTCACCGCCTGACGGCCGGGATTGCCTAGGGGGTATCGCCCCACTTGCCACGAATCAGCACCGGTACAGCTTACGTTGTACAACGCCCGCCGCCTCGTCGGGGTGCGCGCCGCATTGCGAAAACATCACCGGGCGCGCCAACCTTCCCGCGCGGCACGGCAGTTCACGGATCCGTGACGTTCAGTCGGCCCGGGCGCCGGAGACGACCATGGCGAGCGTGGACTCGACGACGTCCGCGCGGCGCCGCTCGGGAAGACGGCGCAGCGGGCCGTCGAGCAGCAGAAGTGACAGTCCGTGCACGGCCGACCACGCGGCGGCCTCGGCTGCCGGGCGGGCCTGGCGCGGGATGCGGCCGACCCGGGTCAGGGCGCGCAGCGCGTCCGTGAGCAGCGTGAACGCCCGGATCTCCGGTTCGGGCTCAGCGGGACGCCCGGTCGGCGTCCACTCCTCGCCGCAGGCCGGGCGAGGGGTGCAGAACGCCGCCCGGTAGAGGCCGGGCTGTTCCAGGGCGAAGCCGACGTAGCCACGGCCGAGTGCGGCGAGCCGCAGCTCCGCGGCGACGGTGGCGTCGTCGGCCCCGGGGGCCCGGTCGGCGGCGCGCTCCATGGAGTCCGCGAGCGCGCGCTGGGCGTGGATCTTGACGGCTCTGAGCAGCTCGCCACGGCCGTCGAAGTGCCGGTAGGCGGCGGTGGGCGAGACGCCGACCCGGCGGGCCGCCTCGCGCAGGACGACGCGGTCGGGACCGCCTTCGGTGGCCAGGTCGACGGCGGCGCAGATCAGCGCGTTGCGCAGATCGCCGTGGTGGTAGGACTTTCCCCCCGAGATCGCTGCCATGCGCTCATCCTGCCCGATGTTGACCGCATGAACATTCCAGGCGGGGGGCGCGACGCGCCGCCGAGCGCACGAAGGCCCCCGCCGGTCCGGCGGGGGCCTCGCGAGGCGGTGACGGGACTACTTCCCGGTCTCGCGCTCGTACGCCTTGAGGACCTCTTCCGTGGGCCCGTCCATCAGCAGCTCGCCCTTCTCCAGCCACAGCACGCGGTCGCAGGTGTCCCTGATCGACTTGTTGCTGTGACTGACCAGGAAGACCGTGCCGGCCTCCTTGCGGAGCTCGCGGATGCGCTGCTCCGAGCGTCGCTGGAACTTGGCGTCGCCCGTGGCCAGCGCCTCGTCGATCATCAGCACGTCGTGGTCCTTGGCGGCCGCGATGGCGAAGCGGAGCCGGGCGCCCATGCCGGAGGAGTACGTACGCATCGGCAGGCTGATGAAGTCGCCCTTCTCGTTGATGCCCGAGAAGTCGACGATCCCCTGGTAGCGCTCGCGGATCTCTTCCTTGCTCATCCCCATGGCAAGGCCGCCGAGTATCACGTTGCGCTCGCCGGTCAGGTCGTTCATCAGCGCCGCGTTGACGCCGAGGAGCGAGGGCTGGCCGTCGGTGTAGACCTTGCCGCTCTCCGTGGGGAGCAGTCCGGCGATGGCGCGCAGCAGCGTCGACTTGCCGGAGCCGTTGCTGCCGATGAGGCCGATGGCCTCGCCGCGGTACGCGGTGAAGGAGACGCCGCGCACGGCGTGCACCTTGCGGACGCCCCGGGAGACCTCGGCCTTGCCGCGGCCGAGGATCCGGCTGAGCGCCGCCGTGGCGCTGCCCTTGCCGCCGCCACCGGTGTTGACCCGGTAGACGATGTGGACCTCGTCGGCGATGACGGTGGGAACGCGTCCCTGAGTGGAATCAGCCACGGCCGTACCTCTCCTCGGCCTTCCAGAAGTAGACGAAGCCACCGATGCCGATCGCCAGGGCCCAGCCCAGGGCGGTGGCCCAGACGTGCGTCGGCAGGTTCTCGGAGCCGTAGCCGTCGATCAGGGCGAACCGGATCAGGTCCATGTAGACCGCGGCCGGGTTGTACATGAGCACGTCGGCGATCCAGGCCGGCTTGTCGGCCAGCATCACCGGGATGGAGAACATGACGCCGGACGCGTACATCCAGGTCCGCATCACGAACGGCATCAGCTGCGCGAGGTCGGGCGTCTTGGCACCCATCCTCGCCATGATCATGGCCAGTCCGACGTTGAAGACGAACTGCAGGAACAGCGCGGGGACCAGCAGCAGCCAGCGCAGCGAGGGGTAGCTGCCGAAGCCGATCGCGACCGCCGCCAGCACGATCATGGAGAACAGCAGCTGCTGGAGCTGCTGGAGCGCGAAGGAGATGGGGAGCGTGGCGCGCGGGAAGTGCAGCGCCCGGACGAGCCCGAGGTTGCCCGAGATCGCTCGCACACCCGCCATCACCGAGCTCTGGGTGAAGGTGAACACGAAGATCCCCGTCACCAGGAAGGGGATGTAGACCTCGGTGGTCATCCCCTTGCCGGCTTCCAGGATCAGCCCGAAGATCAGGAAGTAGACCAGCGCGTTCAGGAGCGGGGTCGCCACCTGCCACAGCTGGCCGAGCTTGGCCTGGCTGTACTGCGCCGTCAGCTTGGCCTGGGAGAAGGCCAGGATGAAGTGGCGTCGCCCCCACAGCTGGCGGACGTACTCGAAGACCCCGGGCCGGGCGCCGCTGACCGCGAGACCGTACTTGGCGGCCAGCTCGGCCGGGGTCAGGCCGTCATCGGCGGACGGGGGGGCGCTCGTCGCGACCGCACCGTCGTGGGTTGTGTCACTCACAAGTCGAAACTTTCGTATCCAAGATGCGCGGCAAGTCGGGTACCACGTTGTCACACGACGGGCGGGCGTCCCAGTCGGGTCAGCCGCCACACCGTACGCCATTTCATGGGCCGTCGCGGTCCGCAGGGGGAGGCCCAGCCTTCCCGGAATCCGCCGATCCACGCCTTGAGGGCGGGGACGGAGGGGCGCCGCGCGAGAGTCAGCAGCAGCCAGACACCGAGATAGACCGGAACCAGGGGTGCGGGGAGATTGCGGCGGGCCAGCCACACCCGGTTGCGGGCCACGTTGAAGTGGTAGGACGCGTGCCGGGAGGGTGGTGTGGTGGGGTGCAGCAGCACCATGTCGGAACGGTAGTCGATCATCCAGTCGGCGTCGAGGGCCCGCCAGGCGAGATCGGTCTCCTCGTGCGCGTAGAAGAACTCGCCCGGCAGGTCGCCGACTTCGGTGAGCACCTTCGTACGGACGGCGTTGGCGCCGCCGAGGAAGGTGGTCACCCGCGAGGACCGCATCGGGTCGGCCGCGCGCAGCCGCGGGACGTGCCGGCGCTGGGTGAGACCGGTCTCCGGGTCCGCGATCCGGAAGCTGATGATGCCAAGCCGCGGATCGGCGGTGAACGCCTGGCGGACCAGCTCGGCGGTGTCCGTGTGGGCGAGGAGCCCGTCGTCGTCCAGGAAGAGCAGCGCGTCGACGGGGCCGCAGGGCCCACCGGGGCCGAAGGCCTCGATGCCGACGTTGCGGCCACCGGGGATGCCCAGGTTCTCGGGCAGGTCGATGGTGTGGACGCCGTCGGGCACGCCCGTCACGGGGGCGCCGTTGCCGACCACGACGACCTCGATCGGGTCGCCGTCCTGCTTGACGACCGAGTCGAGGAGCGCGCGCAGATCGTCGGGGCGGTTGCCCATGGTGATGATGACGGCGCCCAGCTTCATCGGCGTACTCACGCTTGTCCTCACTTCAGCCGGCTCGACGCCAGGATCGACACCAGGTGCAGCAGCGTCTGCAGGAGCGCGATGCCCGCGAGGACCGCGACGCCGAGCCGGGTGAAGAACAGGTCGTCCCTGATCGTGTCGACGATCGCCAGGACCAGGATCAGCAGGGATGCCTCGATCCCGAGGACCAGGCGGTGGAACTTCAGCGCCGCGGCGGCCCTGCGGGCCAGCGCCATGCCGGACGAGCGGGGCTCGGACGCGGCCTCCTTGACCGGCGGCAGCCCGCCCTGGTGCCGGGCGACGCCGACCAGGTCGGTCTCGGCCTTGATCAGGATCGCGCCGAGGGCGGCGAGGGTGCCGAGGAAGGCCCAGAGCCAGTCGATGCGTCCGCTGCCCCACAGGTCGGCGGCGCGCAGGCCGAGGCCGACCAGGACCGCGGCGTCGCACAGGTACGCGCCGACCCGGTCCAGGTACACGCCGCCCAGCGAGAACTGCTGCTTCCAGCGGGCGACCTCGCCGTCGACGCAGTCGAGCAGCAGGTAGAGCTGGACCATGACCACGCCGAGCACGGCGCCGGTGATGCCCGGAATGAGCAGGGCGGGGGCCGCGAGGACGCCGCAGAGCGTCATCACGTACGTGAGCTGGTTCGGCGTGATCCGCGTCTTCACCAGGTGCCGGGTGATCCGCAGCGAGATCTCCCGCATGTACATGCGGCCCGCCCAGTGTTCGCCACTCCGCCGGTCCTTCACACCCGCGGGGTGAACGACCGGGCGGAGCTCAGCTACCGATGGCTTTTGCATAGTCGGCGTACGCGTCCCTGATCTCGTCTGTGGACAGGTCGAGGTGCTCGAGGATGGTGAAGCGGCCCGGGCGGGTCTGCGGGGCGAAGTCCACGGCCCGGACGAACTCGTCCACCGTGAAGCCCATCTCCTCGGGCGTCACCGGCAGGCCGTGCCGGCGCAGCGTCTCGACCATCCCGAGGGAGCCCTCCGCGGCACCGCGCAGGTGCATGGCGAAGGCCGCGCCCAGACCGCACTGCTCGCCGTGGCTGGCCGCGCGCTCCGGGAAGAGCAGGTCGAAGGCGTGGCTGATCTCGTGGCAGGCGCCCGAGGAGGGCCGGCTGTCACCGCTGATCGACATGGCGATGCCGGACATCACCAGGCCCTCGGAGAGCGTGACGAGGAAGTCGTCGTCGCCGACACCGCCGGGGTGGCGGAGCACCGCCTCGCCGGCGCTGCGGGCCATGGCCGCGGCCAGGCCGTCGACCGGCTCGCCCGTCTCGCGGTGCGAGAGCTCCCAGTCCGCGATGGCGGACAGGTTGGAGATCGCGTCGCCGATGCCGGAGCGGACGAAGCGCACCGGGGCGTCCCGGATCACGTCGAGGTCGATGACCAGCGCGATCGGGGTGGGGACACCGTAGGAGCCGCGCCCGTTGTCGTTGTCCAGGGTGGAGATCGGCGAGCAGATGCCGTCGTGCGACAGGTTGGTGGCGATGGCGACCAGCGGCAGGCCGACCCGGGCCGCCGCGTACTTGGTCACATCGATGATCTTGCCGCCGCCGAGGGCGACCACGGCGTCGTACCGCTTGCCGCGCATCGCGTCGGCGAGCCGCACGGCCGCGTCGATGGTGCCGCCCTCGACCGGGTACCAGTCGGCACCGGGCAGCTCGGGGGCGAAGTGGTCACGCAGCTTCAGACCCGAGCCGCTGCTGATCGCGACGGCGATCCGGCCGTTACTGGAGATCCGCTGGTCCGCGAGGAGCGCGGAGAGGTCCTCCAGCGCTCCCCGGCGGATGTCGACGACGACCGGCGAGGGGATGAGCCGGGTCAGTACTGGCACGCGATGTCACGGCCCTTCGCCAGGTCGTCGTGGTTGTCGATCTCGACCCACTTCACGTCGCCGATGGGCGCCACGTCGATCGTGAAGCCGTCGTCGACGAGCTTCTGGTAGCCGTCCTCGTAGTAGAGGTCGGGGTCGCGCTCGAAGGTGGCCTTCAGGGCGTCGGCGAGCGCCTCGGCGGCCTCGGGCTCGATGAGGGTGACACCGATGTACTCGCCGGTGGCGGTCGCCGGGTCCATCAGCTTGGTGATCTTCTGGACGCCCTTGCCGTCGGCGGTGATGACCTTCATCTCCTCGTCGGCGAGGTTCTTCACCGCGTCGAGGGCGAGGATGATCTTCTGGCCGTTGCCGCGGGCGGCGAGGAGGGTCTTCTCGACGGAGACCGGGTGGACGGTGTCGCCGTTGGCGAGGATCACACCGCGCTTGAGGACCTCACGGGCGCACCACAGGGAGTAGGCGTTGTTCCACTCCTCGGCCTTGTCGTTGTCGACGAGGGTGAGCTGGAGGCCGTACTTCGCCTCCAGGGCCTCCTTGCGGTCGTAGACGGCCTCCTTGCGGTAGCCGACGACGATCGCGACCTCGGTGAGGCCGATCTCGGCGAAGTTCTTCAGCGTGAGGTCGAGGACGGTGGTGTCACCGTCGACAGGCACGAGGGCCTTCGGAAGCGTGTCGGTGTAGGGGCGCAGACGCCTTCCGGCACCGGCTGCCAGTACGAGGCCAATCATGCTGTTTCTCCTTCGTCATGTACGGCGGGTGCTCCGGAGGACACCCAGAAGCGGATGGACTCCACGAGCACCACGAGCGCGACGGTGACCGCCAGGGCGGTGAGCGCCAGGGTGAAGTCGTTGCCACGGCTCGCCAGCAGGGCGGCGAGGACGGTCACCAGCAACGTGCGGCCCTCGTGACCGCCGATGGTGCGCACCAGCCACGCGGGCGGCGCGCCGGTGCCGCCGCGGATGCGGTACACCGTGTCGTAGTGATGGTAGGCGACGGCGGCCACCAGTCCGTAGGCCGCGGGCAAGGCCCCGTTCACCTCGGAGCGGGCGGCGAGGATCAGGATCGTGCCGTATTCGGCGGCCCGGAAGACGGGCGGCACGAGCCAGTCGAGGGCGCCCTTGAGGGGGTGGGAGACCGCGAGGCCGGACAGGACGGCGTAGGCGACGGCGCCTGCGACCGCGACCCACGGGTCGTCCACGGCCAGCGCGACGCCGAGCGCGGCGGCGCCGAGCAGGGCCTTCACGAGCGGGGCGTACGGGAAGCGGCCCTGCGGGAGCCGGAGCTTCGCCACGGTCTCGCTGATCGGCCCCGAGTCCGCCAGGTCGGCGAGGGCCTGCGCGGCCCGGTCCGTGCGGTTCGCCTTCCGCGTCAGCGAGCGCAGCACGCGGCCGGCGGTGGTGTAGCAGGCGCCGAACGCGCAGCCGATGATCAGGGCCCAGAAGACGATCCGCGGGGTGGTGGCGGCGGTCAGGACCGCGATCATGGCCCAGCGCTCGCCGATCGGCAGGATGATCATCCGGCGGACCCAGACGGTCCAGCCGACGCTGTCGAGGCGGTGGGAGAGGGCCGCGGTGGGGCTGGTGTTGGCCGTGGCGTCGTGGTTGGCCTCGTTGAACGAGAAGTCCACGACGTGCCGACAGGTCATCAGGACCATCGCGCCCAGCGCGAGAGCCCACACGTCGTCGCCGTTCCGCGCGGCCCCGAGGGCGAGGCCCGCGTAGAAGGCGTACTCCTTGGCGCGGTCGAAGGTGGCGTCGAGCCAGGCGCCCATCGTCGAGTACTGCAGGGAGTAGCGGGCGAGCTGCCCGTCGGTGCAGTCCAGGACGAAGGAGACCAGGAGCAGGACGCCGGCGGCGATGTATCCGCCGCGCTCGCCCGTGGCGGCGCAGCCGGCCGCGACCAGGGCGGTGAGCAGCGAGGCGGTGGTGACCTGGTTCGGGGTCAGTCCGCGCCGTGCGCACCAGCGGGCGATGTAGCGCGAGTACGGGCTGATGAAGAAGGTGGTGAAGAAGCCGTCGTGGGCCTTCACGGCGGAGCGCAGCCGTACGGCCTCGTCGTCGACGGCCGCGACGGCGCCGCGGGCCGCGTGCCGGTCCTCCGCGTCGGCCGGTACGGCGGCGACGAGCGAGCCGAGCTCGGGGCGGTGCACGGCGACGCCGTCGGCGTCGAGCGCGGCCGCGAGGGTGTCCGGCAGGCCCTCGCCCGCCGTGACGGATACGGGCCCGGGGTCCGCGCCCGGCACCGGCGCGGACACGTCCGTCAGCGCGCGGGCGAGCGCCGGGCGGGCCTCGCTCTGCGCGGTGAGCGCGCCGGGCACGGCGGAGGCGGGGAAGCGGGGGTCGGTGAGGGCGAGCCGCAGCGCGTGGAGGTGTCCGACGAAGCGGGGGTCGACGACGGCGACCCGCTCGCCGGCCGGTACGGCGGCGAGCAGCGCGCCGGCGTCACGCGGGTCGGCGGCGACCCTGACGTCGAAGCCCAGCGACCGCAGATCGCCGTCGAGCGACGATCCGGGTACCGGCGGACCGGTGAGGATGGCGGTCGACAGACGAACTCACTCCTTGGAGCTGACGGGCGGGGCCGGCGGGGCCCATGACACGGCCCCGGGCACGGCGGTACGGCCCGGCATCGGGCGGCAGCACGTCGGCTGAGGCTATCGGATGAACGAAAGCGGGAGTTCACCGAGGCTTTGCGGTGCGGACTCCCCCGGGCCCACTCGAATCCCCACGAGCGCGCCCCGTCCTGCGGAGATCATCATGGGCGATCGACGTGCCGCCCCACAAACCGCGCTCCGCGACCCTGTGGACAGGCCGCCGCACTCCGCCCCGCGCGGTCCGCATAACCGCAGGTCAGATGATATGACAACGGTGTTCAGTACCGTGTTGCACATACCCCCCACCCGTAGTTCACTTGCGAGCCGGGGCACAGAGACGACACGACCGGGAGGCCTTGTCATGGGGGCTGGACACGACCACGGACACAGCCACGGCGGACCGCCGCCCACGGGCACCGCGGCGGCGGCGTACAAGGGCCGGCTGCGGATCGCACTGGGGATCACACTGTCCGTGATGGTGATCGAGATCGTCGGCGGCGTCGTCGCGGACTCGCTCGCCCTGATCGCGGACGCGGCCCACATGGCGACCGACGCGGTCGGCCTCGCGATGGCGCTCCTTGCGATCCACTTCGCCAACCGTCCGCCCACGGAGCAGCGCACCTTCGGCTTCGCCCGGGCCGAGATCCTGGCCGCGCTCGCCAACTGTCTGCTGCTGCTCGTCGTCGGCGGCTACGTGCTGTACGAGGCGATCCAGCGGTTCATCGAGCCGGCCGAGACCAAGGGCGGACTGACCATCGCGTTCGCGCTGGTCGGTCTGGTCGCCAACATGATCTCGCTCTCACTGCTCGTCCGCGGCCAGAAGGAGAGCCTCAACGTCCGCGGCGCCTATCTGGAGGTGCTCGCCGACGCGCTCGGCTCGGTGACCGTCCTGGTCTCGGCGGGCATCATCCTGGCCACGGGCTGGCAGTACGCCGACCCGATCGCCTCGATCCTCATCGGCCTGATGATCGTGCCGCGCACGATCAAGCTGCTGCGCGAGACCCTCGACGTGCTCCTGGAGTCGGCCCCCAAGGGCGTCGACATGGGGGAGGTCCGCGCCCACATCCTGGCGCTGCCGGGCGTCGAGGACGTCCACGATCTGCACGCCTGGACGATCACCTCCGGGATGCCGGTCCTCTCGGCGCACGTCGTGGTGGACCAGGCGGCGCTGGACGCGGTGGGCCACGAGAAGATGCTGCACGACCTCCAGGGGTGCCTGGGCTCCCACTTCGACGTGGAGCACTGCACCTTCCAGCTGGAGCCTGCCGGCCACGCCGAGCACGAGGCGAAGCTCTGTCTGTGACTCCGTGACCCCTGCTACCGTTGATCGACAAACGTGAGGTGGGAGAGGAGCTGAGGTTGATGACCGTCGCGATGGAGGCTGCCCAGTGCGGCAGCACCCGGTCCGGCTTCAGCTCCCGGGTCTCCGGCTGACCTGATCCCCCGGTTCCTCCGAACCGGTTCGTCACGTCGTCGGCCGGGGCCCTCTCACCCAAGGGTTCCCACGTTGTCCGACAACGCTCTGTACACCGCTTTCTTCGCCCTGCACCACGGTCTTCCGCGTCAGGGTCCGGGCTCCGACTCCACCACCCGTCGTCTGCTCGCCATTGCCGGTCCGCTCCCCGAGCGGCCCCGCGTGCTCGATCTCGGCTGCGGCCCCGGCCGCTCCGCGCTGCTCCTGACCTCCGAAGCCGGAGCCGAGGTGACGGCCGTGGACCTGCACGAGCCGTTCCTCGACGAGCTGCGGCAGGCCGCCGACGCCCGCGGGCTCGGCGGTTCGGTCCGTACGCTCAACGCCGACATGGGCAAGCTCCCGTTCCCCGACGGATCCTTCGATCTGGTCTGGGCCGAGAGCTCGGCCTACGCCCTCGGCTTCGACACCGCGCTGCGCGAGTGGCGCCGCCTCCTGGCTCCCGGAGGCACGCTCGTGCTCACCGAGTGCGAGTGGACGGTGGACGAGCCGAGCCAGGAGGCCCGCACCTTCTGGGCGGAGCACTACGCGCTCCGAACCACCGCCGGGAACACCGCGGCGGCGGTCGAGGGCGGCTATCACGTGCTCGGCGTCGTCCCGCAGCCCGAGAGCGACTGGGACGAGTACTACGGCCCGCTCGCCGAGCGGGCCGACGCCGCGGACCCGACGGTCCCGGGCATGGCCGAGGCCCTCGCCTCGACCCGCGCGGAGCTCGCCATGCGCCGTGACCACGGCGGCGAGTACGGCTACACCGGCTACGTCCTGCGGCCCGCCGACACCCGGTGGCGTACGCGGGAGGAGACGGCCGCCGACATCCCCCGCGTACGGGAGATCAACGCGGCCGCCTTCGCCACCGCGGAGGAGGCCGCGCTGGTCGACGCCCTGCGCGAGGACGCCGGCGCCTGGCTGCCGGGTCTGTCGTATGTCGCGGAGGCGGCCGACGGCACGGTGGCGGCCTACGCGCTCGTCACCCGCTGCCACGTCGACGGTGTTCCGGCGGCCGCGCTGGCCCCGGTCGCCGTCGATCCGGCGCACCAGCGCCGGGGGGCCGGAGAGGCCGTCGTCCGGGCCGTGCTCGACGCGGCGCGGCTGCGCGGAGAGCGGCTCGTCCTGGTGCTCGGTCACCCGGAGTACTACCCGCGCTTCGGATTCGCACGGGCGTCGGAGTACGGAATCAAGCCAGGTTTCGAGGTCCCGGACGAGGCCATGATGGCGATGGTCCTCGACGGTTCCGGCCCGGTTCCGCGGGGCATGATCCACTATCCGGCGGCCTTCGGGGTCTGACGCGTCATCCGCTCCCGCCGCACCGGGGTGTACTCCGGTGCGGTGGGAGCGGGCCATGTCCGGCCTGCGAAGTACGGACAAGCCGCCTTTGTGCGGCAGACTGAGAGTGCCTCAACGGGCCGAGGACCGAAGCGAAGGATGGGTATGCCGACCACATCAGCCACCGCGGCACACAGCTCGCCGAACGGAGTCTCTTCGGGCGGCGCCCCGGAGTCGATCATGCTCGAGCTGGTCGACGAGGACGGCAACACGATCGGCACGGCCGAGAAGCTCGCCGCCCACCAGGCGCCGGGACAGCTGCACCGCGCCTTCTCCGTCTTCCTCTTCGACGAGTCGGGCCGGCTGCTGCTGCAGCGCCGCGCGCTCGGCAAGTACCACTCCCCCGGTGTCTGGTCGAACACCTGCTGCGGCCACCCATACCCGGGCGAGGCGCCGTTCGCGGCCGCCGCCCGGCGCACGTACGAGGAGCTGGGCATCTCGCCCTCGCTGCTCGCCGAGGCGGGCACCGTCCGCTACAACCACCCGGACCCCGCGTCGGGCCTGGTGGAGCAGGAGTACAACCACCTCTTCGTCGGCCTGGTCCAGGCCGAGCTGCGGCCGGACCCGGAGGAGGTCGAGGAGACCGCCTTCGTGACGGCGGAGGAGCTGGCGGAGCGGCACGCGAGCGCGCCGTTCTCCGCCTGGTTCATGACCGTCCTGGACGCGGCACGTCCGGCCGTCAAGGAGCTGACGGGTCCGTCCGGGGGCTGGTGATCCCGGGCAAGGTCGGGGTTCCGGGCGCCGTCATGGGCGCCTGGGCTCCGATGCCCGGCGCCGTCCCGAGCCCCGGCACGCGCGGCGCGAGGGGCAGTGCGGCCCAGATGATCTTGCCACCGCTCGCGGTGTGCTCCACGTCGCACGCCCCGCCGGCCTCCAGCGCGATCTCCCGCACCAGGAGCAGCCCGCGGCCGCCCGTCTGCCCGTAGTCCGCCTCCAGCGCCTTGGGGCGGTACGGATGGTTGTCCTCGACGGACACCCTGATCCACTCCGCTCCGATCGCCACCTCCACCGCCACTTCGGGGGAGAGCAGCGCCGCGTGCTTGACGGCGTTGGTGACCAGCTCCGAGACGATCAGGAGCAGCCCCTGGACCGTGTCGTCGTGGACCGGTACCCCTTGACGGATCAGCAGGTCCCTCACGGCGTGCCGGGCCTGCGGAACGGAGACGTCGACCGCGGGAGCGGTGAAGCGCCAGACCCCTTCGTAGGACGGTGGCCGTGCGGGGACGCTCCCGCGGCTCTCCATAGTCCGGCTCCCACCCTCGTGCTCGATTGTCGCCACGGGATCGAGTCTTGGTAATCCGTAGGTCCGGACCGACCTACTGACCAGAAGTCGACACTTATCGACCGACTTCTGATCGGGTGAGTATGCCAACGTCAGTTGTTCGACTGCTCCTGATCTTCTCCTGACGGCTTCGGAGGGACCTGCGAAGCCGTACGGCCCCCCTCCTCGCACCCCTTCTTGATCGTACGGTCGGGGTGCCCGGATAGCATCCGGCGCATGGAGCCGCAGCTGAGTGCCAGCGTCGTCGACGGGGTCGCCACCGTCGTGATCTCGAACCCCGCCAAGCGCAACGCGATGACGGCCGCGATGTGGCGGTCCCTGCCGGACATCCTCACACCGCTCGCGACCGACCCCGGGGTCCGTGTTCTCGTCCTGACCGGTGACGGCGGGACGTTCTGCGCCGGCGCGGACATCTCGACGCTGCGCGAGCCGGGCGACCAGCAGCAGTCGCTCGCGATAAGGGCCGAGGAGACGCTCGCCGCCTTCCCGAAGCCGACGCTCGCCGCCGTGCGCGGCTACTGCGTGGGCGGCGGAAGCCAGCTCGCCGCGGCCTGTGATCTGCGGTTCGCCGAGGAGGGCACGCTCTTCGGCGTGACCCCGTCGAAGCTCGGGATCGTCTATGCCTCCTCCTCCACCCGTCGACTGGCCGCGTTGGTGGGGCCGTCGGCCGCCAAGTACCTGCTCTTCTCGGGCGAGTTGATCGACACCGAGCGGGCGCTGCGCACCGGCCTGGTGGACGAGGTGCTCCCGGCCGGGGAACTGGAGAAGCGGGTGGGCGAGTTCACCCGTGTGCTGGTCTCGCGCTCCTTGCTCACGCAGGCGGCTGCGAAGGAGTTCGCGGACGGGCGCACCGACCGGGACGCGTACTGGGCGGAGCAGGCCCGCGGAAGCGGCGACACCGCGGAGGGGGTCGCCGCCTTCCTGGAGCGCCGCGCGCCCCGCTTCACGTACGGGATCTGAGGCTTCGCGCGCGGGATCTGAGGCTTCGCGCGCGGGGCTCGGCCCCCGACGGGGCTCGGTCCGCGATGAGGCTCAGCCCTCGACGAGGTCCTTCGGGGCCGTGCCGCGCCAGTGCGCGACGATCTCGGCCGGGGCTTTCTCCGGGGAGCCCGCGTCGTAGGGCGGCTGCGGGTCGTACTCGGTCAGCAGCTGGATGGTCTGCGCCGTGGCGTCACCCGCGATCCGGCCGATGAGGTGCAGCGCCATGTCGATGCCGGAGGAGACCCCGGCGGCGGTGACGTACTTGCCGTCGAAGACGACCCGCTCGCCGGTGGGCTCGACGCCGAGCGCGCGCAGCTCCTCGTACGCGAGCCAGTGGGTGGTGGCCCGGCGGCCGTCGAGCAGGCCCGCCGCGCCCAGGATCAGGGAACCGGTGCAGACGGAGGTGGTCCAGGTGCTGGTGGCGTCGGCGGTACGGAGCCAGCCGAGGATCTCCGGGTCGTTCATCGCCTGGCGGGAGTCCGGGCCGCCGGGGACCAGGACGATGTCCGGGTTCGGCACGTCGGCGAGGGTCTTGTCGGCGACGAGGGCGAGGCTTCCCTGGTCGTTGCGGACCGGTCCTGCTTCCTTGGCGACGAAGACGGTCTCGGCTCCGGCGAGGCGGGCGAGGAGCTCGTAGGGGCCGACGGCGTCGAGGGTGGTGAAGCGGTCGTAGAGGAGCACGGCGATCTGCATG
The DNA here is from genome assembly GCF_042731085.1 of Streptomyces sp. NPDC059875. NCBI lineage: Bacteria > Bacillati > Actinomycetota > Actinomycetes > Kitasatosporales > Streptomycetaceae > Streptomyces > Streptomyces sp. NPDC059875. The sequence continues at coordinate 476,591 of NZ_JBHWJZ010000001.1, forward strand.
GGATCCCTTTCAGCGGGTGGTCTGCGGAGCGTTCGGTACGGGTGCGTGGAAGCGGCGGCGGTAGTCCGCCGGGGCAGTCCCCATGGCTTTGACGAAGGCCCGGCGCATCGCCTCGGGGGTACCGTAACCGGCGGCCCGGGCGACCTCCTGGACGCCGTCGGCCGTCTCCTCCAGGAGCCTGCGCGCGTGCTCGATCCGGACCCGGTCGACGTACCGGCCCGGAGTCGTACCGGTCTCCGCCTGGAACGCGCGGGCGAAGTGACGCGGCGACAGCCGGGCGCGGGCGGCCAGGGCCTCGACCGAGAGGTCCCCTTCGGGATGCTCGGTGATCCACTGCTGGAGGTCGCGCAGGGGTGCCCGGCGGGCGGTCTGGGCGGCGAGCTGGGCGCTGAACTGCGCCTGGTTGCCGGGGCGGCGCAGAAAGACGACCAGGTGGCGGGCGACGGTCAGCGCGGCGACGCGGCCGAGGTCCTCCTCCACGAGCGCGAGTGCGAGGTCGATGCCCGCGGTCACACCGGCGGAGGTGGAGATCCTGCCGTCGCGGACGAAGATGGGGTCGGGGTCCACGTCGACGTCCGGATAGCAGCGGGCGAGGTGGTCGCAGGCGATCCAGCGGGTGGTGGCCCGGCGTCCGTCGAGGAGTCCGGCCTCGGCGAGCAGCAGGGCGCCGGTGCAGACCGACACCAGGCGCTCGGTGTGCGGGGCGTTCTCCCGGAGCCAGTCGATCAGCCGGGGATCGGGGCGGCGGGTGCCCTCGCCGCCGGGGACGAGCAGGGTGTGCGGGCGGTCCGCGGCGTCGAGCGTCGTGTCGGGAAGCAGGCGCAGGCCGCTCTGGGTACGGACCGGAGCGCCGTCGAGCGAGGCGGTCACGATCGGGTAGGTGCTGCCACCGCCACCGAAGCGGCCGGCGCCGGCGAACACCTCCACCGGTCCGGTGACATCCAGGCTCTGCACGTCGTCGAAGAGGACGACGAGCACGGGTCGCTTCGTCATGTGTTCCATCCTTGGCGGGGCGCGGGACGGCCGCAATGACGAAGACCCCACGTTTCCTGCCATCGGCCGTCCGGGGACAGCCCCGACCTTCCCGTCGTACCGACCAGTCGGTAACGTGCCGTTCCATGACCTCTCTGCCGCCCCGCGCGGGCCGCCGCTGCCACCACATGCTGAACCCGATGCACTCCACGGTGTACTTCTCGCCGGACCTGGACACCGAGTTCCAGGCCCTCGGCTTCGAGGACCCGTCGGCCATGCGGCTCGCCTCGCGCAGCGCCGCGATGGGGTCCGTGGGCGCCGGGACCGTCGCCGCGACCTTCTACAACTACAACGTCGAGCTGCTGGCCCGGTACCTCCCGGCGGTCTGGGACATCGCCTCGCCCGCCGAGGTGGGGGCGGCCCGGCTGCGGGCCGTGGACACCACGATGCGCCGTCTCCTCGGCGAGGAGACGATCGCCTCGGCCGAGATGGCGGAGGCCGCGGAGCTCGCCCTGCGCGCCACCGAGGCGTGCACCCGGCACGCCCGGCCGCTCTACTCGGCCCACGCCGACCTGCCGGTGCCCGAGGAGCCGCACCTGCGCTACTGGCACGCCGCGACGCTGCTGCGCGAGCACCGGGGCGACGGCCACCTCGTGGCGCTGCTCAGCGCGGGCCTCGACCCGCTGGAGGCGCTGGTCAGCCACACCGCCACGGGCCTGGGCATGAGCCCGCGCTGGGTCCTGGGCAGCCGCGGCTGGGGGCGTGCCGACTGGGAGGCCGCCGTGGCGCGGCTGCGGGAGCGCGGGCTGCTCGACGGCGGAGGCGAGCTCACCGCCGAGGGCGAGGCGCTGCGCGAGACGGTGGAGAACCACACGGACCGCCTGGACTCGGCCCCGTACGAGCACCTGGGCGCGGCGGGCGTCGAGCGCCTGACGGAACTGGGCAAGACCTTCCGCAACACGGCGTACCTCGCGGGCGCGTTCCCGGCGGACCTCACCGGCAAGGGCTGAGCGGGAGCGGCAGCGGGGCGGGGCGAGCGGCGCAGGCGTCGCCGGCGGCGCGGGCGGGACCGGCGACGCAGGCGTAGGCGGCGGGCCGGCTGCGTGGGCGCGGACGGCGGAGCGCGCGGCGCAGGCGCGGGCGGCGCAGGCCAACGGAGCGGGCGCGGGCGACGCGGGCCGGCGACGCAGGCGTAGGCGTCGGGGACGCGGGGGGCGCGGGCCGGCGACGCAGGCCGGCGGCGCGGGCCGGCGACGCAGGCGTAGGCGGCGGGGCCGGTGGAGCGACACCGGGGCCGCTTCATCGGCCCGCGCGGCGCGGAATGGCCGCCGCCCACCGAGGGCGGGCCTCCGGCCAGGGCGTGCGGAGGCGTTCGTCCTGGACGCGTGCGCGCCCGGGACTGGCGGTCCGGCAGGGCGTGCGGAGGCGTTCGTCCTGGCCGCGTACCCGCCCGGGACGGGCGGTCCGGCAGGGGCAACGTCGAGGTGTGCGCGGGGCGCGTGGCGCATTCGGGCGGGGGACGCGGCAGAATGCAGTCGCAAGCTTGAGGCACGAGAAGGCGAGTCGGTACACCGTGACGACGTCCATCGAAGGCAGGATCGCCGAGGAACTCGGCGTACGCGAGCGACAGGTGAGGGCGGCCGTCGAGCTGCTCGACGGCGGGTCGACCGTGCCGTTCATCGCGCGCTACCGCAAGGAAGCGACCGAGATGCTCGACGACGCGCAGCTGCGCACGCTCGAAGAGCGGCTGCGTTATCTGCGGGAGCTGGAGGACCGGCGGACCGCCGTCCTCGATTCCGTACGGGAGCAGGGCAAGCTGACGGCCGAGGTGGAGGCCCAGATCCGGGCCGCCGAGACCAAGGCCCGGCTGGAGGACATCTACCTGCCCTTCAAGCCCAAGCGCCGCACCAAGGCGCAGATCGCCCGCGAGGCCGGTCTCGAGCCGCTGGCGGAGGGGCTCCTCGCCGACCCGTCGGTGGAGCCGGCGGCCGCCGCCGCGGCCTTCGTCGACGCCGACAAGGGCGTCGCCGACCCGGCCGCCGCGCTGGACGGCGCCCGCGCGATCCTCACCGAGAAGTTCTCCGAGGACGCCGACCTCATCGGCGAGCTGCGCGAGCGGATGTGGGGCCGGGGACGGCTCGCCGCCAAGGTCCGGGAGGGCAAGGAGGAGGCGGGCGCCAAGTTCGCCGACTACTTCGACTTCGCCGAGCCGTTCACCGCGCTCCCCTCCCACCGGATCCTCGCCATGCTGCGCGGCGAGAAGGAGGACGTCCTCTCCCTTGAGCTGGAGCCCGAGGAGCCGTCGGAGGCGCCCGGGCCGTCCTCGTACGAGGGGATGGTGGCCTCTCGCTTCGGCGTGGCCGAGCGGGGCCGACCCGGCGACAAGTGGCTTCTGGACACGGTCCGTTGGGCCTGGCGGACCCGGATCCTGGTCCACCTCGGGATCGACTTGCGGCTCCGGCTGCGGACGGCGGCGGAGGACGAGGCGGTACGGGTCTTCGCGGCGAACCTGCGCGACCTGCTGCTCGCCGCCCCGGCCGGCACGCGGGCGACGCTGGGACTCGACCCCGGTTTCCGTACGGGCGTGAAGGTCGCCGTGGTCGACGCGACCGGCAAGGTCGTGGCCACCGACACGATCTATCCGCACGTCCCGGCGAACAAGTGGGACGAGTCGCTGGCGAAGCTGGCGCGGCTCGCGAAGGAGCACGCGGTCGAGCTGGTCGCCATCGGCAACGGCACCGCGTCCCGCGAGACGGACAAGCTCGCGGCCGAACTCATCGCCAAGCACCCCGAGTTGAAGCTCACCAAGGTCATGGTGTCCGAGGCCGGCGCCTCGGTGTACTCGGCCTCCGCGTTCGCCTCGCAGGAACTGCCGGGCCTGGACGTGTCGTTGCGCGGCGCCGTCTCGATCGCGCGACGGCTGCAGGACCCGCTCGCCGAGCTGGTGAAGATCGACCCGAAGTCGATCGGCGTGGGGCAGTACCAGCACGACCTGTCCGAGGTGAAGCTCTCGCGTTCGCTGGACGCCGTCGTCGAGGACTGTGTGAACGGCGTCGGCGTCGACGTCAACACCGCCTCCGCGCCGCTGCTTTCGCGGGTGTCGGGGATCGGGGCCGGGCTGGCCGAGAACATCGTGGCGCACCGGGACGCCAATGGACCGTTCCGGTCGCGGAGGGCGCTGAAGGACGTGGCGCGGCTCGGGCCGAAGGCGTACGAGCAGTGCGCGGGCTTCCTGCGGATCCGGGGCGGCGACGACCCGCTGGACGCGTCCTCGGTGCACCCGGAGGCGTACCCGGTGGTGCGGCGGATGGTGAAGACGACGGGCGGCGAGGTCGCGTCGCTGATCGGCAACACGGGTGTGCTGCGGTCGCTGCGCGCGGACGAATTCGTCGACGAGACCTTCGGTCTGCCGACGGTCACGGACATCCTGCGCGAGCTGGAGAAGCCGGGGCGGGACCCGCGGCCGGCGTTCAAGACGGCGACGTTCAAGGAGGGCGTCGAGAAGCTCGGCGACCTGGCGTCGGGGATGGTCCTGGAGGGCGTGGTCACGAACGTGGCGGCCTTCGGTGCCTTCGTGGACATCGGCGTGCACCAGGACGGCCTCGTGCACGTGTCGGCGATGTCGAAGAACTTCGTCAAGGACCCGCGGGACGTGGTGAAGCCGGGTGACGTGGTCCGGGTGAAGGTCCTGGACGTCGACATCCCGCGCAAGCGGATCTCGCTGACGCTGCGGCTCGACGACGAGGCCACGACGGAGTCGGCGGGCGGGGGCGCGCCGAAGCGGGAGCGGCCCGAGCGCGGCGAGCGTCGCGACCGGGGCGGCCGTCCGCCCCAGCAGCGCCGGGCCCAGGCCCAGGGCTCGGCCCCGGCCCCCGCGAACAGCGCGATGGCCGACGCCCTGCGCAAGGCGGGTCTCCTGAACGAGGGCGGCGGCGGCAAGCGACGCGGCCGCTGACGCGCGACGACGGGCCCGGCCGGAAGGCCGGGCCCGTCCGTCTTCCCGGCGGTCAGGGTGACGCGGGGCGGCGGATCGAATCGAGCAGCCGGAGCTCCTCCGCCGTGAGTCGGAGTGCGCCCGCCGCCACGTTGTCGACGAGGTGATCCGGGTTGCCCGTCCCGGGGATGGCCAGCACATGGTCGCCCTGGTGCAGGATCCACGCCAGGCGGACCTGCGCGGGTGTGACACCGTGCGCGCGGGCGACGGTGTGGACCTGCTCGTGCTCGGCCCGGACGGCTCCGGCCTCGCGTCCTCCCCCGGCGATGGAGAAGAAGGGCACGAACGCGATGCCGCGCGCCGCGCACGCCCGCAGCATGTCGTCCCCGTCGGGCGCGTCGAGGCCGTAGGGGTTCTGGACGCAGACCACCGGTGCGATCTCCTGAGCCTGGGCCAGGTGTTCCGGACGGGCGCTGGAGATCCCGAGGTGACGGACGAGTCCGGCGTCGCGCAGTTCGGCGAGGGCCCCGAAGTGTTCGCTGATGGAGTCCTGGCCCATGAGGCGCAGGTTGACCAGGTCGAGGTGGTCGCGGCCGAGTTGGCGCAGATTCTCCTCGACCTGGCCGCGCAGCTGGTCGGGTCGCGCCGGTGCGACCCACTCTCCGTCGGCGTCCCGCGCCGGGCCGACCTTGGTGACGATGACGAGATCGTCCGCGTACGGCGCCAGTGCCGAGTTGATCAGCTCGTTGGCGGAACGCAGCCGCGAGAAGTAGAAGGCGGCGGTGTCGATGTGGTCGACGCCGAGTTCGACCGCGCGGCGGAGCACGGCGATCGCCTGCCCACGGTCGCTGGGGGTGCCCTCGCTGAAGGCGGCGCTGCCGGTCAGGCGCATGGCACCGAAACCCATCCGGTTGACCGTGAGGTCACCGAGCATCCACGTACCAGCGGCTGCCGCAGAGACCGCGTGCGACGTCATCGTGTCCATCAGCTCCATCCGATCGGCGCCCGCCCGTCCATGGTTCAGGGCGCGGCGGACCTGGAGTATGCGCAGGTGAGAGGCGAGGCGGGAAGGCACGGAGCAGCAGGGGAATGTCACAGCGCGACCGGGAATCCCGGAGGCGCGCCGTGAGTTGAGAACGGTATGCGCTCCTGGGGCCTGTCCGACCTTGATCCGCCGGACCGGCCCTAGCCGTTCGGCAGGAAGCGGAGCGCCCATTCCGCGCGGTTCGCCACCGTCAGGTCGTCGTCCTCCGTCAGCGGCTGGAGCAGGGCGCGGGAGCGGTCCGGGTCGGCCTGGACCAGGTCGACGATCTCCGTCGCCAGGGAGTCCTGGTCGTCTCCGAGATCGACCGACGAGGCCCGCAGCAGGGCCGGGAGCGCGTCCGGGCCGCCGATCGCGGCGAGGACGCCGCCGAGCAGCTCGCGGGCGTAGGCGTTCCGTTCGACGAGGGCGCGGTCCAGTTCGGCCTGGAGCCGTGGAAGGAGCGCGGCGTCGCCCGAGGCGGCGATCTCGTCCGCCAGGTCGATCGTCTCGTCGACGTCGGCGTCGAGGTCGTCCAGCATCTCGGTGAGCCGGGTCAGCAGGTCGGTCATGGTGCCTCCAGGAATACGCCGTCCGTGAGGACGGGGACGGTCTCCGAGGTGTCGACCTCGGCGGCCACCGCCACATCCTGCGGATAGCCGTACTCGTACAGTTCACGCCCTGAATCGCAGCGGTGCAGCACCGCCGCGGGGTCCTCCGTCGCCTCCCACAGCGTGGCCGCCGCCCGCGCCTCGGGCGTCAGGTCGTACGGGCCCAGGGCGCACAGCGCCGACAGGACGGCGCCGGCGCCCAGCAGGTCCTCCAGCGCCGGGCGCAGGGAGCCGTCCGGCCACCGCTCGCCCGAGGCGATCACGGCGAGCCGGAGGGATGCGGAGCCGTACCCGTGCCGGGCCAGCCATCGCGCGACGGCCGTGCGGTTGCGGAGCGAGGCCGCGACCACGGTCGCGCCGCCCTCCCCCAGAGCCTCGCCTGGGGGTACCCCCAGCTCGCTTCGCTCCGCGGAGATCGTGGAGCCGTTCGGGGAGGGCAGGACCAGGCGCAGGGTCGGCGGGGCCGCCCGGAGCGCGGCCGGGGAGAGCGTCCACGGCGTCTCCGGTGACGCCTGGCTGCGGCCGACGGCCAGGGCCGCGTCCAGCTCGGCCGCGTACGCAGCCGCCGTCTCGTCCCGCCAGGGGTACGGGAAGACGGCGGAGCCGGACTCCACCGCCACTCCGACCGACGTCGTGAAGGAGAGGACGTCGACGACGACCAGGCATGCGGCGTCCCGGGCGAGGACGGCCGCCTCCGTCGGGCCCCAGCCGAAGGTGACGCCCATCAGAGCTCGGTCACCTTGCCGTCCGCGACCTCGATACGGCGGGTCGTGCGGACCGCGTCGAGCATGCGCCGGTCGTGGGTGACCAGGAGGAGCGTGCCCGTGTACGTGTCGAGGGCGGATTCCAGCTGCTCGATGGCCGGCAGGTCCAGGTGGTTCGTCGGCTCGTCGAGCACCAGCAGGTTCACCCCACGGCCCTGGAGCAGGGCCAGCGCGGCGCGGGTGCGCTCGCCCGGGGAGAGCGTGGTGGCCGGCCGCAGCACGTGCTCGGCCTTGAGGCCGAACTTCGCGAGGAGGGTCCGTACCTCGGCGGGCTCGGTCTCGGGCACCGCCGCGCAGAACGCGTCGAGCAGCGACTCGGAGCCGTGGAAGAGCTTGCGCGCCTGGTCGACCTCGCCGACGACGACGCCCGAGCCGAGCACCGCGTCCCCCGCGTCGAGCGGGAGCCGGCCGAGGAGCGCGGCGAGCAGCGTCGACTTGCCGGCGCCGTTCGCGCCGGTGATGGCGACGCGGTCGGCCCAGTCGATCTGGAGGGTGGCGGGTCCGAAGCGGAAATCGCCGCGCCGGACCTCGGCCTCGCGCAGGGTCGCCACGACCGAGCCGGAGCGCGGGGCGGCGGCGATCTCCATCCGCAGCTCCCACTCCTTGCGGGGCTCGTCGACGACGTCGAGCCGTTCGATCATGCGCTGCGTCTGGCGGGCCTTCGCGGCCTGCTTCTCGCTGGCCTCGCTGCGCGCGTTGCGTCCGAGCTTGTCGCCGTCGGTGGCCTTGCGGCGGGCGTTCTTGACGCCCTTGTCCATCCAGGACCGCTGCATGTGGCCGCGCGCTTCGAGGGCGGCCTTGCGGCCCGCGTACTCCTCGTAGCCCTCGCGGGCGTGCCTCCGGGCGGTCTCCCGCTCCTCCAGGTACGCCTCGTAACCGCCGCCGTAGAGCGTGATCTGCTGCTGGGCGAGATCGAGTTCGAGGACCTTGGTCACCGTGCGGGTGAGGAACTCGCGGTCGTGGCTGATGACGACCGTCCCGGCGCGCAGCCCCTGCACGAAGCCTTCGAGCCGCTCCAGACCGTCGAGGTCGAGGTCGTTCGTGGGCTCGTCGAGCAGGAAGACGTCATAGCGGGAGAGGAGGAGGGAGGCGAGTCCGGCGCGGGCGGCCTGGCCGCCGGAGAGGGAGGTCATCGGCTGGTCGAGGCCGACGGTGAGGCCGAGCGAGTCGGCGACCTCCTCGGCGCGCTCGTCCAGGTCGGCGCCGCCGAGCCCGAGCCAGCGCTCCAGGCTGACGGCGTACGCGTCGTCGGCGCCGGGGGCTCCGTCGACCAGGCCCTGGGTGGCCTCGTCCATGGCGGTCTGTGCCGCGGCCACGCCCGTGCGGCGGGCCAGGAACTCCCGTACCGTCTCGCCCTCGCGACGCTCCGGCTCCTGCGGGAGGTGGCCGACGGTGGCGGTGGGCGGGGAGAGCCTCAGCTCTCCGTCCTCGGGGGTGTCGAGCCCGGCGAGGAGGCGCAGCAGCGTCGACTTGCCGGCTCCGTTGACGCCGACGAGGCCGATGACGTCGCCGGGGGCGACGACGAGGTCGAGGCCGGCGAAGAGGGAGCGTTCGCCGTGGCCGGCGGCGAGGTCCTTGGCGACGAGGGTTGCAGTCATCAGGAGATGAATCGTATGTCACCGGTCAGTGCACGACCGGGACGACCAGCTCGCTCCCGGTGGTGCGGGCCACCAGGAAGGACTGTCCCTTCACCGCCTTCGCGTCCAGGGGGATCCGATGGGTGCCCGGCTCCAGCACGTCGTCGAGGAGAAGCTTCTCGTGGGTGCGGTAGAGACGGTCGAGGCGGTACGCGACGAGCTGGACGCCGACCGCGGAGGCCACCTCGACCGTGGCCTCGGCCCCGGCGGCCGCCAGCGCGGTGAGCCGTCGGCGCTCCGGCGGGGTCGGGTCGAGGGCGGAGACGATCTGAGCGACGAGGACGGGGACGACCGGGGCGAGGCCGTCGACGTACGCCACGTCGACGGCGGCCCGGGCGAACGAGGCGCGCACGGCCGCCCGCGCCTCTTCGGGGACGGCTCGGCCGAAGGCGACGGCGCCGTAGCCGCGCAGCTCGTCGTCCGTGACCCCTTCGGTGTCGGGGACGATGTCGGCGCCGATGCCGATGGTGCGCAGGGCAGCGGCGAGCTTGCCCAGGACGGCGGCGCGGGCGCCGATGAGCAGGACACGGCGGGCGGCGGGGGCCTCGGCGGTGAGCTCGTCATGAAGCAGCCGTTCCAGTTCGGCGCGGTACTGCCCGCCGCGGAAGCGGTACGGGCCGATCCCCTGGTAACCGTTGAAGTCGAGGTCGGCGACGTCGTCGGTCTGCCAGGCGAAGTCACGCCACACGATGTCCTCCCCGTCGCGCTCGATGACGGCGGTGACCGCTCCACAGCCGAGTCCGTCGCACTCCGGACAGCCGTAGATCACGTGCCGGCCGCCCTCCAGCGGAGCCTCGGCGTCGAGGAGGAGACCGCGGACGCTCTCGGTCAGGATCGCGGGCGGGATGTCGGAGGCGAGGGGCGAGACGGCGTCGAGGTCGGCGAGGCGGAAGAGCAGTGGCCGTCCGTCGACGACGAAGTCCAGGAAGTCTCGGTGCGCTCGGTGACCGCCGCCTGGGGTGACGGCACCGGCACGTATCGCGGGGGCGAGGGCGAAGGTCGCGTACTCGGCAGGCATGTTCGGGAGTATTCCCCGGCGGCGGCTGATCCGTGCATGGTCCGTGGGCGCGGGGCCCGGGTACCGTCCGTTCAGTGAGCCGAGGCTCCGGCCCCCGAGGGGGGTAGGGGCCGGGCCCGGGCGGGGGGGGGGGGGTGCAGGGCCGGGGTAATATAAAAAAAAACCCGGCCACCACACAACAAGGGAGAG